>NZ_JAHEWS010000029.1:0-41070 GCF_018598405.1 Curtobacterium flaccumfaciens | reverse complement strand
CCGCCGAAGCCCTCAAACAGCTACTCTCACGACCAACAGAAACAGGTGTTGCAACCACCACCTGAATCCACCCCTCGACGTCGTCGCTCGTTGCGTGTGCATGTTCCGACGATCCACGCGTCGAACCACTCGTGGATCGTCGCAGACCCCGCTCGCCTCAGACCGCCTGAACGATCCCGTGCCGAGGCTACGAGCGCTCTCGCTCGCGCATCTCGACGTAGTCCCCGGCAGCGCACGCCGAGGTACCACTGACCGTGTCGCCCCCGCCGAGGTCGGAGGACTGGAACCCGATGTTCGCCACGCCGTCCCCGCTGCCGTCGACGCCGCTGTAGGACGCGTCGGGATCGGAGAACCGCTTCGTGTCGAGTCCGCGCTCGCCCCACAGCTTCTCGAGCGTCCGGATCCCCTGCTCGACGTCGCCGCGATCAGCACGGGACTTGATGTACGTGTAGTTCACACCCTCGCCGACGCCGCGCTCGTCCTCGCACGTGCCGAGCCGCGGCCCTTCCTGGACCGTCCACGTCCCGCCGAGCGCATCGGTCGTGTCGTCGACGAGTTGCTGGATGCTGCGCTTCGCATTGGCTGGCTCCTGGGTCGGTCGGTTCTCCATGTGTCCTCCAGAACAGCCGGCAGTCGTGCCGACGATCGCGATCGTGGTCACGGTGACTGCGATCCACTGCTTCAGGGCGGTCATCGGTGTCGGTCTCCGTTGGGTCGTCGGGTGTCCAGCATGTCACCCTGCCGGTGTCACGCGGTCGCCGTGACCGGTCGTCGTCTTAGCCACGTTCCTCAGCGACTCCGTGCCCGGGTCGAGGTAGCCGTTTCCGCTTGCGGTGTGCACGCCGTGGTCCTTCACGGGGTCGAAGCCGTCGGCGCCATCCGCGCCGAAGGTCTCCGCGCCGAAGCTGGAGTTCGTCGGGTCGAGCCGGTACGGCACGCTGAACCCTCTGCCGATGTAGGCGTACTGGTCGCCCAGCCCGGGAATGCCGACGAAGGTGTCCTGGGCCTGCCCCGCGTAGACGTGGTCAGCCTGGATGTCCTGCGCTGTCGGGATGGTCTGCGGGATGCCGGCAGACGCGATCGACGTGAACGAGTCGACGTGGACGCCTGGTGCCGTCAGCCCGATCGACGCCGTCGTGGTGCCGTACGAGTGTGCCAGGACGTTCGTCCGGGGCATGTCGCCGGCACGAACGGCGTCGAGCCCACGGATCGATGCCGCCAGCTTCGCCCCACCGCTCTCGGCCGCGTCCTCGTTGAAGACACCGAGGTCAGGCGGCGCTGGCGGCGCCTCGTAACCCATCCAGGCGATCACCGCACGGTTTCCCGGGCCGTCCACCTTGACCTGCTCGTCCGCGACGTTCTGCGCTGCTTGTACCCAACCGGTCATCGTCTTGGTGCTGGATCCCATCCCCGGAACGGCCCATGTGACGTTGGTCGCGGCGTCCAGGTCTCCGATCGAGACTGCGGCCAAGGGCGGGACGTCTCCCGTCAGCGAGATGAGGAACCGGTTGTCTCCCAAGCTGGCCCGGATGCTCCTCAGCGCTTCGCGCTCATCGGGATCGAGGTTCTTCCGCGCGAGACGGTCGTCGAGGACCTCTTGGTTCGCGGTGTTCCGTGCCCAGTACGGGATCCCCTCGAGGTTCCCGAGCATCGCGAGCACCTCGGGCGGCAACGCCAGGAGGTCCATCTCGTTCGCCTTCGTCAGACCGAGACCCACCCAGGTCGCCGCGACCTCGGCCGGCGTGGCCCCGGGTGCGAGCAGGGTTCGGAACGACGGGGGGATCGTCGCAGCAGCAGCGAAGTCGAGGACGGAGTTCGAGAGCGTGCTGCTTGCGCCGGCGCGTTCGAACGCGGACGCTATCCGCTCGATCCAATCTGCATCGGAAGCGTTCTCCTGCAGGTACCGGTCGAACCCCGGGAGCAGGGTCGAACTGGACACCTCTGCCCAGGAGCAGTTGCTCGTGAAGCCGGACCATGCCTTCCGCAGCTTCACCGCATGCTCCGAGAACCCGCGATCCGAGGCCCGCGCCGACGCCACGAAGGTCCGGAGCCGCTCGGGGTCCGCCGAACTGCGACCCATGCTCGACCCGCCAGCCGTTCGCGGACGGTCCGATGCGGAGAACGACGCCGAGATCGGTGTAGGTCGGATCGGGATGTCCGAGGGCTTCGGGTCGAACATCGGAGTCGGATTGACCTCGAAGATCCCCAGCGGTTCATCGTCGGCCTGCTGACGCGCGGTCTCGCGTCCCTGCCAGGCGTCGACAGCGGCCAGCCGTTCGCGCTCTCGCTGGGCCTCACCGATGACGACCTGCACCGCGTCCGCAAGTCGACCGAGCGCACCGGCGAGGCGGACACGATCAGCGGCTTCGGCCACCGCAGCTTCGGCGAAGCGGTCAGCGTAGGCACCGGAGAAGTCAGTGGAAGCGTCCTCGGCAGCTGATCGACGGGCAGAAGCCGCGAACAGCAACGTGATGTCCGCTCCAGTCGCCGCCTTGATCAGGCGGTTCGCCGCGCTTTCGTCGAACGGTATGGTCCCCAACATCGCCCCCGTGATGCTCGCTTCCGCTCATCGACGGCCGAGGCCTCAACCTTACCCATCGACGACGATGTGCGGACACTCCCGTCCCGGACCCTGCCCACGCCTCAGACGGCCGGCGCCGCGTCCCCCGCCGCTGCCGCCGGTGCTCCGGCCACCTCGAACGACGCCCCCGGCAACCGCTTCCGCATCACGTCGATCGCCGCCGGGTTGTCGTCCACCAGCACGTACCGCCGCCCCAACGCCTGTGCCACGGCACCCGTGGTCCCGCTGCCCGCGAAGAAGTCGAGCACCCAGTCCCCCTCGCGCGAGGACGCCTGCACGATCCGCCGCAGCACCCCCTCGGGCTTCTGCGTGGGGTAGCCGGTCTTCTCGCGACCGGTCGGCGACACGATCGTGTGCCACCAGACGTCGGTGGGCAGCTTGCCGCGCTCGCGCTTCTCGGGGGTGACGAGTCCCGGCGCCATGTACGGCTCGCGGTCGACGGCCTCGGAGTCGAACCAGTACCGCGACGGGTCCTTCACGTAGACCAGGATCGTGTCGTGCTTGGTGGGCCAGCGCGTCTTGGACTTGGCGCCGAAGTCGTACGCCCAGACGATCTCGTTCAGGAACGACTCGCGACCGAACAGCGCGTCGAGCAGCACCTTGGCGTAGTGCGACTCGCGGTAGTCGAGGTGCAGGTACAGCGTGCCGTCGGCGGCGAGCAGGCGCCAGGCCTCGATGAGCCGGGGTTCGAGGAACGACCAGTAGTCCTCGAACCGGTCGTCGAAGCGCATCAGGTCGCCGCGCACCCGCTCGTAGGTCCGGCCGTGGAACCCCATCACGGGCCCGTCGGCCTTCGGCACCGCTGAGGTCGCGTGGCGGCGCTGGTACCGGCCGGTGTTGAACGGCGGGTCGAGGTACACCAGCGTGAACGAGCCGTCCGGGTAGGCGGGGACCACGTCGAGGGCGTCGCCGAGGACGACGCGGTCCGGGCCTCGGTCGTCTCCCCTGCGCACGGACCCATTGTCGCGCACACCGAGCGAGCACGCTCGACGCGCACCGCACCGCACCGCACCGCACCGCACCGCACCGCACCGCACAGCACAGCGCACGGAGCCAGCGTGCAGCACAGAGCGCACGCCCAGGCCCCGGCGTACGGTCGAGTGCATGGCAGCAGCACCCGAGATCCGCAACGACACCGACAAGCAGCAGTACTCCCTGGTCGAGGACGGCGAGGTCATCGGCCTCGCGGCGTACGAGATCGACGGCGACGAGATCCGCTTCGTGCACACCGAGGTCGATCCCGAGCACCGCGGCGGTGGGCACGCGTCGATCCTGGTGCAGCACGCGCTCGACGACGTGCGCGCGAGTTCCTCACGCCGGGTCGTCGCACAGTGCAGCTACGTGCACGCATGGATTGAGCGGCACCCGGACTACCAGGAGCTCACCACGCGCTGAGCGAGCAGCACGACGCGCAGAAGCTCAGTACGACCGGTCGTGCGTCCCCATGCGGGCCTCGTGCCGCCCGGCGCTCCGCACCGTCGGCACCCGGATGAGCACGCTGCCGCTGAGCAGGTCGTGGTCGTCGTCCGCCGGCGACGGGGCCTGTTTCGGCAGGCGCGCCTGCCGTTCGTACTCGGCCTGCGTCTCGTGCCGGGTCGGTGCGAACACCTCGTCCAGCATCCCGACCATGCCTCCGGAACCGCCGCTGCGCTGGGACTTGTTCGACAGGTCGATCCACCCCAAGCGATCGGCGATCCACACCACGACGGCCACCGCGGCCACCGCCCCCAGGAAGATCAACCAGTTCACGGCAGCGACGCTACGTGGACCGCGCGGCGAGCGGATCAGCCGCGCGGGGGATTCCCATCATCCACACGTCTGGTTCATGAGGTCGGGGCGCACACTCGAACCAGCGGCGGCCGGGACGTCCCCCCTCAGCTCCGGCCGCCGCGTCAACGCCCGACCGAGCGCGGACGCCCGGCAGCCCCCGGGGGCTCACGGCACCCGCTCGAGCCACTCCTTCGTCGCGAACTTCGTCCGCACCAGCTCCTGCGCCCGCTCGCGCTCGGCCTCGGTCACGTGCCCCTCGGTCGCCCCGTACAGGCGGGTGAAGGTGCCGATCAGCCGCTCGATGATCTCGGCTCTGGACAGCCCGGTCTGCGAGCGGAGCGGGTCGACGCGCTTCGCGGCGCTGGTGGTGCCCTTGTCGCTCATCTTCTCGCGCCCGATCCGCAGGACCTGCACCATCTTCTCGCCGTCCATGTCGTAGCTCATGGTGGCGTGGTGCAGCAGCGATCCGGTGCCGAGGCGCTTCTGAGCGGCCCCGCCGATCTTGCCCTTGGTCGAGGTGATGTCGTTGAGCGGCTGGTAGTACGCCTCGATGCCGAGCGATTTGAGGGCCTCGATCACCCACTCGTCGAGGAACGCGTACGAGTCGGCGAAGGTCATGCCCTGCACCAGGTCGGACGGGACGTAGAGCGAGTACGAGATGACGGCACCGGCGTCCATGAACATCGCGCCACCGCCGGAGATCCGCCGGACCACCTGTACGCCGTACTTCTCAGCGCCGGCCGGGTCGACCTCGTTCTTGAGCGACTGGAACGAGCCGATCACGACGGCGGGCTGGTCCCACTCCCAGATGCGGAGGGTGGGCCCACGGCGTCCGGCGCCGACCTCTTCGGTGAGCACCTGGTCGAGCGCGAGGTGCTCGTTCGGGCTGATCGGCCCCTCGTGGACGATCTGCCAGTCGTGGTCGCGCCAGGTCGAGGCCCGCGACAGTGCGCGGCGCACGGCCACGCCGACCGACTCGGGCGTGAAGCCGAGCAGCACGGCGTCGGTCGGCAGGGCCGCCCGCACGGCCGTGGCGATGCCCGGTGCGTCGGTGGTGGCGGGGAGCCCGTCGACGGCCGCGTCGATGAGCGGCAGCGCGTCGTCGGGTTCCAGGAAGAAGTCACCCGCCAGACGGAACTGCTCGATCGTGCCGTCGACGACCTCGAGGTCGACGACGACCAGCTTGCCTCCGGGGACCTTGTACTCACCGTGCATGCCGCAACCCTATTCCGGACCGCCGACGGCCCGGCAGTGAGCCTGCCTGGTGACGGACTGGAGGCCCGTGGCGGTGCCGCCACGGGCCTCCAGTCCGTCGCCGGTCCCGCTTCAGGACCCGGCGAGCGCCGTCAGCGCGCCGTCACCCGGTCGAGCCACGCGACCAGGTCGGCGACGACCTCGTCGCGGTTCGTCTCGTTGTAGATCTCGTGGCGCGCGCCCTCGTACACCTGCACGGTCACGTCGGACAGCCGGCCGCGGCGGCGGTAGGCCTGCGCGAGCCGCTCGATCGACCGCGGCCCGCCCAGTGCGTCGTCGGACCCGACCTGCAGCAGCATCGGCAGGTCGTGCGGGATCCCCCGCCGTGGCACCCCGAGCAGCCGGAGGGTGTCGGCGAGCCCGAACAGCCCGATGACGTCGGCCTCGACCGCGAGCGGGTCGACCGCCACGGCGTCGATGATCTTCCGGTCACGGGTGAGCCACTCGAACTTGGTGGGCCCCGAGCCGGCGTGACGGGCGTTCAGGTCGCCGCTGTTCATCCAGCCGGGCAGCCGGTAGGCGCTCGCGGACAGGACGACCCCGTCGTAGGACGCCGACGAGGTGTTCACGATCCGCTGCGCCATGAGCGACCCCCACGAGTGCCCGAGCAGCACGAGCGGTAGGCCGGGTTCGTCGGCGCGTGCGACCGCACCCATCTGCTCGACCGCCGCGATGGCCGCACGCAGCCCGCCGGGGCCGAGCCGACCGAGCTTGGCGTGGTCGCCGTCCCACTGCGCCAGGCCGGTGCGTCCGTGCCCGCGGTGGTCGTTCGCGTGCACCGTGTAGCCGGCCCGCACCAGGTCCTGCGCGAGGGGCTCGTACCGCAGTCCGTGCTCGCCGACGCCGTGCGCGATCTGCACGACGCCCCTGGGTCGTGCCGCACGCCAGGTCGAGTAGACGATCTCGACGCCGTGTGCGTCGGTGAACGAGGCGTCGCCTCGAGCGGCGGAGAAGGTGGGCACGTGAGCATCCTCGCAGACAGGCACCTTCGCGGACCTGTTCACCCGGCGTTCACGCAGGCGGTTCCGGGGGTGGCCTACCGTCCTGCGCATGGACGTCATCGTCATCGTCACGCTGGTGATCGTCGTGGCCCTCGTGTTCGACTTCACGAACGGCTTCCACGACACCGCGAACGCCATGGCCACGTCGGTCGCGACGGGAGCGTTGAAGCCCCGGACCGCCGTGCTCATCTCCGCCGTGCTCAACGTGGTCGGCGCGTTCCTGTCCACCGAGGTCGCCAAGACCGTCTCGCAGGGCATCATCCGTGAGGGCGAGGGCGGCGTCAGCATCTCCCCCACGATGATCTTCGCCGGCCTCGTCGGCGCGGTGCTCTGGAACCTGGCGACCTGGTACGTCGGGCTGCCGTCGTCCTCCACCCACGCGCTGTTCGGCGGGCTCATCGGTGCCTCGATCATCGGTGCCGGGCTGAGCTCGATCAGCTGGGCGACGGTGGTGTCGAAGGTCGTGCTGCCGGCGCTCCTCTCGCCGCTCATCGCCGGGGTGATCGCCCTCGTGGCGACGTACCTGGCGTACGTGCTCACGAAGAACGCGACGACGCACGGTGCGGCGACGGGGTTCCGGCACGGGCAGACGATCTCGGCGTCGCTGGTGTCGCTCGCGCACGGCACGAACGACGCGCAGAAGACGATGGGCGTCATCACGCTGACCCTCATCGCCGCGAACTACCAGGCCGCCGGCACGGGTCCCGCGCTCTGGGTGATCCTGGCGTGCGGGCTCGCGATCGGCCTCGGCACCTACATGGGCGGCTGGCGGATCATGCAGACCGTCGGCAAGAAGATCTCCGACGTGCAGTCGCCACAGGGCTTCGCCGCCGAGACGAGCTCCGCCGCGACGATCCTCATCTCGTCGCACCTGGGCTTCGCGCTCTCGACGACCCACGTGACGAGCGGCGCCGTCGTGGGCTCGGGGCTCGGCAAGAAGCTCGCCGACGTGCACTGGTCGGTCGTCGGCCGCATCGTCGCCGCGTGGGTGATCACGCTGCCCGCCGCTGCGGTGGTCGGGGCGCTCGCGACCTGGCTCGCGTCGACCTCGGCGTTCGGGCTGGTGCTCGTCGCCGTCCTCGCCCTGGCCGGCGGGCTCACCTTCTACGTCCTCGCCAAGCGCAAGCCGATCTCGCACGAGGACATCACCACCGAGTCCGGGCCGGCCGAGCAGGCCGAGCCGCAGCCGACCGGCGCGACGAACTGAGGGGAACGACGATGGACATCGACTTCACCGCGATCGGCACGGTCGCCGGCGTCGGCTTCGTGGCCGCCGTGGGCCTGGTGCTCGTGTACACGCTCGGCCTCCGGCTGCTCGGGACGGGGCAGCCGGACGACGCGGGCGGCGAGCGCACGCAGTACTCCGACGAGAGCCCGCGCTCCGGGCACACCCCGCCGGCGGCACTGGCGGGTGCTGTGCTGTGCTTCGCGGTGTGCGTCGCCGCGGTCCTCGCGGGCATCTGGCTGACGATCCCCCAGTTCCACTGAGGACGTTCCTTCCCAGAACACCCGCGATGGCTGGTGGAATCGGGCGTACCCGGTCAGAACTTCCGACCAGGTACGCCCGATTCCACCCCGTACGCCCGATTCCACCCCGTACGCCCGATCCCACCCGGTACGCCCGATCCGACCCCGTACGCCCGATCCGACCAGGTACGCCGCGCCCGCCTGGGATGATCGAGCGGTGACGACCCACCACCACCTCGATGCCACCGCCGACACCGCCGTCGACGTCTTCACCGCCGAACGTCAGCCAGTCCTGACCGTGGAACCGGGCGACACGGTGACCGTCCGGACCCTCAGCGCCGCGGGCTACACGGAACGCCAGCCGGGCCCGGGTCTGGACGCCCCGACCCTGATCGACCCGCGCCGGGGCCACTGCCTCGTCGGACCGATCGCCGTCGCCGGTGCCCGTCCGGGGATGGTCCTCGCCGTGCACTTCGACGACCTCGTGCCCGACGACTGGGGCTACACCGCCTCGGGCGGCGTCGACTCCCCGGTCACCCGCGCACTCGGCCTGACCGACCCGGCGTCGCGGGGCCCGCTGCTCTGGGACATCGACGTCCCGGCCGGCATCGCCGTGAACCAGCTCGGCCTGGGGGTGCGCACGGCGCCGTTCCTCGGCGTCGTCGGCGTCCCACCGGAGGCCACCGGCGAACACTCCACGATCCCGCCCCGCACGGTCGGCGGCGGCAACATCGACTGCCGCGAACTCGTCACCGGCTCGACCCTGTACCTGCCGGTGACCGTGCCGGACGCCCTGCTCCACGTGGGGGACGGGCACGCGGCCCAGGGCGACGGCGAGGTCTCCGGCACCGCGGTCGAGTGCGGCATGACCACCACGATGACGCTCGACCTCCTCGACGAGGCCCCGGTCGCCGGCGTGCACGCCGACACCCCGGCCGGACGCATCACCTTCGGTTTCGACGTCGACCTCAACGTGGCGACCACCACGGCGCTCGACCGGATGGTCGACTGGATCGCCGGGCTGCACGGGATCGGCCGAGCCGAGGCACTCGCGATGGCGAGCGTGGCGGTGAGCATGCGGGTGACGCAGGTCGCGAACCGCACGTGGGGCGTGCACGCCCTGCTCCCGCACGACGCGATCCTGACGGACGCGCGGCACTGAAGGACGGGAGGCCCGCCCAACGCGAGCCGACCGGCGCACGCTGGGCGGGCCTCCCGTCCGACGTTCCTTCCCATCGCACCCGCGCTGGAAAGCGGGAACGGGCATACCTGGTCGAAAGAACCGACCAGGTACGCCCGTTTCGACCAGGTACGCCCGGAACGGTCACCTGTCACCCGATATGCAGTTCGTTCGCTGAACTAATGAGTTAGGCTGACGATCGATGACCGACGCCACCGACCTCCGCATCGCGGTGAACCGGCTGTCCCGCACCCTCCGTGCCCAGAAGGCCGACTCGAGCGTCACCGACGCCCAGTTCTCCGCCCTCGCCCGCCTGCACCGCGACGGCGCCATGACCCTGGCCGACCTGAGCCGACAGGACGGCGTCACCCCGCCCTCGATGACGAAGACGATCGCGGTGCTGGTCGAGCGGGGCCTGGTGTCGAAGTGCGGGCACGGGGACGACCGCCGCAAGGTGCTGCTCGGCGCGACGCCCGCCGGAGCGTCCTTCGTCGAGGAGACCCGACGCCGCCGCGACGGCTGGCTCACCCCGCGACTCGCAGCCCTGACCGGCGACGAGCGGAGCACCCTCGCCGACGCCACCGAGATCATGAGGAGGCTGGCCCAGCAGTGACCGCCATGTTCCGCTCCCTCGCCGGACGCAACTACCGCATCTGGTTCGCCGGGGCCCTGGTGTCGAACGTCGGCACGTGGATGCAGCGCACCGCCCAGGACTGGATCGTCCTGACCCAGCTCTCGGACAACAACGCCGTCGCGGTGGGCATCACGATGGCCCTGCAGTTCGGCCCACAGCTGCTGCTCCTGCCGCTCACCGGCCTCGCCGCCGACCGGTTCGACCGCCGGAAGATGCTCATGCTCACCCAGGGCCTGATGGGCCTGCTCGGGCTGGGACTCGGTGTCATGGTCCTCACGCACACCGCCACCCTGCTCGCGCTGTACGGCTTCGCCCTGGCACTCGGCATCGTCGCCGCGTTCGACGCCCCGATCCGGCAGGCCTTCGTCTCCGACGTCGTGCAGGGCGAGGACGTGTCGAACGCCGTCGCGCTGAACTCGGCGTCGTTCAACGCCGCACGCCTGATCGGTCCAGCGGTCGCCGGCGTGCTCATCGCGGCGATCGGGTCCGGATGGGTGTTCGTCATCAACGCCGGGTCGTTCCTCGCCGTGCTGCTCGCGCTGCGGTTCGTCGACCCCGCCCAGCTCACCGAACGGGTCCGAGCCGGCCGCGGCAAGGGGCAGATCGTCGCCGGCTTCCGGTACGTCCGCACCCGGCCGGACATCGTCGTCGTGCTCTGCATGATCTTCGTCGTCGGCACCTTCGGCGTGAACTTCCCGATCTTCACCTCGACCATGGCACGGGTCGAGTTCCACCAGGGCGCCGGCGAGTTCGGGCTGCTCAACTCGGTGATGGCGGTCGGTTCGGTGCTCGGCGCGCTGCTGTCCGCCCGGCGCGACAAGCCCCGGATGCGCACCCTCGTCCTCGCCGCCGGCGGGTTCGGGCTCGCGTGCACGGCCGCCGCCGTCGCCCCGACGTACTGGACCTTCGCGATCGTGCTGATGTTCGTCGGACTCGCGTCCCTGACGTTCATGACCACGGCGAACGCCCTGGTGCAGACCACGACGAAGCCCGCGATGCGCGGCCGTGTGATGGCCCTCTACATGGCGATCTTCGCGGGTGGCACCCCCATCGGTGCCCCGCTCGTCGGTGCGGTCGCCGACGCCTTCGGCCCCCGCTGGGCGATCGTGGTCGGCGCGGCCTCGGGCTTCGTGGCGCTCGGGATCGCACTCGTGTGGCTCGTCCGGTACCAGCGGGTCCGGTTGCGGTACGACGCCGACTCGCGACTGCACCTGGCGATCACGCATGCGGTGCCCGTGGTGGGCTCGCACGCTGCGCTCCGCCGCGAGCTGGAACGCGACGAGACCCTGGCCGACCGCTCCAGCGCCGTCTGACGGACCGGCGGGACGACCTGCGCGTCGGCCGACGGCCCGTGACGCCACCGGCCGCCGGACGGGAGGCCCGTGCCGGCGCCGCCCCGGGCCTCCCGTCCGGCGCGACGCGCGTCCACGGCCGCGGTCGCGACGCAAGGACCGGCCCCGTTCCGCCACACGCGCGTCCGGTCGGCTCAGAGCACGGGTGCCGACGCCGCGAAGACGCGTTCGTCGAGTGCCGCCGCGACGCGGTCGGCGGCGACCGCCAGGCGTTCCCCCACGTCACCGACCGCGGCGAGCACCGACTCTTCCGGGATCCCGTCGAGCTGTGCGCGCACCTCGGCGAACGCGGCGACCTCGTCCGCGACGCACGACGGGACGACGTCCGCCAGACACTCGGCGGCGCGGTGCACGGTGAAGCGCAGGGAGCGGGGGCTGTGCTCGTCGAGGAGCATGAAGGCGGCGGCATCGGCCGGCGTCGGAGCATGGTCGCGTCCACGCAGGAACGCCTCCCCCGCACCGCATGCCCGGAGCGCCGCGGTCCACGAGGTGACCGCGTCGGGTTCGAGCAGCCGCGACGCGAGCAGTCGTGCCGTGGAGACGCAGCGGGTGAGCGACCGGCCGAGGGTGAAGAACTCCCACACCTCGTCGCGGCTGGCGTCGCCCTCGACCACTCCGATGGCGAGGGCGCTGCGTTCCCGGACCCAGCCGAGGAACTCGTGCGCCCGGTCGGGAGCGATCTTCCGGGGCATCCGCGACCGGGTGACGTCGAGGCAGTCCCAGAGTTCGCTCGAGACGACCTCGCGGGCACGGCGGGCGTGGTCGCGCGCGACGGCGACCGCGGCGGCGATGGACGCCGGTTCGTGCCGGTCGAGCGCGAGGGCGTCGACGGTGGTGGCGCGGTCCGTGTCGTTCGCCGGGCCGGAGGCGCCGATGACGCCGCGGAGCTCGGTGGACACGAGCCGGTCGTCGTCGAGGGTGCCCGGTTCTCGCCGGGCGACGTAGACGTCGAGCAACCGTGCGACCACGTCGGTGCGCTCGACCGCGCTCCCCACGTGGAAGACGTTCCCCGCGAGTCGGCTCAGCACGGCTGCTCCTGCATGCCGAGAACCTAACGAGCCGTCGTTGCCGGGGTGTTACGGAACGGGGTCACGGGTGTTGCGGGTGTCCCGTCACCGCGCTCGCTAGACAATCTAACTAGAGCGTCTAGCATTGGGGCCATGACGTCCGAGGTGATGACCAGCACCGCAGGGTACTGGTACGAGGACTCCGCGGTCTCCGCCGTGGACGTCCTCAACGCCCTGCGACGGTACCGAACGGCCGAGAGCGCGGCCCAGCGTCGTGCGCGTGAGGCACTCGGCATCGGGGAGAACGCCCTGCTGGCGCTGCGCTTCCTGATCGACGCCGAGCACGACGGCCGCACCGTCAACGCGAAGGACCTCGCCGAGCGGCTCGAGATCACGGCGGCGTCGACATCGGCACTCGTCGACCGGCTCGTCCGCAGCGGTCACGTGGAACGACACCCGGACCCGAACGACCGCCGCGGCGTGATCCTCACCGCCACCGGCACCTCGATGCGGCACGCGCTCCGCGTCATCGAAGAACTCGACGCCCGTGCGCTCGAGGTCACCGAGCACCTTCCGACCAACGAGATGGCCGTCGTCGTGGACTTCCTCGACGAGATGGTCCGGGTCGTGGACGAGCTCGACGCCGGGTCAGACCAGCCCCGTCGCGCGTGACCGCGACGCCCGCGTGACCTCGACGCCCGCGTGACCTCGACGCCCGTCGCGCGTACCCTCAACGCCATGGACCCTCGCGGCGAGCACCACCCCGAGGACGACATGCCGTTCGCCGAGCTCGACTCGCAGGCCCGGGCCGACGCCGCACTCCGACGGATCCAGGCCGGTGCCGATCCCGCACGCGAGGCCTTCGACCTCGCCAACACCATGAACGACGAGGCCGTGGGGCGGCTCACGAAGCGCCTACGGCGGCTGTTCCGTCGGGGCTGATCCCCCGCGTCAGAACGCGGTGCAGACCGCGGCGATGTCGTCACCCCCGTGGCCGGCCGCGCTGGCATCGGCGTAGACGCGCCCGAGGGCCTCGAGCAGCGTCGTGGACACCCCGGACGTCCGGGCGGCATCGGTGATGAGTCCGATGTCCTTCCGCAGCCCGTCGAGTGCGAACTGCGCGGGGAACTCCCGGGCGATCATCGCCGCGCCCTTGGCGTGGGCGTAGGCGGAGTCGCTCGCACTCCCCTCGATGGCCTGCAGGAACAGCGCGGGGTCGAGTCCGAGTGCGGCCGCCAGGGCGAGCGACTGCCCGGTCGCCGCCGTGATCGAGGCGATCCAGGCGTTCGCGGCGAGCTTCAGCGCGGTGCCGTCGCCGACGTTGTCCCCGGCGCGGACGGTCTTCGCACCGATCGCGTCGAGCACCGGGTCGACGCGGTCGAGCAGGTCACTCGGCCCGGCTGCGAGCATGGTGAGCTTCCCCTGCTCGGCGGGGGCCTTCGTGCCGAGCATCATCGCCTCGACCAGGGTGATGCCGTACTTCTCGGCGAGCTGCACGACGGTCGCGGTGCCCTCGACCCCGATCGTCGAGGCCTGCACCCACACGGCGTCGGTGGGGGCATCGCCGGCGGCCTGCTCGAGCACGTCGACGACCGCGTCGGTGTCGAACAGGGTGAGCAGGACCACCTCGGCGCGCTCGACCGCGACGCCCGGTTCCGTGGCCACCGTCGCCCCACGGTCACCGAGGGGCGCTGCCCGGTCGGCGCTCCGGTTCCACACCGTGACCTCGTGGCCCTCGCGGAGCAGCGATCCGGCCACGCCGGCGCCCATCGCACCCGTCCCCAACACCGTCACTCGCACGTGCGTCTCCGTCCTGGCGCGACACCGTGCCGCGACCGTGTCGACGCTACGCCCGAGCGCCGCGGAGGCACCGGGCCGGGTCCAGGTCGGTCAGAGGAGACCGCGGGCTTGCAGCCAGGCAGCGGGGTCGATCGGAGTCCCCGCCACGATGACCTCGAAGTGCAGGTGCGCGCCGGTCGAGACGCCCGTGTCGCCGACGGCCCCGAGGCGTTCCCCCACGGCGACGACCTGGCCGGGTCGGACGTCGATCACGGACAGGTGCCCGTACCGGGTCTGGGTGCCGTCGGCGTGCTGCAGGAGGACCTGGTTGCCGTAGCCGCCGAGGACCCCGGCCGAGACGACCCGGCCGGGCAGCGCGGCGACGACCGGGGTCCCGATCGCCGCGGCGAAGTCGACCCCCTGGTGGTTCGACGAGCATGCCGCGCAGCCGACCACCCAGCGGGAGCCGAAGCCACCCTCGTCGGGGACCGCGCCGACGGTGGGACGGACCGCGCCGCCGGTCGGGCCCGAGCCACCGGGAACCCGGAGGGCTGCCGCAGCACGACCCACCGAGAAGTCGTCGCGGCCGGCGGTCGGCCCGGTCGAACCGTCGGCGGTGAAGTGCTGCGTGCCGGACGCTGCCGACGCCGCCGGGAGCACCCCGGCTGCGGCGGAGGCGGTCTGCGGCGCGGTGACGGAGACGAACAGGCACGCGACCGCGGTGGCTGCGGCGGCCGGGAGGGTGTGCCGGACCGGACCGCGGAAGAACGAGGTGCTGCGCGGAGCGGGTCTGCTCCGCGCAGCTGCGGGGGTGGAAGCCGGGGTGGCGGTGCCCCCTCCCGCCACCCCGGCGGCTCGGAGGGCGTCCGGCTCGGCGCTGTGATGCGCACGGCGTCGGCGGGACGCGGTCGATCGGTTGGCGGTGCGCCGTTGGGCACCGCGGGGACGCAGCGGAAGGTCGTCGCCGGACGCCGTCATCGTTCGGGGACCGGCCGGCTCAGACGCGGACGACGCCGTCGCGGGCGATCCGGTCGAGTTCGGACACGACGGCATCGACGACCGCGCGGGTGATCGCGTCGGCCACGGTCTCGACCAGGACGAGGTGTTCAGGACGGACCGTGACCTCGGTCACGAGGGCCGATGCCACCCGCACCGGGATCTCGTCGATCGCGGCGACCAGGGCCGCCGGCACCAGGGTGGAGTTCCCCGGGCGGACGGGCGCGGACATCGGCGAGGTCGGCACCGCCGGGGTGACGACGGCACGCGCCGGCGTCGGGACGGGTCGGGGAGCGTCGGCCTGATCGCGACGCTGGGCGATGGAGTCGAAGAGCGGGGTGGAGGACATGCTGCGGACGGTCCGATCTGGATGTCGTGGCTGGTCGTTCTCGGGCGACCGGCGATGGAGACGTGCCGTGCGGCACGTCCGCCATTCAACCATCGATATTTCAGATGTGCAATAGTGACCGGACAGTCGGCGCGATCAGTCCGGATCGACGGCAGCGGCGGTGGGGTCGTCCGGCTGCAGCGCACGTCGGACCCGCTCGACGATCGTCGCCGGCGGGTTGTTGTACGCGTTCGCCGGCTCCTGGCCGCTGAGCTCCTGGATCGCCGCCATCACCGCGTCGGTCGCATGCCGACGGGCACGACCGGACGATGCCTCACCGAAGGACGACAGGTCGAGCGGTCGCCCGAACTCGATCGTCACCCGGGCGAGCTTCGGGAACCGCGACCCGACCGGCTGCACGTCCTCGGTACCGCGCAGCGCGACGGGCACCACGGGAGCGCCACTCGTCAGCGCCAGCCATGCCACACCCGTGCGGCCCTTGTAGATCCGGCCGTCCAACGAGCGCGTGCCCTCCGGGTAGATCGCGAAGGCCTCGCCCTCCTGCAGTCGCGCGAGCCCGAGGTCGAGGGCCTGCTGCGCCGCGGCGCCGGCACCACGCTCGACGCCGATGGCACCGATCCCGCCGAAGAACGCGCGGGACACCGCACCCTTGACGCCCGAACCGGTGAAGTACTCCTGTTTGGCGAGGAACGACACCTTGCGCGGGGCCATCAGGGTGATCGCCGGGGAGTCGATGAAGGAGCGATGGTTGCTCGCGAGGATCACCGGGCCGCGCTTCGGGACGTTCCGGCGACCGATGATCTTCGGACGCCACAGCAGCCGGGCGAGCGGGGTCACGACCGCGCGGCTGAGCACGGTGGCGAACTTCGTCGAACCGGACACCGGACCTCCTCGTGATGACGAGCTACCGAGTGTAATGAGGCGCGCGGACGGCACATGCCGGTGGCGGCATGCAGTGGTGGCAGGGCGTCAGTCGGCCGCCGCGACGACGTCGAGGACCGCGCGACCATACCGCTCGAGCTTGGCGGCGCCGACCCCGGATATCTCACCGAGCTGGTCGACGTCGGCCGGGCGGACGGCGGCGATGCCCCGGAGGGTCGCGTCGTTGAACACCACGTAGGCGGGGACCCCCTGTTCGCGTGCTTCGGCCGCACGCCAGGCACGCAGGGACTCGAACAGGCCGACGGCTTCCTGCGGCATGTCGGTGACCACCGTCCGCCGGCTGCTGCGGCCCGCCCGGGGCGCCTTGACCGGGTCACGACGCATCCGCACCTGCACGGCGCCCTTCAGGACCTCGGCGCTGGTCGGGCTGAGGACCACCGTGCCGAAGCCGTCACCCGAGACCGCCGCGTAGCCCTGTGCCAGCACCTGTCGGGCGACCGCGCGCCACTCGCCGTCGGACAGGTCGGAGCCGATGCCGAAGGTCGCGAGTGAGTCGTGCCCGAGCTCCTGCACGCGCGGCGACTGCTTGCCGACGAGGATGTCGACGAGGTGGGAGACCCCGTACCGCTGGCGCCGCTCACGCTCGAGCCGGACGACGGTGGACAGCAGCTTCTGCGCGGGGACCGTGCCGTCCCACGACTCCGGGGGCGCGATGCACGTGTCGCAGTTGCCGCACGCCGTGCTCTCCTGCCCGAAGTACGCGAGCAACCGCACCCGGCGGCACTCGATCGTCTCGCAGAGGCTGAGCATCGCGTCGAGGTGGGCACTGAGCTGTCGACGGTGTGCGGCGTCCCCCTCGGACTGGTCGATCATCCGGCGCTGCTGCACGACGTCGTTCAGGCCGTACGCGAGCCACGCGGTGGCCGGCAGCCCGTCACGACCCGCACGGCCGGTCTCCTGGTAGTAGCCCTCGACCGACTTCGGGAGGTCGAGGTGCGCCACGAACCGGACGTCGGGCTTGTCGATGCCCATGCCGAACGCGATGGTGGCGACCATCACGACACCGTCCTCGCGCAGGAACGTCGACTGGTTGCGGGCGCGCACCCGGGCGTCGAGACCCGCGTGGTACGGCAGGGCGTTGATGCCCTGCTCGGCCAGCGCGGTCGCCGTGCGCTCGACGGAGTTGCGGGACAGGCAGTACACGATGCCGGCGTCGCCGCTGTGCTCCGTGCGGATGAAGGTGAGCAGCTGCTGCAGCGCGCCGGTCTTCGGCTCGATGCGGTACTGGATGTTCGGTCGGTCGAAGTCGGCGACGAAGTGCGCGGCGTCGTCGAGGCCGAGCCGGGCGGAGATCTCGCGGTGGGTCTGCGGCGTCGCGGTGGCGGTCAGGGCGATGCGCGGCACCGTCGGCCACCGCTCGTGCAGGACGCTCAGCTCGAGGTAGTCCGGTCGGAAGTCGTGGCCCCACTGGGCGACGCAGTGCGCCTCGTCGATGGCGAACAGCGACACGCGTGCCCGGTCGAGGAGCGCGCGGGTGGACTCGAGCCGGAGCCGCTCGGGCGCGAGGTAGAGCATGTCGACCTCGCCCTGCACCACGGCACGCTCGACGCGGGACCGCTCGTCGGGGCCCTGCGTGGAGTTGAGGAACGCGGCCCGGACACCGTTGGCCGCGAGGGCGTCGACCTGGTCCTGCATGAGGGCGATGAGTGGTGACACCACGACGCCGACGCCGTCTCGGACGAGCGACGGCACCTGGTAGCAGAGGGACTTGCCGCCACCGGTCGGCATGAGCACGAGGGCGTCGCCGCCGGCCACCACCTGGTCGATGATGGCCGCCTGCTCGCCGCGGAAGTCGTCGTAGCCCCACACGCGGTGCAGCACGTCGAGCGCAGCGGCACGGGAAGCAGACACGGCAGCGGGCGCGGGCGTGGTGCTCATGGCACGAGCCTACGGGCGACCGGCGACACCCACCGCACTGTCCACAGCGCCGTCCGTGCCGGAACCGGCACGGTGGTCGGAACCGGCCACGTCGTCGGCGCGGGCCGGCGTGGTCGCCCAGCCCGTGCCTCCAGGCCGGATCCAGCGGACGCCGCCCGCCCAGGCCGGGGTCACACCGCGGAACCGGGGCGCCTCATGGCCGGCGAACCGGCGGTCCAGTCCCCGCCACCAGGCCAGGATCTCGACCATGCCCCAGAACGCGAGTGACGTGACGAGCGTGGTGAGGGTGCCCTGCCACGTGCCGTTCGCGTCCGACGAGGTCAGGTCGATCCCGGACCAGCCGGGCGCCTGCAGCACGAAGATCATGATGTTGTTGAACGCGTGCTGCAGGACCGTGGCCTCGAGCCCGCCGGTCCGGAGCACGATGATCGCGGCGATCAGACCGAACGAGCCGACGTCGAGGATGCCCCACACGTTGTAGCCGTTCGGGATGTGCAGCAGGGCGAACACGACCGTCGACACCGCGACGGCGATGATCGTGCCCGCGCGACGCGGGATCCACGACGCGACGGTCTGCATGAGGAACCCGCGGAAGATGTACTCCTCCGCAGCGCCCTGGAACGGGACGAGCAGGACGACGAGGGCGATCGTCAGGGTGAGCGTGCCGAGGGAGACCGTCGACTGGCCGATGGCGTCGTGGTTCCAGGCGAAGCCGCCGTCGGTCGTGATCATCCCCCCGTCCCAGAACAGGCCGGTCTGCAGGACGAACATGACCGCCGCGATGACGAGCGTCGGCAGCAGGCACCATGCCGTCCAGGCCCACCGGACCCGGAACCGCGTCGACGACAGGATGCCGGCCGGTCCGATCCGCGCGATCTTCACCGCGAGCAGGATCCCCGGCAGCAACACCACGAGCGACACGAGCGACAGCGAAAGGACCAGCGGGTCGGTGGGATCGAGCGCGCCGCCGGCCAGGTCGTCCTGCAGGTCGATCAAGGCCTGCGGCCCCTGGGTGGCGCCGATCGGCACGAAGTACGCGACCGCGATGACGATCTGCGAGACGAGGTACCACCCCGCCAGGAACGCGAGGGCGACGAGCGGCCGCCACCACCTCCACCGTCCGTCGATCCGGGGCAGGCGCTGGTAGGGAACACTCACGTCCCGCAGGCTACCGGGCGAGGCAGGATGGGAGCCGTGCTCACCGTCCTGTTCGGCCTGTCCGGCGCGATCGTCTACGGGTTCGCCGACTTCCTCGGCGGACTCGCGTCGCGGCGGGTCCGGCCGGTCACCGTCACCGCGGTGGCGGCCGCGATCGGGATCGTGCCGCTGCTGATCGGCCTGGCGGTGGTCGGTGGCGTGTTCTCGTGGCCGGCCGCGGTCTGGGGTGCGGTCGCCGGGATCTCCGGCGGGGTCGGCGTGCTCCTGCTCTACGCGGCACTCGCGATCGGACCGATGAGCGTGCTCTCCCCCGTCACCGCCGTCTTCGCGGCCGTCGTGCCGGTGCTCGTCGCGGTGCTCCGCGGCACGGTGCTGTCGCCCGTCGCCACCGGAGCGCTCGTGGTCGCCGTCGTCGCGGTGGTCCTGGTCGCGGTGGTCCGGGACGCCTCGGGCGCCCGGCTGACCGCCCGGGGCGTGGCCGCCGCGGTCGTCGCCGGGTGTGGCTTCGGCGGGATCGTGCTCGCCTACGACATGACGCCGTCGGACTCGGGCGTCGCTCCACTCGTGGTCGCGCGGGTGCTGCAGGCGGTGCTGCTGGGTGCGGCGGCGATCGTCGTCGCGGTCCGGACGGGAGGCCCGGTGCACCCCTCGACGTCGGCTCGCCCGGACGGGGCTGCCGCGGTCCACGGGCGTCGGTCGGGTCGCGGGTGGGGTCCGCGGCTGCTGGTGAGCGTGGCCGCGTGCGGCGTCTTCGACGCGATGGCGAACGTGTTCATCCAGGCGGGGCTGCACAGCAGCGACGACCCGGCGACCCTGCCCGTCGTCAGCGTGCTCAACGCGCTGTACCCGATCGGCACGGTGGTGCTGGCCGGGGTCGTGCTGCGGGAGCGGTTGACCGTGCAGCAGTGGGTCGGCATCGTGCTGGCGTTCGTCGCGTCGGTGGCGCTGGCGCTGGCGTAGCGGGTCGGCGGCGCGGGCGGAGCGGGGCGGGCACGATGCCGAGTCGTTCGAACCGTGCGAGGTTGACCGCCCGGTGCGGACTTGCAGCACCGCACCGAGCCGCCAACGCCGCACCGGATTCGCGAACCCGCACGGTGCGACGGGCGGGCGCGGTCAGGCGTCGGGGATGAGGCGCTTGCCGAGCGAGACGGTGCGGTCGTCGGTGTACCCGAGGGACTCGTAGAACCCGAGCACCTGCTCGTTGCCGGCGCGCACCTGCAGGTTGAGCTTCGGGCAGCCGAGGTCGGTCAGGAGCCGCTCGAACTCGGCCATCAGGGTGCGACCGAGGCCCGAGCCCTGCAGGTCCGGGCGGACGGCGAGGTAGTTCACCCAGCCGCGGTGTCCGTCGAAGCCGGCCATGCCCGCGCCGACGACGCCTTCGCTGTCGTCCTCCTGCTCGGCGACCAGGAAGAGCTCGGGCTGGACCGTCAGCTTGCGGGCGATGTCACGGCGCGGGTCGTTCCAGGGTCGGACGAGGCCGCACGATTCCCACAGGGCGACGACCGCGTCGGTGTCCTCGGTGCGGAAGGGGCGGATCCGGTACTCCATGTCCCCCACGTTAACGGGGGTGGGGAGAACGTCGTCACCGACCTGTCGTCGTGATCTGATAGACCTGTCCGACCACCCAGCCGATCAGGAGCCCCGTGACCGCACACGACACCCTCCCGTCGCGCCGCAGCGCACGGGACGACGAAGCCGGTTCGCGGTCCCGGCGATCCCCCCGCAGACGGCAGACGGTCGGCGGCGCGATCGTGTCGCTCATCGCCGAACTGCTCATCATCGCGGGCGCCGGCACCGGCCTGTACGTCGTGTGGACGGCGTGGTGGACCGACGTGGTCGCCGTGAACGAGCAGACGAAGCTCGTGCAGGGCCTCGACCAGGTCACGACCCCGAAGGTCGAGGGCACGGAGCACCGCGGCACCGCACCCGTGCTGGACGAACCGCCGGGGTTGTCGGACGTGTTCGGGACGATGCAGATCCCTCGGTTCGGCAAGGACTACAACCGGCCGATCGGCGAGGGCACCGACCGCGAGCAGGTCCTCAACACCATCGGACTCGGCCACTACCAGGACACCGCGATGCCCGGCGCACCCGGCAACTTCGCCGTCGCCGGACACCGGGTCACCTACGGCAAGCCCCTCAACCAGATCGCAGAGCTGAAGAAGGACGACTCGATCGTGGTCCGGGTCACCGACGCGAAGACCAAGTTCGACGTCTGGTACGTCTACAAGGTCACGGGCAGCCAGATCGTCACGCCGGACAAGATCGAGACGATCGCGCCGGTGCCGAACGAGCCGGGTGTGGAGCCGACCCCGCAGGACCGCTGGCTGACCCTGACCGCCTGCCACCCGATGTGGTCGGCGGCGGAGCGGTTCGTGACGCACGCGAAGCTCGACTACTGGATGCCCGCGTCCGAGGGCACCCCGAAGGAACTCTCGGAGACCGCGAAGTGATCTTCCCCCTGGTCTGGCGTCTGCTGCCCGGACCCACCGCCCTGAAGGTGCTCGAACTGCTCGTGCTCCTCGCAGCCATCGTGTTCGTGCTGTTCCAGTGGGTCTTCCCGTGGATCGCGGCCGACATCCTGCCGCCGCCGGACGGCACGGTGGAGTCGACGCCGACGCCGACCCCGTAGACGGCACCGACCCGGATCGGACCCGCGCCCGGTTCTGCGCCTGCCCCTGCGCCTGCGCCTGGCCCGTCAGACCCGTCAGGCCCGTCAGACCCGTCAGACCCGTCAGACCGTGGTCGTCACCTGCGACCCGCCGGCCGGGGTGCGTCGGACAGCGATCCGCTCCGGGATCCGCTGCTTGAGCTCCTCGACGTGGCTGACGATCCCGACCTGTCGCCCGCCGGCCGTCAGCCGTGACAACTGCCCGATGACGTCGTCGAGGGTCTCGGGGTCGAGCGTGCCGAACCCTTCGTCGACGAAGAGGGTGCCGAGCGAGACGCCGCCGGCCTCGGCCTGCACGACGTCGGCCAGCCCGAGCGCCAGGCACAGCGACACGGTGAAGGTCTCGCCACCGGACAGGCTGCGGGGATCGCGCACGGTGTCGGTCGTGTGGTCGTGGACGGCGAGGGCGAGCCCCGTCCGACGCGCCCGCGAACCGGACTCCCGCTCGTCGGAGGTCTCGAGCGTGAACCGGCCGGCGAGCATGCCGCGCAGCCGGTCGTTCGCCGCGGCCACGACGTCCTCGAAGCGGCGCATGAGCACGTAGGTACCGAGCGTGATCCCCGTCGGGTTCACCGAGGCGACACCGTTCGCGACGTCGGCGAGCCGGACGACGGCGCGGCTGCGGGCCGAGGTCTCCTGCCGAGCGCGGACGGTCCGGTCGACCTCCGTCGCGCACTGCTCGACGGCCTCGGCGCGGTGCGCTGCGGTCACCGCGAGCCGTGTGGCCTCGTCCAGTTCGGCCGTGGCTCGGAGCCGATCGGCCTGTGCTGCCTCGAGGTCGAGCTGCTCCGGGTCGTCGTCGGCCGCCGCCACCACCGCTGGTTCGTCCAGCCCCGCCTGCACGACGGCGTGTTCGGCCTCGGCGGCGCTGATGCGGCTGCGGAACGTGGCGACGGCGCCGGGGTCGAGCAGGCCCGCCCGTGCTGCCGCGACGTCGGGGAAGTCCTGCTCGTCGAGGACCCGGGCGACCTCGGCCCCGCGCTCGTCACGGGCGCGGGCCGCGGTCGCCGCGCGCTCGTCGGCCTCGGCGAGGGCACGGAGCACGGTCAGTCGTGCGTCGAGCTCGGCGACCACAGCCCGGAGCGAGACGGGCTCGGCGTCGGTGTCGAGCAGCGCACCGAGCCGGGCGGCCGCGTCCTGCACGGATCGCAGGTCCGCCTCGAGCCGCTCGGCATCCGACGCCGCGGTCGACGCGAGCACCGTTCGGCGAGCATCGAGGTCGTTCCGCTCCCGCTCGAGCGCGCGGGTCGCGGTGTCGTGGGCGGACCGCTGCCGCTCGTGCTCCAGCACCAGCGCGGAGGCGTCGTGCGCGGCCCGGACCCGCTCGTCGGCGGCAGCTGCCAGCACGTCGAGCGCGGCACCGTCGACCGTGCCGACGACGTCGGTCAGGCGGAGGTGCTCGGCACGCTCGACCGCCAGGTCGGCCGCGGCGTCGGCGAGCTGCTGATCGGCGAGGCGGGTGGCGTCGCCCGCGGACTCCACCGCTTCGGTGGTCGGGTGGTCGTCCTGCGGCGAGGCCACCGACGGGTGCGCGGTCGACCCGCAGACCGGGCAGGGGTCGCCGGGGACGAGCGCTGCGCCGAGTTCACCGGCGAGCCCGGCGATCCGGCGCTCGCGCAGCGATCGTTCGGCGTCGAGGGCCTCGGTCGCCCGGCGGCGAGCATCGGCCACGATCCGTTCGGCCTCGGCGACGCGGCGCTCGGCGCGGTCGCGGGCGGCCAGGTCGGCGCGGAGCGACTGCACCCGAGCGACCTCGTGCGTCGCGGCGTCCGCGTCGGCAGCGGTCGTGGAGGCGACTCGGGCGGCCTCGACGATCCGCGCGCGTTCCGCCGGTCGGGCCTCGAGCGCGGTGTCGAGCGCGCGCAGTTCGTCCGTGAGTCGCGCGACGGTCGCGATGTCCTCGGCGATGGCGGTGCGCCGGGCAGCCGCACCGTCGTCGATCGCGACGAGGTGCCGGACCCCGGACAGGGCGTCGGTCAGGGTGTCGCGGCGCCGGACGGCGTCGGCCGCGTCGACGGCGTCGAGCCCGTGCTGTTCCCGCAGGCGAGCGGACGCCGTTGCGGTGTCGTCGGCACGTGCGGACGCGGCGTCGAGGCCGTCGGCCACCGCGGCGACCCGGGCGGCACGCTCAGCCACAGCGACCGCGGACCGTGCCCGCTCGATCGCCGGGGCGTCGGCGTCGAGGAGCGCCCGCCGTCGGAGCAGCGCCGCTCGTCGCTCGAGGGCCGCCGCACGCGCGGTCACCGATCGTTCGTGGTCGACCGCCGCGGTCGCGGTCGCGGCCGCACCGGCACGGGCCGCCCCGGCCGAGTCGGCGGCAGCCCGGAGGGAGTCCACCGTGTGCGGGACCACGGACTCGTCGGCGTCGTCGAGACCGGCGGCCTGCGCGAACCGGGCCAGGGCATCGCGGACGCGGTCGTCGGCGCCCTCGACCTCGGCCTGCACGGCCCGACGGCGCGTGGCGAGTTCGTCGGCGGTGCGGTCGTAGACCTGCGTGCCGAACAGCGACTGCAGGAGCTTCCGGCGGTCTTCCCCCGGGGAACGGAGGAACCGGGCGAACTCGCCCTGCGGCAGCACCACGGTCTGCAGGAACTGCGCGCGGTCGAGTCCGACGATCCGGGCGATCTCGACCGCGACCTCGGGGATCCGGGACGACATCGGCTCGCCGGCTACGTCGGTCGGCGCGGCCAACCGGAACAGCTGGACGGACGCCTGCTGCTTCACCGTGCCGGTCCCCCGCTGCTTCGGACGGTCGTACTGCGGCGTGCGTCGGACCCGGTAGGTGCCGGCACCGGTCTCGAACACGAGCTCCACGAACGGCTCGACCGCGGGGTCGGCGTGCTGGCTGTGCAGCCGGTCGGAGCTGGCGTCGGACCCGGCGAGTCCGCCGTACAGGGCGAACACGACGGCGTCGATGATCGTCGACTTGCCGGAACCGGTCGACCCTTCGAGCAGGAACACCCCGGACGCGGCGAGCGCGGCGAAGTCGATCGTCACGAGGTCGGGGTACGGCCCGATGGCGCGCAGTTCGAGCCGGTGCAGGTACATCAGCGGTCCCCTTCGCGCTGCAGGGCGAGCACCGCGGCTTCGTACGCCTCGGTCAGGACGGCCCGTTCGTCGTCGTCGGGGAGGCCGCCGGTGGCGAAGGCCACGAAGTCGCCGGCGACCTCGACCGGGTCGGACGTCGCCGTCACGGCCCGCGCGGCGGTCGTGGCCGGTCGGTCGGCCGGTTCGTGCGTGATCGCGAGGGCGTGCGGGAAGTGGTCCTTCACGCGGGCGTACATGCGCTCCGGGTGCACGGTGTCGGTCACCGCGACGCGGACCCAGGCGTCGGCGTCGGCCCGGAAATCGCCGGACTCGATGGCGTCGATGCTGCCCCGGACGTCGACGAGCCGCCGCGGAACCGGCGTCGGCACGAGCTCGGCGGTCACGGCACCGGCGGCGTCGAGGTCGACGATGGTCACGGACTTCCGCTGGTGCCGCTCCCCGAACGAGAACGCCAGCGGCGAGCCGGCGTACCGGATCCGACCGTCGTCGCCGACGCGCTGCGGGCCGTGCAGGTGCCCGAGGGCGACGTAGTCGAACCCGTCGAAGACCGACTCGGCCACGCGGTCCACCCCGCCGACGCGGATGTCCTGCTCGCTGTCGCTCGGGTCGGCGCCCCCGACGAAGGCGTGTGCCACGACGACGCTGCGGGTGTCGGCCCGGGTGGCGAGGTCGGCGCGGATGCGTTCGGTGGCGGCGTGCACGACGGCGTGGTGCGAGCGGGCGAGGGGTTCGTCGGGGACCGCGGCCAGGGCGTACCGGGTGAGGTCGGGGTGCAGGTACGGGATGCCGTACACCGCCAGCACGCCGTCGTCGTCGGTGACGAGCACGGGATCGGCCACGTGCGTGGGCTCGGCGAGGATGCGGACGCGCTGCCCCATCACCCCGGCACCGAAGCCGAGCCGAGCCGCGGAGTCGTGGTTGCCCGGGGTGAGCACCACCGTGGTGGTCTCGGCGAGGCGCTCGAGGGTCCGGGAGAGCATGCGGACGGCGTCGACCGGCGGGATCGCGCGGTCGTAGACGTCGCCGGCGATGACGACGAGGTCGACCGCGCGCTCGCGCACGAGGTCGACGAGCCAGTCGGTGAACGCCGCCTGGTGCTCGAGCAGGTCGGCACCCAGCAGTGTGCGGCCGAGGTGCCAGTCGCCGGTGTGCAGGATGCGCATGCGGCCACGGTAACGCCGGCCGGGGACATCCGAGGACACCTCGCGGTGCCCTGTGGACGACTCAGGCGGTCACACAGCTCGCGGACGCCAGACCCAGGACCGAGACGACCCGGACCTTGACCGTCGGCGTGCTCGTCGCGGTCCAGCTGCCCCCGAGGTTCGTGCGGAGGTGCAGCGTGTAGGTCGTCCCGAGGTTCAGGAGCCCGGCGCCACCGTAGGTCATCGAACGGGCGCCGGCGATCGTCGTCGTCGCCACCTGCGTCGTCCCGTTCATCAGGTCGAACGATGCCGGGACGGTCGCGCCGTTGTCGTAGGTCCAGGCGATCGTGACCGTGTTCGACCCGGCCGGGGCGCAGGTCAGGGTGGGGACACCGGTCGCCGTGCCCGCCGTGAAGTTCGCGGTCGGTGCGACGGTGGTCCGCGACCACGGGGCCGCGTCCGCCTGCGCGGGCAGCAGCACGCCGGCGGCCGCCGCGAGCACGAGCACCGCGGCGCCTCCGCCGATGCGGCGCAGCCGCCGTCCGCGACGGACTCGTCGACGGAGCGCGCGACGGGTGAGGACGGTGGACGCACCGGTCTGGAGGCCCGTGGCGGCGCCGTCCCGCGCCTCCCGGCCGTCGTCGGCTCCGTCTGCCGGGCCGGCGGCGTCGTCCGCACCGGCGTCGTCATCGGGACCGGCGTCGTCGTCCGCGCCGTCCTCGGCGACGAGCCGGCGGAGCGACCCGTCGATCGTGCAGAGGGCGAGGAGCGCGGTCAGGCCCAGTGCGAGCAGGACGACGCGGCCCCACTCCCCGGTGCTGATCCACTGGATCGGCGCCCCGATGTAGGGGATGCGGAGGAAGGCGACGCCGTGCACGGCGGAGCGTTCGATCGGTGTGGAGTCCTGCTGCGGGTTGGCGTCGCCCTTCGTGACCATGGTGCGTCGCGGACCGTCCTCGACGTAGCGGTGCATGCGCAGGTGGTCCGCCTGGTCCGGGTCGTCGGCGAGCAGGACCTTGCCCATGCTGATCTCGCCCGAGCCGACGGGACGCGAGACGACCACGTCGCCGGGGACGATGCGCGGCTCCATCGAGCCGGTCATCACGGTGGTGGGCTGCCAGCCGATGAGTGCCGGCGCGGCCGCCCAGAGCGCGAGTCCGAGCAGTGTCGCCACCACCCCGCGGGCGACGGTGGCGACGACGACGCGCCCCCACTCGACGGCGTCACGGATCGCTGCGTGCGGTGCGGGACCACCGTGCACTGCGATGCTGCTCATGACTGCCTTCGACCGGGGGCGCGTTGCGGGAGGGAACGGACGGGGCTGGTTCGGCCCCGGTCCCGACTCAGCTGTTCTGGGCCTCCCAGGTGAGGCCGAGGGCTGCGGTGCCGCCCTGCACGGTGTTCGGGGCGGTGCTCGAGACCGTGTAGGTGACGCGGTAGACACGCGACTCGGAGGCGGTGCCGGTCGGGGCCCAGGTGCCGACGCCGGTGGCGTAGTTGGTCGACGCGGTGCCGAAGGCGGCGAGGGTGCCGCTGTAGAGCGTCCCACCGGTGGCGGCCGGGGTGAAGCCGGAGCAGGAGCCGAAGCCACCGCCGGTGCCCTGCTCGACGGTCATCGTCATGTTGCCCGCCAGGTCCTTCGTGGTCGAGGCGTTCGTGCCGTACAGCTTCACGGTCGAGGGCAGCGAGCCGGTCGAGGTCACCGTGATGCAGT
This sequence comes from Curtobacterium flaccumfaciens, assembly GCF_018598405.1. Lineage (NCBI taxonomy): Bacteria > Bacillati > Actinomycetota > Actinomycetes > Micrococcales > Microbacteriaceae > Curtobacterium > Curtobacterium flaccumfaciens. The sequence goes on along the minus strand of NZ_JAHEWS010000029.1, from coordinate 13,147 downwards.
TCGCGCCGGTCGAACCGGGCTTCAGGTTGTTGGCCGTGAACAGCGCGGTGTTGTTGTCGTCGTCGGACAGGGCGACACTGCCGGCCGTCCAGTTGTTCGTCGGGTTGACGGTGGTGGAGGAGAAGGCCGCGTACGAGGCCGTCGAGACGACGACCCCCGAGGCGACGAGAGCAGCGGGGATGGCGATCCAGGCGGCGAGGCGGGCAGCACGAGGCGTGACACGAGACATGGTTGTACTCCGTGAGGAAGAGATCTGATCGGTGGTTCGGCCGGGCCCGCGGTGGTTGGTCGCGCTACGTGCCGAGGTGGTACGACGATCAAGTTACTTCTCCGTCGAGCAGCTCACAAGATGAAGAAGACCCCCCGTGGTGGGGGTATCTTGATCGTCGAGATACTTGTTCACTGAAGTTCCCACCCCCACCGAGAAGAGCTCCCATGACGGACACCGACCCGGTCGTCCTGCCCCAGCACGCACCGGCCGTCCCCGCGGCCCGCGTCGCGCCCACCACGCCCCCGGCACCGGTGTCGCCCGACGTCACGGTCCTCGACCCGGTCACCGCCGACCCGGACCCGGACGCCGACCTGCCGCGCCTGCTGACCGCGTTCCGGGTGCTCCAGATGCAGCACGCGCGCGTCCTGCACCACGAGAGCACGAGCCGCGGACTGAACGCGACGGACACCCGCTTCGTGTTCTTCCTCAACGCAGCCGGCGGCCACGGCGTGACCCCGAAGCAGGCCGGCGAGTACCTCGAGCTCACCACCGGGGCGATGACGTCGCTCATCGACCGCCTCGAGAAGCACGGGCACCTCGAGCGCCGCCCGAACCCCGAGGACCGTCGGAGCGTGCTCCTGCACCTCACGCCGTCGGGCACCGCGGTCGCCCGCGAGGTCGGAGCCGTCTACTCGCAGGCGTTCCAGCAGGTCGTCGCACCGTCGGACCGCGCCGTCGTCGCCACCGCCTTCGAGGGGTTCGCCGCTGCCCTGGAACGCCACCACCGGTCGTCCACAGCGTGACAGCGGGTGTCACGGCCCGCGCGTAGCGTGAGCGCCATGACCCCCTCTGAACTCCTCACCGAAGCGTTCTCCCGCGTCCCCGAGACCGTCGAGCGGGCCGTCGACGGGCTCTCCGAAGACCAGCTCGCGGCACGACCGGCAGCCGGGGCGAACACCCTGGCGTGGTTGGCGTGGCACATCGCCCGCGGCCAGGACGCGCAGATCGCCGACCTCGCCGGCTCCGAGCAGGTCTGGACGGCGGACGGCTGGTACGACCGGTTCGGGCTACCGTTCCCGGCCGAGGCGCTCGGCTACGGCATGTCCCGCGACGACGTCGGCCGGGTGCGGGCCTCCGCGGAGCTGCTCACCGGGTACCTGCGGGCGGTGCACGAGCGCACCGTCGCCTACCTCGGTACGCTCGGCCCGGACGACCTCGACCCCGTCGTCGACGAGGCGTGGGACCCGCCCGTCACCGCCGGCGCGCGGCTCGTGAGCATCCTCGACGACTGCACGCAGCACGCCGGGCAGGCCGGCTTCGTGCGCGGGCTGCTGTTCTTCAACCGCTGACGCGGTCCCGCGGTCGCGCGGTCACTTCGTGAGCAGCAATGGTCGGGTCCGACGTCGCGACCCGACCATTGCTGCTCACCATGTGACGGACGGGAGGTGGGCCTCACCCGCCGGTACCGGCGTGACGCGCCAGCGGCACGACGGCCGTGACGGCTGTAACGGGAGGCCCGGTACCAGCTGGTACCGGGCCTCCCGTCCGTCGTGTGGTCGCGACTAGCGCGCCGCGAGCTCCGACACGATGCCGTCACCGGGTGCGGCCTGCACCAGGTCCGCCTCGATCTCGGCGCGCTCGAGGATGCCCTCGATCTTGCGGATGCGTCCACGCGGGACGATCGTCACGACCGTGCCCTCCTTGCCGGCACGACCCGTGCGGCCGGAGCGGTGCATGTACGCCTTGTAGTCGTCCGGGGCGTCCGCCTGCACGACGAGCGAGACGTCGTCGACGTGGATGCCGCGGGCGGCGACGTCGGTGGCGACGAGCACGTTCACCCGGCCGCTCGTGAGCAGCTGCAGGTTGCGCGTGCGGCGCGACTGGTTCAGGTCACCGTGGAGCGAGGTGGCACGGATGCCGGCGTCCTCGAACTGGTCGGCCAGACGCTCGGCGTAGGCGCGGGTCCGGGCGAAGACGATGGTCTTGCCGTCGCCGGCGACCAGCTCCTCGAGGAGACGGTCCTTCTCGCGCTGCTCGACCACGAGGACACGGTGGTCGATGGTCGAGGACGCCTGGTCCTCACCCGCGACCTCGTGCACGCTCGGCTCGTGCAGGAACTGCTCGACGAGCGCCGCGACCTGGGTGTCGAGCGTCGCGCTGAAGAGCAGCTTCTGCGCGCGGTTGCCCTGCGGGGTGACCTCGGCCGTGGCGGAGAGGATCTCCTGCACCGGCTCGAGGAACCCGAGGTCGCACATGTGGTCGGCCTCGTCGAGCACGGAGATGATGACCTCGCTGAGGTCGAGCTTCCCCTTGTTCATGAGGTCCTGCACACGACCGGGGGTGCCGACGATGATGTCGACGCCGCGCTCGAGCGCGCCCTCCTGACGGCCGTAGGGCACGCCGCCGTAGATCTGCGTCGTGAACAGGCCGACCGAACGGGCGATCGGCTGCACCGTGCGGTCGATCTGCAGGGCGAGCTCGCGGGTCGGCGCGAGGATGAGCGCACGCGGGGCGCGGCCCATCTTGCGCTTCGTGCCGCCGCCGTGCTCCATGAGCTTCTCGACCAGGGGCGCACCGAAGGCGATGGTCTTGCCGGAGCCCGTGCGACCGCGGCCGAGGACGTCCTTGCCGGCGAGCACGTCGGGGATCGTCGCCGCCTGGATCGGGAACGGGCTCGAGGCACCGAGCTCCTGCAGGGCACGGGAGATGTTGCCGCCGATGCCGAGGTCGCCGAAGGTCACACCCTCGACGTCGGCCGCGATGGTGGCCTCGGCCTGGAGCTTCTCGAGCTTGACGTCGTCGGCCGGCACGAACTTGCCGCGCTCGGGCTCGTCGAACGAGCGGCGCGGGGTGCGGTCGTCGCGGTCGAACTTGCGCGCTGCGCGGTCGTCACGGTCGAAGCTGCGACGGGGACGGTCGTCGTTGTCCCGACGGGGCGCACGGTCGTCGCGGTTGAACGAACGAGGAGCGCGGTCATCGCGGTCGAACTTGCGCGGAGCGCGGTCATCACGGTCGAAGCTGCGACGGGGACGGTCGTCGTTGTCACGGCGGGGGGCACGCTCGTCGCGGTCGAACTTGCGCGGAGCGCGGTCGTCACGGTCGAACGAACGACGGGGACGGTCGTCGTTGTCACGACGAGGCGCACGGTCGTCACGGTCGAACGAACGACGGGGACGGTCGTCGCGGTCGAACGAGCGACGCGGACGGTCGTCGTTGTCACGGCGGGGCGCGCGGTCGTCACGATCGAACGAACGACGCGGGCTGGGCCCCTGCGCGCCGGTACCGGCGCGACGCGGAGCCTGCGAAGCGTCGGGACGGCCGTGCGAGTAGGGAGCGTCGTTGTCACGACGCGGAGCGCGATCGTCCCGGTTGAAGGAACGCGGAGCGCGGTCATCGCGGTCGAACGAACGACGGGGCCGGTCGTCGTTGTCACGACGCGGCGCACGGTCATCACGATCGAACCGACGCGGGGCGCGGTCGTCACGGTTGAAGTCGCGACCACCACGGTCGTCGCGGGAGGGGCGGCGCTGGCCGCCGCCGTCACGCGGCTCCCAGTTCGGACGGGCCGGACGCTCGCCCTGGGATGCACGTCCGCGACGTTCCTCGGCGTCCCAGCGCTGCTTCTGACGCGGCTGCGACGAGTCGGCGGCACGGAACCCGCGGTGCTTGCTGCTGCGGGCGGCAGGGGTGCCGTTCGGGTGGCGGACGCGGTCGGAGGCGCGGTTGTCCGCGCCGCCCTTGTTGTACGGGGCCATGGCTACTTTCTCGGGTGCGCAACGTACCGCAGCGCCCGACAGCGACATCGGCGGGGGCTGCTTGCGGAGAGGGGGTTCATCCCGTCGCGAGTCGACGTGATTCCAGCCCTCGAGCAACACACACCCAGCAGAATTTCCGTGATCACAATGTCACGACGTCGAAGGCCGACCGACCGAGTCTACGCGAGCCGGTGCCCTGACGCCAGCCCTGCTCGGTCCGGCGGCGGCGTGCAGGGCGCGGGACGGGCCTCCAGGCCGGTGGTCGGGCGCTCAGGACTCCGCGAGCCGACGACGCTGCTCGGCGACGTCGAAGTCGGCCTTCGGCCAGGACAGGTGCATGTCCTCCAGCGCGCGGAGCAGGAGCTGCTGGACGGCGAGGCGGGCGTACCACTTGCGGTTCGCCGGCACGACGTACCAGGGCGCCTGCGGGGTCGACGTGCGGTCGAAGGCGATCTGGTACGCCTGCTGGTAGCGGTCCCAGAGCAGGCGGTCGTCGATGTCGGCCGGGTTGAACTTCCAGTGCTTGTCGGGGCGGTCGAGCCGGTCGCCGAGGCGTTCGCGCTGCTCGTCCTTCGAGATGTGCAGCATGACCTTGACGATGGTCGTGCCGGCGGCTGCGAGGCCGTCCTCGAACGCGGTGATCGCGCCGTACCGTCGTTCGATCTCGTCCGGTGCGGCGAGCCCGCGGACGCGCTGGGCGAGCACGTCCTCGTAGTGCGATCGGTCGAAGACGCCGAGCTGCCCGGCGGCCGGCAGCTGCTTCTCGATGCGCCAGAGGAAGTCGTGCTCGCGCTCCTCGGCCGTCGGGGCCGTGAAGCCGGCGTAGTGCACGCCGTTCGGGTCGACCGCACCGACGACGTGCGAGACGATGCCGCCCTTGCCCGCGGTGTCCATCGCCTGCAGCACGAGCAACACCCGGCGCTCGTCGCCGGCGGTCGACGCCGCGTACAGGCGCTCCTGCAGGGCCGCGAGGCGCGAGGCGCCGGCGGCGAGGGCCTCGAGTCCGTCGATCTTGCGACCGGGGAAGCCCGGGGTGCCGTCGGGGTCGACCTGGTCGAGGCGGAACCCCGGTTCGACGCGAAGCAGCGGTTCGGGATCGGCGTTCCAGGCCTTGCGACTGCTCACGGGTCCTCCTGCGGTGCTCCGGTCGGCGACTGCCGTGCTCATCCTCGCACTGCCGGGTGTCGCCAGTGGTCCGGTCGACCCGGGTTCCTCCGCTCGGGTTCCTCCGCTCGGGTGACGTGGGCCGCTGCGGGTGCGGCTAGCGTGGACGTGATGAAGTCCGTCCGCCGCTCAGTGCTCGCGCTCGTCGCCGCGGTGGTGGCGCTCGGCGCGATGGCGTCCTGCAGCACGGACCCGGTCGGCGACGAGAACGCCACGGTGACCGCGGACAGCGTCATCTACCCGCTGTCGCTGCGGTACCACGGCATCGACGTGGTGGCGGACGTGCCGTACGGCGCCGATCCGTTGCAGCGGCTCGACGTGTGCCTGCCCGCGGACAGCGACCCCGCGACGACTGCGACCCCCACGGCGGCGCCGACCGCCAGCGCCACCGCCGAACCGGACGCCGAGGCGGTCGAGGCCACCACGGGTCGTCCGGCGGTCCTGATGATCCACGGGGGCAGCTGGTCGCACGGCGACAAGGCGACGGCCGCGTACCGGTCGGTGTGCAAGTACCTGGCGTCCGAGGGCTTCGTGACGTTCAACGTCGACTACCGGCTCGCGCCGACCGACCCGTTCCCGGCAGGGCTCGACGACGTCCGCCGTGCGCTCGACTACGTGTTCCGCCCGGCGACCCTGGAGACCTACGACGTCGACTCCCAGCGCGTGGGCGTGTTCGGTGGGAGCGCAGGCGGCAACCTCGCCGCGATGCTCGCCGTCACCGACCACGAGTCCGCCGCCTACGCCGACGGCGACCGGATCCGCGCCGTGGTCGACCTGAGCGGGCCGACGAACCTGACGACCCGGTCGACCGAGCCCGACGGGGTGTCCGCGGCCTTCCAGCGGAAGCAGCTGCTCTACCTCGGGTGCCGGTCCTACGCGAAGTGCCCGGCCGCGACCCGGGCGTCGCCGGAGTTCCACGTCACCTCGGACACCGCGCCGTTCTTCATCGGGCACTCCACGGACGAGTTCATCCCGATGTGGGAGTCGCAGGAGTTCGCGGCGACGCTCCGGTCCCACGACGTGCCGGTGACGTTCGTCGCGGTCGAGGGCACGGCGCACTCCATCGCCCAGCTCGACGAAGCGATGAGCCGCCGCGTGGTCACGTTCCTGCGGACCCAGCTGGGCTGACCCGTCCGGGCGACGGACCGCGTGCCCCGGGCGGGTGGCACCCGGAGTCGGGACTGCCGCTGCCGCGCGTCCGGCAGCAGACTTCCGTGGTGACCGACACCTCGACCCGCCCTGCCCGCGCCGCTGCGACCCGCTGGGACCGCCCCGCGCTGCAGACGTTCGCGGAGCTGCTCCTCGGGCTGTCGTTCGTCGCCGCGGTGGCCTTCGGCGGCTACGCATCGGTCACCGGACAGCTGGCCGTCGTGTCGCAGGGCGCCGCCGTGGTGTTCGTCGTGACGCTGACCCTGGTGCTGGTGTCGTGGTTCCGCGCCGTCGAGCGCGAGGAGCGGACCGTGGTGTCGCCCCTCGCCGCGGTCGACGCCGAGTACCGCCGCTAGGCAGCGCTGCCGGAACGCGCCGCCCGGCGACGCTGTCGCTCCTGCCGTCGCTCCGACCGCTCGTGGCGGCGCTCCGCCCGCGCCTGCTTCCGGGTCTTCCCCGCGGCGATCCGGTCGTCGTTGCGTTCGCGAGCCCGCTCGACCACGAAGTACAGCGCCGGCAGGACCACGAGCGTCAGCAGCGTCGAGGACACCAGGCCGCCGATCACGACCAGTGCCAGCGGCTGCGAGATGAACCCGGACTTGCCGGTCAGGCCGATCGCCATCGGCAGCAGCGCGAAGATCGTCGCCATCGCCGTCATCAGGATCGGGCGGAGGCGTCGCGTGGCGCCCTCGATCAACGCCTCGCGCACCCGCAATCCGCGCCGTCGGTACTGGTTGACGAGGTCGATGAGCACGATCGCGTTCGTCACGACGATGCCGACGAGCATGAGCAGGCCGATCAGCGATGCGACGCCGATCGGGACGCCGGACACGATCTGCAGCAGGATCGCGCCCGTCGCCGCGAACGGCACCGACACGAGCAGCAGCAGCGGCTGGAGCAGGCTCCGGAACGTCGCGACCATGATCACGTAGACGATCAGCACTGCGACGAGGACCGCGAGCCCGAGCTGCGAGAACGCCGACGACTGGCTGGCGGCGACACCACCGATGGAGGCGGTCGCGCCCTTCGGCAGGTCGAGCTCGTCGACGGCGGTCGTGACGGACTGCACTGCTGCACCGAGGTTCGTGGCATCCGGTGACACCGTGATCGTGGCGGTGCGGGCGGCGTTCGTCGTGGTGACCGTGGTGGGGCCCTCGGACTCCTCGACCGTGGCGACGTCGGACAGCGGCACGGTACCGGTGCTCGTCGGGACGTCGATGGCACGGAGCGCGGCGATCGTGGTCGGCGGCTCCGGGTCGGCGATGTAGACGTCGAGCGTCGCGTCGTCGATCTCGATGCTGCCGGTGTCCCGCGGTGAGACCGCCGCGGCGACGAGGCCGCCCACCTGGGTCTCGGTGAGGCCGAGGGACGCGGCCTCCGCTCGGTCGACGCGGACGGCGAGGAACGGCTCCGCGGCGGACAGGTTGCTGGTCGCGCCCGTCGTGTCCGGGACCGACTGCATGGTCTTCAGCACCTGGCGCGACGCCGTCTCGAGCTGTGCCTGGGTCGGCGCGGTCACGTCGACCTCGATGTCGCTGCTGCCGCCGAACCCGCCGCCGGACGACGCGATGGTGACCTCGCCGACGTCGTCGATCCCCGCGATCGACTTCCGGGCGTCCGCCTGGATCGTCGGCTGGTCGGCCTCGGCGTCGGTCGTCACGGCGTACTGCACCGAGGCGCTGCCGCCACCGCCGAACGCCGCCTGGATCGACTGGCCGCTCGTGCCGATGGTGGTCTGCACGGTCTCGACGCCCTCGACGTCCTGCAGCGCCCGCTCGACCTTGCGCGCGGACTCGGACTGGACGGCGAGGCTCGAACCCGCCTTCAGGTCCTGTGTGACCGTGAACGTGTTCTGCCCCGAGTCGCCGAGGTAGTTCGTGGTGACGAACGGCAGCGTGGCGACCGTACCGCCGAGCACCACGACGGCGAGCAGGATGACGACGACGGGCTTCCGGACGACCCACCGGAGCACCGGCAGGTAGACGCGGCGCAGACGGTCGGCCCGGCCGGCGTCGTGCAGGTCTGCGGCGGAGGCGAGCGCACCCTCGGACCGATCACCCTCGGCGACGGCCGCCGACGGTGCCGATTCGGCGTCCGCATGCGCTGCCGACGTGGCGTCGCCCGGCTTCGCCTTCGGCGGGCGCAGCCACCAGTACGCCAGCACCGGGACGATGGTGAGCGAGACGAACAGCGACGCGACGAGCGCCAGGGTGACGGTGACCGCGAACGGCCGGAACAGCTCCCCCACGAGTTCCGCGACGAACGCGACCGGCAGGAACACCGCGACGGTGGTCAGGGTCGAGGCGGTGACGGCACCGGCGACCTCGCGCACGGCGTCCCGCACGGCGCGGCTGCGGTCGACACCGGGCAGCATGTGCCGCTTGATGTTCTCGATGACGACGATGGAGTCGTCGACCACACGGCCGATCGCGATCGTGAGGGCGGCCAGCGTGATGATGTTGAGCGTGTACCCGGCGGCCCGCATGCCGATCGCGGCGAGGAGCACCGACGTCGGGATCGAGATCGCGGTGACGAGCGTGGAACGCCACGACAGCAGGAACACCAGGATCACGATCACCGCGAAGGCGAGCCCGAGCAGGCCTTCTTCGGCCAGGGAGTCGATGGACTGCTGGATGTAGGGCGCCTGGTCGAAGACGACGGTGAAGCGGGGGTCACCCGCGATCTTGTCCTCGATGCCGGGCAGGGCGTCGCGCACGGTCGTCGAGACGTCGACGGTGTTGGCCTCCTGCGTCTTCGTGATCGAGATCGTCAGGGCCTGCTGGCCGTCCACGCGGCTGATCGAGGTACGTGGCGACTCGGTGATGGCGACCTTCGCGACGTCACCCAGCGTGGTGTCGGTCGGCGTGGCCGCGGTCGTGGTTCCGCCCGTCGTCGCGCCGTCCGTCGTCGCCGTCCCCGTCGTGCCCGCAGCGGTGTCGCTCGTCCCGGCTGCACCGGTACCGGTCGCACCCGTGGCGGCCCCGTCAGCCCCGCCGGCACCGGTCGTCGAGTCACCCGCACCGGCGGCGGTCCCGGAGCCGGAACCGGAAGCGCCCGAGTCCGACGAGCCGGTGAGCGGCAGCGCGCGGATGTCCTCGAGCGAAGCGATCCGCTCACCCGTCTGCACCGACAGCGTCGAGCCGTCCTCGGTGATGGTGCCGCCGGGGATCAGGGTGCCGTTGTCGTCGAGCGCGTCTGAGATCGCCGTCTGGCTGAGGCCACGGGCGGCGAGCTCGTCCTGGTCGGGCGTGATGACGACCCGACGTCCGGGGTTGCCGAAGACGTCCGCCTGGCGCACACCGTCGAGCTTCTCGAGGTCGGGGATCGCCGAGGCCTGGAGCCGGTCGACGAGTTGCTCCTGGTTGCCGGACGCCGAGACCGCGACCTGCAGCACCGGCAGGTCGTCGAAGGACCCGGTGACGATCTGCGTCTGCACCGAGTCGGGCAGCGACAACGCGTTCACCGCGGTCTGGATCTTGTCCTCGGCACTGGCCAGGTTCGATCCGTACTGGAACGAGGCCGACACCACGCTCTGTCCGGTGGACGAGGTGGCGCTGGTCGACTCGAGGTCCGGGACCACCTGGATCGCCTGCTCGATCTTGGTCGAGACGTCGTTCGAGACGACTTCCGGCGTGGCTCCGGGGTAGGCGCTGACGATCGCGACCTGCGGGAACTCGACGCTGGGGATCAACTCCTGCTTGAGGCTCGAGAGCGCGATGCCGCCGAAGACCGCGACGACGATCGTGACGAGCGCGATGAGGGCCCGGTTGCGCAGGCTGAAGACCGAGAGGAGGTGCACGGCATCGATCCTCGCAGGACCGACCGACGAACGTTCGGCTGGCAGCCAGAACCCGCCGTCGGATCAGGACCTCAGGATCAGAACCCGCCGAGCAACAGGTAGGCCCCGAGCACCGCGACGGTCCCGACGACCCCCGTGCCGAGCGCCACCACGCGCGCGACGGGTGAGCGGGTGCCGAGGACCCCGATGCCGAGGAGCACGACCCCGACCGCGATCTCGACGACCCAGGTCTCGTGCCCCGTCGTCGCGGCGACCTGCAGCAGCCCCCGGACGCCCTCTCCGACGAGCACCGCGGCCGTCACGCCGGAGGCCCCCGCACGCCACCGGGCGTCGCCGGTCCGCACTGCCACGGCCACCGCCCCGGCCAGCAGCCCGGCCGGGACCCCGAGCAGCACCCACGGGTTCGTGATCGACAGCACGTCCGGGAACCCGCGCAGGACCGTCGTGAGCCAGTAGCCGACGTGCATGAGTTCGAGGAGCACGACGCCGAGCACCATCGCGAGCGGCAGGGCGACCCGGCCCGCTCGTGCTCCGGCCGCCAGGCAGAGCAGCGCGGCCACCAGGAACCACGGTCCGGCCGAGTTCGACACCGAGGCGAGTGCGGGCACCGCCTGCCCGAACGAGGTCAGGACGCCCACCAGGAAGGCCCCACTCAGGGCGATGGTGACGCGCACCACGGCGGGGACCGCCACGGGCGGCTCGACGGGCAGGGGCCGAGCGGGGCGGGTTCCGGCGGACAGGGTCGCGTTCATGGCACCAGCCTCGCCGCACGGCTCCGGCGGCACATCACCCCGAGGAGCGAGAACCCCCGACCGAGCCTCACCCCAGAGGATGACCTCTCAGACCACCGCCGCCAACGACCCCCGCACCCCGGTCGACTCGCCACCGACCCGTTCCCACGACCGCGACAGCACGTCGACCAGCCGCCCCCGGTCGGCCGGCGCCATCGTGAACGGCACCCGCAGGAACCGTTCGAACCCGCCGTCCGGCCCGAACACCCCGCCCGAGGCCAGCACGACGCCCTCGGCCCGCGCGGCGAGCACGAGCGCGCTCGACACCGGCCGCCCGAGCCCCACCCACGTCGTCAGCCCGCCCGCCGGTGCCGGGACGTCCCACTCCGGCAGCCGCGCTCGGAGCGCACCCACGACGGCGTCGCGACCCTCGCGCAGGGACGCACGCCGCGCCTCCAGGACGGCCGCCGTGCGCGGGACCAGCTCGCGCACGACCAGCTGGTCGAGCACAGGGGTGCCGAGGTCGCCCGTCGGGCGGGCGAGGAGCAGCCGCTGCAGGAGCGCCGGATGGGCGCGGATCCAGCCGATCCGCAGGCCGCCCCAGAAGACCTTGGCGGCGGAACCGATCATCACGACCGACGCCCCCGACGGGTCAGCCGCTGCCAACGGCGGCGACGGCTCGCCGTCGATCCGGAGCTCCCCCATCGTCTCGTCGGCGATGACGGTCGTGCCGACGCTCGCGGCGACCGACAGCAGCGTGGCGCGCGTCGACGCCGCCATCGTCGCGCCCGTCGGGTTGTGCAGCTCGGGCATGACGTAGGCGACGGACGGTGCGGTGCGGCGCAGCGCGGTCTCGAGCGCGGCGGCGTCCCAGCCACGGTGGGCGTCGACGGGGACGCCGACCAGGCGGCCGCCGACCTCCCGGAAGGCCTCGTGCGCGTGCGGGTAGGTCGGGGACTCGACGAGCACGGCGTCGCCGCGGCGGACGAGCACGCGTGCGAGCAGGGCGATGGCGTGTTGCGCGCCGATGGTGACGATGACCTGGGCCGGTTCGGTCGGCAATCCCCGCTCGGTGTACCGCTCGGCGATCGCGGCGCGGAGGCCGGGGTCGCCGACGGTGTCGTAGCCGATGCCGGCGAGCGCAGCGGGCACGTGCCGAACCGCGCGCTCGACCGCCTCGTCGATGCCGGGGGCCGCGTGCAGGGCCGCTTTCCGGAGGTCGAGCAGGTCCCCCTCGACGACCCCGCCGAGCCGTTCTGGATCGGGCCGGCCGACCAGGTCACGGGGCAGGTGGACCACGCTGCCGGAGCCACGGACGGACACCAGGAACCCGTCGGAGCGCAGTCGGGCGTAGGCGTTCGCCACGGTGGTGCGCGAGACGCCGAGCGCTGCGGCCAGTCCGCGCTCGGCCGGCAGCCGGACGCCCTGGGCCACGCGGCCGTCGATGATGAGGACCCGGAGGGCGTCGGCGAGCGCCTCGTAGGCCGGGGCGTCGGTACCGGCGCGCCAGTCGGTCAGCAGGAGCGACGCCGCGCGGGCACTGATCAGGACAGGAGGCACGGGTCCACGGTAGCGCGATTGGCTCTCGACCAGCAGGCCAATCTGTCGGGACCATGGAGCCATGCCCCGCCGCACCGCCCTCACCCTGCGCTTCGTCCAGCTCTTCGTCGGCCTGTTCCTCTACGGTGCCTCGACCGCCCTGCAGGTCCGCGCTGTGGTCGGCGTGAGCTCTTGGACCGTGCTGACCCAGGGGCTCGAGAACGTCGTGCCGTGGTCGTTCGGCGTCATCACGGTGGTGTCGAGCGGCGTGATCCTGCTGCTCTGGATCCCGCTGCGCCAGAAGCCGGGCATCGGGACGCTGCTGAACGCCCTGGCGATCGGGCCGAGTGCCGACCTGGTGCTCTGGCTGGTGCCGGAGCCGTCGGGGATCGTCGCCCGGATCGGGCTGTTCGCCGCAGGGCTCGTGCTGCTCGCGGTCGCGACGGCGTTCTACATCGGCGCGGGGTTCGGCACGGGCGCGCGGGACGGCCTGATGGTGGGCCTGCACGAGCGGCTCGGCTGGCCGATCTGGTTCGCCCGCACCCTGGTCGAGGTCACGGTGGTGATCGTCGGGTGGGTCCTCGGCGGGGACGTCGGCGCCGGCACCGTCATCGCGGCGTTCGCGATCGGGCCGATGGTGCAGCCGCTGATGCCGCACTTCCGCCGGTTCCCGTGGAGCTCCGAGCGGACGGCGGCACGCGCCGACACGGTCCCCAGCGCCGCCGCGCCCTGCGCGAGCTCGAGATGGCACTGTCGTCGTTCCGGCAGCAGGTGCGTGCGGACCTCCGTCGTCGGGCGA
>NZ_JAHEWS010000028.1:0-45924 GCF_018598405.1 Curtobacterium flaccumfaciens | reverse complement strand
GTACCTGGTCGGAAGTTCGCACCAGGTATGCCCGGAAGCACCAGGTATCGCGGGTGTTCTGGGAAGGAACGGGCGCGCCGCTCAGCCGCCGGCGAAGGGCGGCATGACGTCGACGACCTCGACACCCTCGAGCGCCGTGCCCCGGTCGCGCGTGGTCACGCCGTCGACCAGGTACGAGCAGCGCTCCTGCAACGCACTCCAGCGTTCGGGGTCCGCCACCTCGGCCGCGTCGATCGCGCCGAGGGCCGACTCGATGGTCCGACCCGTCGTGGTCAGTGAGTCGACGCCCACCGCAGCCCGGGCAGCGGCGAAGAACCGGATCGTGGTCACGCCTCAGCCGCCGATCGCACTCATGCCGCGCGTGGGGTGCACGAGCTCGTCGCTGTCGTCACCGTGGTCGCGGGGCTTCGCCCACATCGCGCGGCGCCAGAGCTCGGCGACCTGGTCGTCGTCCGCCCCGGCGCGCATCGGCCCGAGCACGTCGGTCTCCTCGTCGGAGAACAGGCAGCTGCGCACGTGCCCGTCGGCGGTCAGCCGGGTGCGGGTGCAGTCGGCGCAGAACGACTCCGTGATGCTCGCGATGATCCCGACGGTGCCGAGCGGCTCGCCGGTGACGGCATCGTGCACGCGGTACCGCTCGGCCGGGGCGCCGTCGCGCGGGGCGTCGTCCGGGGTGAGCACGAACGACGTCGCCAGCAGCGCGCGGGTCTCGGCGGCGGTGATCATCGAGGTGCGGTCCCAGGCGTGGTCGGGGTCGAGCGGCATCTGCTCGATGAACCGGAGCTCGTAACCGCGTTCGAGGCACCAGCGGAGCAGTTCGGGGGCGGCCTCGTCGTTGATCCCGCGCAGCAGCACCGCGTTCACCTTGATGTCGAGTCCGGCGTCGTGCGCGGCCGACAGCCCGGCGATCACCTTGTCGAGGAACGGGCGGCGGGTCACTGTGGTGAAGACGTCGGGGTCGACGGTGTCGAGCGAGACGTTCACGCGCCGCAGCCCGGCGTCGTACAGGCCCTGGGCGCGGTGGGCGAGGCCGATCGCGTTCGTGGTGAGCGACAGCTCCGGGGCGTCGGGCAGTGCGGCGCACCGGGCGATCACGTCGACCAGGTCGTGCCGGAGCATCGGCTCCCCGCCGGTGAACCGGACCTTGCGGACGCCGAACCGCGACGAGCCGATCCGGACCAGCCGCTCGATCTCGGTCGCCGTCATCAGGGCCTCGTCGGGGGCGAACGGCAGCCCGGCCGCGGGCATGCAGTAGGTGCAGCGCAGGTTGCAGCGCTCGGTCAGCGACACCCGTAGGTCGACGGCGCGACGCCCGAAGCGGTCGACGAGCCCGGCGGGAGCCGGGTCCACGGAGCCGGTCGTGCCGAGCAGGATCGCGGGTGCCATGGTCGTCAGCGTACGTGTTCCACGCGCCGGAACGTCAGCCGTTCCCACCACCGTCGCCACTCCGACCGCTCCGTGCGCAGCAGCGTGACGACCACGATGACCGCCACGGCCGCGAGCAACCACCACCGGTAGGCGTCCGCCGACGGCCACACCCCGCGCAGCGCGATGGCGAGTCCGATCGACAGCCACTCCCACCGGCCGGACAGCACCACGAACGGGATGAGCAGCAGCGCGTACCAGGGGTAGCGCGGGGTCACGGCGAGGAACGTCACGCCGATCATCAGGACCTCGCCCGACCAGGGCCGCGACGGGTCGGACAACCGCCACGCCACGAACGCGGCGAGCAGCACCAGGAGCCCGACGACGACCGTCGCCGCGTCACCCGGGACCACGAGCGACACCAGCGCGAACCGGGAGCCGTCCTCGTAGCCCTCCTCGCTCAGGTAGCCGGGCAGGTACCCGAGCACGTCGAGCCCGGTGGTCAGCACGTAGGGCACGTAGAGCAGCCCGAACACCGCGATGCCGATCGGGATCGCCCACCAGGCACGACCGCGACCGAGCAACGGTGGGTACACGATCGCCGGGATGAGCTTCGTCGCCGTCGCGGCCCCGAGCGCGATCCCGCCCCAGATCGGTCGGCCGAACGCGACGAGCACGACACCGGCCGTGGCGAGCGCGGCGCCGACGACGTCGACGTGCGAGTTCGTGACGGCCTCGGACGCGACGAGCGGGGACCAGGCCCACAGCGCCGCCCACCAGGTCGGGCGCCCGATGCGTCGGAGCACCATGACGAGCCCGACGGTGACGCCGAGCGAGACGAGCAGCCCGGCGACCTGGAACGGCAGGTACTGCGCCGTCGCGGGCACGAAGAACCGGACCGCCGCGAACCAGAGCTGGGCCATCGGCGGGTAGATCGTCGTCACGTCGGGTCGGTTGATCGCCGTGCAGTGCCCGTCCGCGCCGTCGCCGAGTCCGCGGAACCGGGGCTTGATGTCGTCGCACGTGCCGTTCACCTTGTCGGGGAACAACCAGTCGGGTCGGAGACCGGAAAGTGCCGTGGACTGGGGGGTGTGCGCGTACGGTGAGACACCGGCATGCTGGACGATGCCGTCCCACGCGTACCGAGCGGAGTCGGTGCTCGTGTTCGGCGGGCCGACCAGCGCGGCGATGCCGATCACCACCGCTCCGCCGATGACCATGGTGGTCATCCACCGGACGGGCACGAAACGCACCGCGAGCACGGCGATCACGAAGACGGTCCAAGCGATCAGCGTCCACGCAACGAATGCAGAACGATGGCCCGATCGGAGGAACCCCAGATGCGTGACGCCGACGGCGATGACGCCCGACAGGGCGAGGACTCCCACGACGGTCAGCACCGTGCCGATCCGCGCGGCGGTGCCGTCGGCCAGGGACGGTCGGAGGGCACGCAGTCGGTCGCTCATGGTCCGTCGAGGCTATCCGGCGTCCAGCGCCTCCTGCACGACGGACGGGCAGCTCTGGCGTCCCCCAACCGCAACGCCCGCTCGGCGGTGGTGCTCGGACGCCTGCTCGGCATCGCGTTCCTGATCTGCTTGGGCACCGGGATCTACAGCCACCTGCTGCAGGAACCGCTCGGCTGGATGCGGTTCCCGACCCGGCCGACGCAGCTGTACCAGTTCACGCAGGGCCTGCACATCACGACGGGGATCGCGATCATCCCGCTGCTGCTCGCGAAGCTCAACACCGTCATGCCGGCCCTGGTACAGGTGCCGCCGGTGCGCGGTGTGCTGCACCTGCTCGAACGCCTGTCGATCGCGGTGCTCGTGTCGGCGTCGATCATCCAGGTCGTCACCGGCCTGCTCAACACGTACCAGTGGTACCCGTGGCCGTTCCCGTTCCGCCAGGTGCACAACGCCCTGGCCTACGTGATCATCGGGTCGCTCGTCATCCACATCGCCGCGAAGCTGCCGGTCATCACCCGGTACTGGCGGAAGCGCGACTCCTACGACGCGCACGGCCGGTTCATCGCGGACCCCGCGTCCGGCAGTGAACTGCTCCCACCAGGCCGGGAGGCCCGTGGCGCGTCCGCCCCGAGCGCTGCGGTCTCCGAGACCGCCGGGTCCACCGCCCCCGGCCTGCTCGGCCGCGTGTTCCGCTGGATCGACGGCGTCGACGCCGCCCCCGGCGGCGCCGAGTCCCGGCCCGCCGGACCGGGCACGGCCCCCGAGACCCGCGAGGTGTCCGAGGAGCCGAGTCCCGCCCAGCCGACGGCCGACGTGGCGGAGCCGGACCGGGCCTCCAGACAGACTCCGGAAGCCGCACGGGGTCGACGTGAGCGGATCGCCCGACGCGGGTTCTTCGCAGGCGTGGCGGCCGCGACGGTCGGTGTCGTCGCGCTGACCGCCGGCCAGTCCTCGAAGCTCGCCGAACCGTTCAACGTCTTCGGTGCCCGCGGCCGTGGGATCGGCTCGAACGGCCTCCCCGTGAACCGCACCGCGCGTGCGGCGGGGGTCCTCGCCAGCGCGACCGCCGCGGACTGGACCCTGACGGTCGTCGGGCGCGACGTCAGCCGGACCTTCGTCCGCGCGGAACTCGTCGCACTCGGCACCGCGCAGGTCGACCTGCCGATCTCGTGCGTCGAGGGCTGGAGCCAGATGGGAACCTGGAAGGGCGTGCGGTTGCGCGACCTGCTCGACGCCGTGCAGGCCCCGAAGGGGTCGCACGTCCGCGTGACCAGCCTGGAGCGGCACGGCGGCTACCGGATCATGGACATGGGACCCGAGTACGCCGAGGACCCGACGACGCTCGTCGCCCTCGAGCTGAACGGTGCGACGCTCGACCTGGACCACGGGTTCCCGGCGCGGATCATCGCTCCCGGTCGGCCGGGCGTGCTGCAGACCAAGTGGATCGAGAAGATCGAGGTGCTCCGGTGAAGGCCGCGCGGATCGTGCTCGTGGTGATCGGCGTGCTGGTCATCGCGTTCGGGGCGTACGTGCTCGTGACCTCGGTGAAGCCGAACCGGATCGGTGGGCTCGGGGTGTGGCTGCTCGCCGCGGTGGTCCTGCACGACGCGGTCCTGTCACCGTTCGTGGTCGGTGCCGGGCTGCTGCTGCGACGGGCCGGAGGCGCGTTGCGGGTCTGGGTGCTCGTCGTCGTGCAGGTGGCGATCGTCCTCGGCAGCGTGCTCGCCCTGGTGGTGCTGCCGGAGATCGTGGCGAAGGACGACGGACCGAAGAACCCCACCGTGCTCCCGTTCGACTACGGCACGCGGCTGCTGCTCGTCGAGGGGGCGCTGCTCGTCGTCGTGGTGGTGGTGCTCGTGGTCGGGGTGGTGCTCGCGCGTCGCCCGGCCGCTTCGTCTGGTTCGTCCGCGGTGCGCACCACTGGTTAAAGGGACAACCTTTCGGTATGATCAGGTCATGACCGACGAGATCCCGTGGCTCACCCGCGAGCAGCTGCGCGCGTGGATGAAGCTCGTCGCCGTCATGGAACTCCTGCCGGCGGCGCTCGACCAGCAGCTCCAGCGCGACGCCGACCTGACGCACTTCGACTACATGGTCATCGCGATGCTCTCCGAGACCGACACCCGGACCCTGCGGATGTCGGCGCTCGCCTCGGCCACGAACGCCTCGTTGCCGCGGCTGTCGCACGTGGTGTCCCGACTCGAGAAGCGCGGGCTCGTGACCCGGTGCCCGTCGACCTCGGACCGCCGGGCAACCGACGTCCGCCTGACCGACGCAGGCTACGCGACCATCGTCGAGGCGGCCCCGGACCACGTCCGCACCGCTCGGCGGGTGGTCATCGACGCGCTCTCCGACGAGCAGGTCGCGCAGCTGGACGGCATCGCGGCGTCGCTCCTGACGCGGCTCGACCCCGAGGGGCGGTTCGCGGCGCTGACCTACCCGCGCGAGGGCGACGACACCGCGATCTGCGAGCAGCGCCTGACGGGTGCGGCGACGGACTGAAGCGGGCTGGTGGCTGTGCCCCTGCAATAGGCTCGCCACATGACCGACCCCGCCGCGCCGTCCGACACGTACTCCTACCTCGGACCCGCCGGCACCTTCACCGAGGCGGCCCTGAAGCTCGTCGAAGCCGCCGCCGGCAAGCCCTGGCGGAGCGTCAACAACGTCGGTGAGGCCCTGGACGACGTCATGTCCGGCCGCTCCATCGGCGCCGTCATCGCGATCGAGAACAGTGTCGACGGCGGGGTCAGTGCCACCCAGGACGCCCTGGCCCGGATCCCCGGCGTGCGGATCGTGGGGGAGTACCTGGTCCCCGTCGACTTCGTGCTCGTCGCCCGACCCGGCACCACCCTCGCCGACGTCCGCACCGTGAACGCGCACCCGGTCGCCTACGCGCAGACCCACAACTGGCTCGAGGCGAACCTGCCCGGCCACGGCCACATCCCGGCGTCGTCCAACGTCGCCGCGGCCCTCGCCCTGCTCGAGGCGAACCCCACCGCCGACGCCGCCGTCGCGCCGCCCGGCATCACCGACCACCACGACGTCGTCGTGCTCGCGTCGTCCATCGGCGACAACGCCTCGGCGGTCACCCGGTTCGTGCTCGTGTCGAAGACCCTCGCGCTCCCCGAGCCGACCGGCGCCGACAAGACGAGCGTCATCGTCGAGCTGCCCGCTG
The DNA here is from genome assembly GCF_018598405.1 of Curtobacterium flaccumfaciens. NCBI lineage: Bacteria > Bacillati > Actinomycetota > Actinomycetes > Micrococcales > Microbacteriaceae > Curtobacterium > Curtobacterium flaccumfaciens. The sequence goes on along the minus strand of NZ_JAHEWS010000028.1, from coordinate 39,918 downwards.
ACCACCCGGGCGCCCTGGTGGACATGCTCGAACAGTTCGCGACCCGAGGCATCAACATGGGGCTGCTGTCGTCACGGCCCATCGGCGACGAGCTCGGTCGCTACCGGTTCGTCATCGACCTCGACGGGCACGTCCGTGACGAGCGGGTGGCGGACGCGCTGCTCGGCCTGCGCCGGTTCAGCCCGCGCGTGACGTTCCTCGGTTCGTACCCGCGGGCCGACGGCGCCCGCCCCGAGGTGCCCGCGCGCTACTCGGACGCCGCGTTCGTCGAGGCCCGGGACTGGCTGCGCGCGATCGTGTCGGGGGAGCCCGGCGCGCGGTAGCGGCGCGGCGGGCCCACCCACCCGTCTCGGCTCAGGGCACCTGGCGGGAGCCGTGGCGGTCGTCCGCCGGGTCCGGCACGCGCACGGCGAGGCCCATCGGGTCGATGCGGGACCGGAAGGCGATGACCTCGCCCACCGGGTCGCCGTCGATCTCGAACTCGTCGGGCCGCTCGAGCCGGGCCGTGAACTCCTGCCCGCGCAGGTAACGCAGGGGGCGTTCCTCGCGCGACTTCGAGACGATCTTCTTGCCCACCGCGGTCTTGCCCAGGGACGAGCGACGGAACGCCCGCAGGATCCCGTTCTCCCAGAACACCCGCGCGCCGATCCGGACCCAGCCGAAGAATCCGCGGGGACGCATCACGGCGATGTCGAACACGCCGTCGTCGATCTCGGCGTCCGGGAGCAGGATCGCGCCGGCCTGCAGCATGCCGCAGTTGCCGACGATCAGGGAGTGCGCGCGGAGCGAGTGGGTGCCGTCTTCGTCGAGCTGGTAGCGGAACTCGAACGCGTTGGCGTCGCGCACCGAACGGAACAGCGAGTCGACGTAGGCGAGCCAGCCGACCTTCTTCTTCAGTTCGGGCCGGGTGTTCACGAGCATCCGGGCGTCGAGTCCGAGACCGGCCATCACCAGGAAACCGAAGCGTTCGCGTTCGCCGCCGGGGCGTTCGACCTTGAGCATGCCGAAGTCGATCTTCCGGTCGTCGCCGTGGAAGATCGTCCGGACGCTCGCGGCCAGGTCGTCGAGCGGCAGCTTCATGTTGCGCGCGAGCAGGTTGCCGGTGCCGCTCGGCAGCAGCGCGAGGGTCGAACCGGCCTCGTGCACGACCTCGGCGACCGCGCGGACCGTGCCGTCGCCACCGGCCGCGGCGACGACGTCGGCACCGGCCTCGATCGCTGCGCGCGCCATGCCGCCGCCCGGGTCCTCTTCCGAGGTCTCGAACCACAGGGTCTCGGCCCAGCCGGCCTGCTCCTGGTGTTCCTGGACCGTGCGCTTGAGGGTCGGCAGGTGGACCTTGACCGGGTTGTAGACCACCGCGGCCGTCCGCTGCTCGGTGGGGAGGGCGTCCTGGTCCGCGGGCGCGGTCTCCGAAGGGGTCGACATACGTCCACGCTACCGATCGAGGCTGCGTGCGGTTGCCCCGTCTAGGATGGGGCGAGTGATCGATCCACAGCTGCTTCGCGACAACCCGGACGTCATCAAGGCTTCACAGCAGGCACGCGGTGCCTCCGTGTCCGTCGTCGACGAAGCCGTCGCCGCCGATTCCGCCCGCCGTAGCGCGCTCACCTCGTTCGAGTCGCTCCGCGCCGAGCAGAACGCCTTCGGCAAGACCGTCGCCAAGGCCCCGAAGGACGAGAAGGCCGCGCTCGTGCAGCAGGCCCAGGCCCTCTCCGCCCAGGTCAAGGAAGCCCAGGCCACGGTCACCGCGGCCGAGGATACCTTCAACACCGTCGTCCGGGCCATCCCGAACGTCGTGCTGCCCGGGGTGCCCGAGGGTGGCGAGGACGACTTCGTCACGCTCCGCACCGTCGGCACCAAGCCCGAGTTCGACTTCGAGCCGAAGGACCACGCCGACCTCGGCGAGCACCTCGGCATCATCGACATCCCGCGTGGCGTGAAGGTCTCCGGATCACGCTTCTACTTCCTGCGCGGCATGGGTGCCCGGCTCGAGATCGCGCTGATGTCGCTCGGGCTCGACCGTGCGATCGCCGCCGGCTTCGAGCCGCTCATCACCCCGACGCTCGTCCGCCCCGAGACGATGGCCGGCACCGGGTTCCTCGGTGAGCACGCGGCCGAGGTCTACCGGCTCGAGGCCGACGACCTGTACCTGACGGGCACGAGCGAGGTCGCTCTCGCCGGGTTCCACGCCGACGAGATCCTGCCGCTCGAGGAAGGCCAGGCCCACCGCTACGCCGGCTGGTCGACCTGCTACCGGCGTGAGGCCGGTTCGGCGGGCAAGGACAACCGCGGCATCCTCCGCGTGCACCAGTTCAACAAGCTCGAGATGTTCGCCTACGTCAACCCGGACCAGGCCGAGGCCGAGCACGAGCGCCTCGTCGCCCACCAGGAGCAGATGCTCCAGGACCTCGGACTCCACTACCGCGTGATCGACGTCGCCGCCGGCGACCTCGGCACGAGCGCGGCGAAGAAGTACGACATCGAGGCCTGGGTCCCGACGCAGGGCACGTTCCGCGAGCTCACCTCGACATCGAACTGCACGACCTACCAGGCCCGCCGCCTCGACATCCGGTACCGCACCGAGAGCGGCAAGACCGCCCCGGTCGCCACCCTCAACGGCACGCTCGCCACCACCCGCTGGATCGTCGCGATCCTCGAGACGCACCAGCAGGCCGACGGTTCCGTCGTCGTGCCCGAGGTGCTGCGCCCCTACCTCGGCGGCGTCGAGGTGATCGAGCCCCGATGAGCACCCAGGGACGGTTCGTGGACGGCACCTCGCAGAGTGCGGGCACTGACGCGCCCGCCCGCACCAAGCGTTGGCTCGTCGCGCTCGACATCGACGGCACCACCATGCGCGAGGACGGTGTCATCACCGAGGCGGTGGTCGCCGCCGTGCGCGACGCCGAGGCCGCCGGGCACGAGGTCATGCTGTCCACCGGCCGCAGCGAGGGCATGACCGTGCCCCTGCTCGAGACCCTCGGCATCCGTCCGAAGTACCTGGTGTGCGCGAACGGAGCGCTCATCCTGGCCCGCCGCGCCGACGGCTCCTACGTGCGCGAACACGTCGAGCGGTTCGACCCGTCCGAGGTGCTGCAGACCATCCACGGCGCGCTCGAGAACGCCGCCTTCGGGGTCGAGGACGAGACCGGCCACTTCCTGCTGTCCGGCAACTTCCCCGACGACACGATGACCGTCGCGGGCGAGCACGTGCCGTTCGAGCGGCTGCTCGGCGTCGAGGCCACCCGTGTCGTCGTCATCTCGCCCGGTCACGACACCGAGGACTTCCTGCAGATCGTCGAGCAGATGGGCCTGCACAAGGTCTCGTACTCCGTCGGCTGGACGTCGTGGCTCGACATCGCTCCCGAGGGCGTGACGAAGGCCACCGCGATGGAGCGCGTGCGCGAGTGGCTCGACATCCCGCGATCCCGCGTCTTCGCCGCGGGCGACGGCCGCAACGACATCGACATGCTCCGCTGGGCCTCGACCTCCGGTCGCGGCGTCGTCATGGGCCAGGCCCCCGACGACGTCGTCGACGCCGGCAACGAGCTCACCGGCGGCATCACCGACGACGGCCTGGCAGCGGCGCTCGACTCCCTGCCCCGTTAGTCCGCGCTCGCGCGCACCCCTGCCTGGAGGCCCGGGTAGACTTCCCGGGACGCGATCACGTCTCGCCACGTGGTCGCGTCACTGGAGGGTTGTCCGAGCGGCCGATGGAGCCTGTCTTGAAAACAGGTGGGCAGAGATGTCTCGTGGGTTCGAATCCCACACCCTCCGCGATGGACACACGGTTGCGCCCACTCCGCCTCGACGACGCGGCCGTCCTGGCTGCGGTCATCACAGCGAACGCCGAGTTCCTGCGTCCGTGGGAACCGGCCCGCGCGCCGTCTTACTACACGGAGTCCGGCCAGCGGGACGTCATCACGCAGGCTCTCGCCGCGCAGCGTGCCGGCAACGCGGTGCCGTTCGTCATCGAGTCGATCGACGGGGAACTCCTCGGCCGCATCACGCTGAGCGGCGTCACGCGCGGCGCCCTGCAGTCGTGCGCGATGGGCTACTGGATCCGCGCCGACCGCACGCGCCAGGGGCACGCGTCCCGTGCGGTGCGAGCCGCTGCGGCCCACGCCTTCGACGTGCTCCGCCTGCACCGCGTGCAGGCCGAGACCCTGCCCGAGAACGTCGGCTCGCAGCGCGCACTCGAGTCGGCCGGCTTCACCCGGTACGGCTTCGCGCCGGAGTACATCAAGATCGACGGGGTCTGGCGCGACCACGTCATGTTCCAGCTCCTCGCCCAGACGTCGGCCCCGTGATCGAGGTCGTCGAGTACCGACCGACCTGGCCCGAGCGGTTCCGGCAACTGCACGGTGCGTACGCCGCTGCGCTCGAGGCCGCCGACGCGCCGTTCCGGAGCATCGAGCACGTGGGCAGCACGTCCGTGCCGGGCCTGGCGGCGAAGCCCGTGCTCGACGTCGACGTCGTGGTGGACGCGTCCGACGTCCCCGCTGCGGTGGCGGCACTGGCGACGATCGGCTTCGAGCCATGCGGTGAACTGGGGGTTCCGGGGCGGCAGGCGTTCCGGGCTCCCGAGCGTTTCACCCCGACCAACACCTACGTCGTCACGACCGGATCGCTCGCGCTGCGGAACCACCTGGCCGTCCGCGACGTGCTGCGTGCCGACCCGGTGCTGCGTGACGAGTACGCCGCCGTGAAACGCCGTGCGGCCACCGAGGCCGAGGACATCGACGACTACATCGAGCGGAAGAGCGAGGTGCTGGGCCGGATCCTGCGCGTCGGCGGCCTGTCCGACGACGAGCGCGCCGCCATCACCGCCACGAATCGTCGGATCACCGACCGCGGCGCGGGCGGCTGACCGGCGACGCGCTCACGGCTGGAACGGTTGTGGCGTGACGACGACCTGGCCGCCGGTGAGCAGCAGCGACAGTCCGAGTCCGATGAGCGAATCCCCGAGGAGCACGATGACGCCCAGCGCGGCCGCAGAACCCATGGAGCGTCTGGCCCGAGCGGCGAGGGTGACCAGCACGGCCAGGCCGACGACGTGGGCGATGAGCAGCGGGATCCCGCCGAGCGAGAGGACGGCTGCGTTCGGCCAGGATCGGTCGTGCGCGGTCCCGCGGGCGTCTTCGTCGGATGCGAGGTAGAGCCACATCCACGAGCCCCACGCCGGGAGGACGCCGAGCGCCGCGGTGGCCCAGAACGCGCAGATCCGCCTCGCCGATGTCCACCCCGTGCGCCGCTCTGACGTTGCGCCCGCTGTCATCGGCTCAGGGTACAGGCAGAGGAGCGAGTAGCAGGACGAGGCGACTGACGGTTCTGGTTCACGAACCCGGGTGTTCGTGAACCAGAACCGTCACCGTCCCGACGAGGACAGGTCTCAGGCGGTGGCGAGCATCGGGTAGAGCGCGGTGAGCGGGGCGCTCAGACCGGCACGGACGTCACGGCTGACCTGGTCGGCGAGGACCTCGTGCTCGCCGGCTTCGACAGCGTCCCAGATGGCGCGGACGATGTCGGCGGGGTCGGACTTCTCGACGTCCAGGTCGGCGATCATGCCCGTGTCGGTGTAGCCGAGGTGGGCGCCGACGACCTGGGTGCCCTGGGGTGCGAGCTCGATGCGCAGGGAGTTCGTGATCGACCAGAACGCGGCCTTCGACGCCGAGTACGCGCCGGCGAGGGCGACCCAGCTCAGGGCGGAGTGCACGTCGATCAGCGCACCGTTGGCGATCGAGGGGGCGAAGGCCTTGGCGACGCGGAGTGCGCCGAAGACGTTGGTGGCGAAGATGCGCTCGACCTCCTCGACGGAGACGTCGACGAGCGGATCCGAGCCGGCGATCCCGGCGTTGTTCACCACGACGGTCACGTCGGCGGCGGTGCGGGCCGCGGCGTCGACACTCTCCTGGCTCGTGACGTCGAGGGTGAGCGGGACGATGCGCTCGTCGTGCCAGGTACGGGGGTTGCGGGCGGTCGCGTAGACCTTGGTGGCGCCACGCTCCAGGGCCTGGCGGACGAACTCGGCGCCGAGGCCGCCGTTCGCTCCGGTGACGAGGACGACGGCGTTGGTGAGGTCGGTCATGAGTGCTCCAAAGAAGAGAAGTTGAGTACGGAAACCGAACCTAGCACGTTGTGTCCGGAAATCGAACCCAGCTAGGATGAACACATGCTCGGCATCCTCGGCGGCGACGAGCGCTGCCCCATCGCACGCTCCCTCGACGTCCTCGGCGAGAAGTGGACGCTCATGGTCGTCCGCGACGCCGTCGGCGGCTCGACCCGCTTCAGTCAGTTCCAGCAGAGCCTCGGCATCCCGCGCGAGGTCCTGACCGCACGCCTGGCATCCCTCGTCGACGGGGGAGTGCTCGAGCGCACGACCTACAAGCCCGAGGGCGCCCGTGCCCGCGAGGAGTACGTGCTGACCGACGCCGGCCGTGACCTGTCGCTCGTGTTGCTCGCACTCGGCGGGTGGGCCGACCGGCACCGCCCGTCCGAGCGGCCGTCGGACCTGCGGTTCGTCGACGCCGAGAGCGGCGAGGCGGTCGAGGCCGCCGCAGTGACGATGGATGCGCAGCAGCGCATCCCGACCGCGCGCCTCCGCGCCGTCATGGAGCCGGCGTCCTGAACGCGACCAGCTGACGGACAGGAGGCCTGTGGCGGCCCCGCCCCGCGCCTCCCGTCCGGTCAGCGACGCACGTCGCACCCGCAACTCGCGCCGAGGACCAACTCGGCGGGGACCAGGTCGCGGTGCCACTGGTTGTCGGCGTCGAGGCCGAGCACGCGGTCGACCGCGGCGACGGCCATCGTCTCGATCGGCTGCCGGACCGTGGTGAGCTGCGGGTTCGTGTAGTCCGCCTCGGCTGCGCCGTCGAAGGACACGATGGCGACGTCCTCCGGGACGCGCAGCCCGAGTTCCCACAGTGCGCGCATCACGCCGATCGCCTGCATGTCGGAGCTGACGAAGACGGCCCGTGGTCCGGTGTCGTCGGCGAACATGCGGAGGCCGGCCTCGTACCCGCCGCGTCGGGTGAAGGCGGTGCGGACGATGGGGCCGTCGGGCAGGCCGGCCTCGCGGAGGGCGCGCATCCAGCCCTGTTCACGGAGCTCCATCGACCCGGTGTGGCCCATCACGAGGCCGATGGACCCGTAGCCGTGCTCGACCAGGTGCCGGGTGCCGTCGAGAGCCCCGCGCAGGGCGTCGACACCGATGCTGGCGTACTCGGGGACCTCGAAGAACGTGTTGAGCAGGACCATCGGCAGACCGGGGTCGGTCACGGTCGACAGGTCCGGGTGGGTCATGATGCTCGTGACGATGACGCCGTCGACCTGGCGGGCGGAGAGGCTGCGGAGCCGCTCGCGCTCCTGGGCAGCGTCACCGTCGCTGTTGGCGAGCAGGACGTCGTACCCACGCGCGGCGGCGGCGTGCGTGACGGCGACGGCGAGCTCGGACCAGAACGGGTTGTCGAGCTCCGGCACGATCAGGCCGAGCATCTTCGACGACCCGGTGCGCAGGGCCTGGGCACTCGCGTTCGGGCGGTAGCCGAGGACCCGGATGGCCTCGCGCACCCGGGCGGCGGTGGCGGGGGCGACGGGGCGGGGTCCGTCGTGCACGACGTAGCTGACGACGGAGGTGCTGACACCGGCGTAGCGGGCGACGTCCGCACGGGTGACCGCCCTCGGGTTCGTCGGGACGGTCACGGGTGCCACCTTCGTCGGGTCCGGGAGCGTCGTTCGGGTGCCGGCCCGCGAGGACCGGCACCCGAACGACACGTGTTACTCGGACGCGATCGTAGTCGACGCCGTGCTGCCTGCTGACGCCGGTGCGTTCGTCGTCGCAGCGCTCGTCGCCGCAGTGCTCGTCGTCTCGGGGGCGTCACCGAAGTCCGGCACCTCGAGACGGGCGCCGCCCTGCAGCGCGGACTGGTGGGCGATGATGCCGGGCAGGGTGAAGCGTGCGGCGGTCCAGGCGTTCACCGGCGGCAGGGTCCGGTCGACGACGGCGCGGACGAAGTCGTCGGCGAGGAACTGGTGGCTGCCCTCGTGTCCGGTCGGCACGCCGTCGTACTCGGCGGGCAGGCGGTCGGTGTCGTGGACCTCGGCGTAGCCGGAGACGAAGGCCTCACGCAGGGACGGGTCGACGTCGGCCAGACGCGGGTCGTCGAGCGACATCGTCGCCTGCGTGTTGATCTTGTCGCTGATGTCGTGCGAGTCCTCCTTGTCCTGCCAGACGCTGACCTTCGCCAGCTGCTCGAAGCTCGCCTCGGTGCCGAAGTAGCGGAAGCGGGACTCGCGGATGTGCGACGGGTAGCCGACGCGGCGCATCTCGTTGATCCGCATCACCCCGCCGTTGTCGAGCTCGAACAGGGCCGTGGCGTTCGAGAAGTCGTTGTCGAACTGGCTGACGTCCTTGTCGAATACGCCGTCGCCGCGGTCGTCCTTGATGCCGATGCAGCTGACGCTGACCGCGTGCCCGGGGATCGCGCCGAGGACCCCGCCGACCGAGTGGGTCGGGTAGAGCATGGGCGGGTAGCTGGCGGTGCGCTTCCAGTCGTCACCGCCGCTGTACTGGTACGCGGCGTAGAAGCCGAGGTCCATGTCGTGCACGTAGTCGCCCTCGGAGTAGAACACCCGGCCGAAGGCGCCCTCGGCCACCTGCTTGCGGGCGAACACCGTCGCGGGGTTGTAGTAGCTCGTCTCGCCCATCATGTAGGTGAGGCCGGTCTCACGGACCGCCTCGATGATGTCGCGGATCTCGTCGACGGAGATCGCCATCGGCACGGCGGAGTACACGTGCTTGCCCGCGCGCAGGGCCTTGACCACGAGCGGGCCGTGGGTCCAGCGCTGCGTGAAGATCGCGACGGCGTCGACGTCCGAGGCGAGCACGGCGTCGAAGTCGTCGAACGTGCCGTCGAGGTGCTGTGCCTCGACGAGTTCGGACGCGCGCTCGTCGACGAGGTCCGTGACGTAGACCCGGTCGACGTCGGGGTGGAGCTTGAACAGCTTGGCGAACTGGGGGGCGAACTGGCCCGCGCCGACCATTCCGACAGAGATCATCAGTGACCTTTCCGAGGTGTGGGATGCGTCGCCGAGCGGGTCGCTCCGATGCGATCGAGGGCCATCCTGACACACGCTGTCTACACGTGACAACCCCTGTCCACAGCCCGGAAAAAGACTCTTGCCTGAGGTGGTCCCCACGTGTAGATTCCCGGCTCACGGACTGCTGCACGTCAGTCCACCGCAGACGAAGGAGTCGCGATGGTCACCGAGAGCCCTGTGTCGTCACCCTTGACGGCCACCAGCACGAGGCGGAGGAGTCGGTCCGCCGACCCCGCCCGCACCACGTCCCCGCCGCGCCGCCCCAGGAACGACCTGTGGCTCGCGCTCGTCTTCATCGCGCCGGCTGCCGTCGGCTTCGCGGTGTTCCTCGCCTGGCCGACCGTGCGGGGCATCTACCTGAGCTTCACGTCGTACAACCTGCTCACCGAGCCCGAGTTCACCGGCCTGCAGAACTACGCCCGACTGGTGCAGGACTCGATCTTCTGGCACTCGATGGTGGTGACGGTCGAGTACGTGCTCATCAACATCGTCATCCAGACCGTCGTCGCGCTGTTCATCGCCGTGATGATGCACCGGCTGACGAAGTCGACGTTCGTGCGCGGCATCGTGCTCGCGCCCTACCTGGTGTCGAACGTCGTCGCCGCCCTCGTCTGGCTCTGGATCCTCGACACCCAGCTCGGCATCGGCAACGAGATGCTCGCCGCACTCGGCCTCGACCGCATCCCGTTCCTGCAGAGCGACGTCTGGGGCATCCCCTCGATCGCGCTCATCAACGTGTGGCGGCACGTCGGCTACACGGCACTGCTCATCTTCGCCGGCCTGCAGTCGCTGCCCGAGACCGTGTACGAGGCCGGACGCATCGACGGTGCGAGCGAGTGGAAGATGTTCTGGCGCATCACGGTGCCGCTGCTCCGCCCGATCCTGTCCCTGGTGCTGATCATCACCGTGATCGGGTCGTTCCAGGTGTTCGACACCGTCGCCGTCACCACGCAGGGCGGCCCCGCGAACGCCACGAACGTCGTGCAGAACTACATCTACAACCTGGCGTTCGGCCGGTTCCAGTTCGGCTACGCGTCCGCGGTCTCGGTCGCGCTCCTCATCGTCCTCAGCATCATCACGATCATCCAGTACCGCCTCACCCGCTCGGGTGAGTCCGACCTGGACTGAACGGAAGCGCCATGACCACGACACTCACCCGCTCCGTCACCACGTCCCGCCCGCCGCGGATGGGCGCCGCCCACCGTCGTCGCCCGTCGCTCGGCCGGGTGCTCGCCTGGGTCGCGATGATCCTCGTCATCGTCGTCACCCTGTTCCCGTTCTACTGGATCCTGCGGACGGCGCTGTCGTCGAACACCGCGATCAACTCCGACCCCACCTCGCTGCTGCCCGTCGGGTTCAGCCTGGGCGGGTTCGAGCGGGTCTTCGGTCTGCAGTCCACCGAAGAGGCGCTGGCACAGGGCGGCTCCGGCGCCGCGCTGAACTTCTGGCGGTACCTGCTCAACTCGATCCTGGTGTCGACGCTCGTCACGGTCGGCCAGGTGTTCTTCTCGGCAGCGGCCGCCTACGCCTTCGCCCGGCTGCGCTGGCCCGGTCGCGACAAGGTGTTCGGGGTGTTCCTGGCGGGGCTGATGGTCCCCGCGATCTTCACGCTGCTGCCGAACTTCACGCTCATCAAGCAGCTCGGGCTCGTCGACAACCTGCTCGGCATCGCCCTGCCGACGATGTTCATGACCCCGTTCGCGGTGTTCTTCCTGCGGCAGTTCTTCCTCGGCATCTCGAAGGAGGTCGAAGAGGCGGCGCTCATCGACGGCGCCGGGAAGGTCCGCGTGTTCTTCCGGCTCGTCATCCCGATGGCGGCGGCCCCGATCGCCACCCTCGCCGTGCTGACGTACATCACGAGCTGGAACGACTACTTCTGGCCGCTCATGGTGTCGTACACCGACAGCTCGCGGGTGCTGACCGTCGCGCTCGGCGTCTTCAAGTCGCAGACCCCGCAGTCCGGCACCGACTGGGCCGGGCTCATGGCCGCGACCCTGGTGGCGGCGCTCCCGATGATCCTGCTGTTCGGCGTCTTCGCCAAGCGGATCGTCAACTCCATCGGCTTCTCCGGGATCAAGTGACCCGGCTGTCGGACAGGACGAACACCATGACGAACCAACTGACCCGCCGCACGCTCTTCGCCGGCGGTGCCTCCGCCCTGGCCCTCGGCGCGCTCGCCGCCTGCTCGTCGCCCGGTCGCCGCACGACGAACCGGTCGGGTGCGCGCACAGTGAGCTACTGGCTCTGGGACGCCAACCAGCAGCCCGCGTACCAGGCCGTCGCCGACGCGTTCCACCGCGCGAACCCGGACATCACCGTGAAGATCACCCAGCTCGGGTGGAACGACTACTGGACCAAGCTCACCGCGGGCTTCATCGCCGGCACCGCGCCCGACGTCTTCACCGACCACCTGACGAAGTTCCCGCAGTACGCCGACCTCGACGTGCTCTACGGACTCGACGAGCTCGACGCCACGAAGGGGATCCGTGACGACGACTACCAGTCCGGGCTCGCCGAACTGTGGAAGGGCCAGGACGGCCACCGCTACGGCTCCCCGAAGGACTGGGACACCGTCGCGATGTTCTACGACAAGAAGGCGATGGCGAAGGCGGGGGTCTCCGCCGAGGAGCTCGGGTCGCTCGAGTGGAACCCGGACGACGGCGGCACGTTCGAGCGGATGCTCGCGCGGCTGACCGTGGACTCCAAGGGCCGACGTGGGGACGAGGACGGCTTCGACAAGGACGACGTCGCCGTCTACGGGATCTCGTCGAACGGTTCCGGCGGTGACGGCTTCGGTCAGACCCAGTGGTCGCCGTTCACCGGATCGGTCGACTGGTTCTACACGAACGAGAACCCCTGGGGCGACCGGTTCCGCTACGACGAGCGGGTCGTGCAGGACACCCTCGCCTGGTACTACCGGTTGGCCGAGAAGGGCTACATGGCGAAGTACGGGGTGTTCTCCACCACGACCGGGCCCGAGGTCCAGCTCGGCGCGGGCAAGTGCGCGCTGTCCTTCAACGGCTCGTGGATGATCGGCTCGTACCTCGGCATGAAGGACCTCGACGTCGCGGTCGCCCCGACCCCGATCGGCCCGTCGGGTCACCGTGCGTCGATGTTCAACGGGCTCGGCGACTCGATCACGAAGCAGGCGAAGGACCCCGAGGCCGCGGCGAAGTGGGTGGCGTTCCTCGGCAGCGACGAAGCGCAGCGGATCGTCGGTGAGAGCGGCATCGTGTTCCCAGCCCGTCCCGCGGGTACCGAGGCCGCGGTGGCGTCGTTCCGGAAACGCGGCCTGGACGTCTCGGCGTTCACCCGGCAGGTCGAGGAGGACACCACGTTCCTGTTCCCGGTCACGAAGAACCCCGCCGACGTGCAGGCCCTGCTGCAGCCCGCCTTCGACGACGTCTACGCGAACGGCAAGCCGATCTCGACGCTGACCGGGGTCAACGAGCAGGTCAACAACCTCCTCGCGCTCACCTGATCGAAACCCGGAACCCGGAACCCGACAGCCCGCCCGTCGTCCGCATGCCGCACCGTCCGGTGCGGTGTGCGGACGACGCGTTGACCCCTCCGGCGACCGCGACCCAGACTGAAGTCGATGACAGCACTCACATCACTCGTCTACATGTCCGTCGCCGCCGACGACCTGACCGACGACCAGCTGGTCGCCATGCTGCGCGAGGCACGCCTCCGCAACCACGCGCTCGGCGTCTCCGGGCTCCTGCTCGCCAAGGGCGGCCGTTTCATGCAGGTGCTCGAGGGTCCGGTCTGGAGCGTCGAGGACCGCTTCGCCGCCATCGAGCGCGACCCGCGGCACACCGGCGTGAAGTCGCTGTCGCGCGAGTCCATCGCCACGCGCCGGTTCGACGGCTGGGCGATGGCGTTCGGCAGCCCGACCGGTGACGAACTCCGTGACGAGCCCGGCTTCAGCACGTTCCTCAGCGACCGCACCGGTCTGCCGACCGGGGTGGCGGGCACGCCCGCCGACTGGCTGCTCCGCTGGTTCCGTGGGCGCGACCTGCAGGACCTGCCCGAGGAGCGCATCACGCTCGGCCGGCACGCGGCCTGAGACGCACCACCCCTCGGTCTGGAGGCACGGTGCGGGCCCGCCCCGTGCCTCCAGACCGACAGACTGGTCCCGTGGAACGACGTGAGCAGATCCTGGTGGCCGCGGCGGAGGAGTTCGACCGCGTCGGCTTCGCCGGCGCGACGATCGCGGGCATCGCCCGCACGGCGGGCGTCTCGCAGGGCACCCTGCACTTCCACTTCCCGACGAAGCTCGCCCTGGCGCTCGGCGTCATCGGTGAGCAGAACGCCCGCACCTTCGACGTCGTCAGCCACACCGACAGTTCGCCCGTCGCCGCGCTGATCGGGGCGTCGCACGGCATCGCCGATCTGCTCCGGACCGACCCGATCGTGCGGGCGGGGATCCGGCTGTCGCTGGAGCGCGGGGAGTTCCAGACCGCGACGCTGAGCTTCTACGAGCAGTGGATCGGCGGGATCGTCGACGTGTTCCGGCTCGCGGTCGCGAGCGGGGAACTCCGGACGGACCTGACCGCGGAGCAGCTCGGGTCGACCGTGGTGCCGTACTTCACGGGCGTGCAGCTCGTGTCCGACGTCCGGACCCGGCGCACCGACCTGATGCCGGCCGTGGCGACGATGTGGCGTGTGGTGATCGCGGCGACGGCGGACCCGAAGCACCGCGACCGGCTGCTCACCGTCGTCGAGGACGCGTTCGGGACCGACTGAACCGCTGGGTGCGGCGCGGCATGCGGGTGCGGCGCTGCCGGCGGGTCAGAGGTCGTGCAGTTCGCGGTCGCGGAACCACTTCAGCAGCCAGGCCGCACTGGTTCGGTCGAACGACCGCGGGAAGTCCATCGTGCCCGACAGGAAGGGACTGAAGCCCGCTTCGGACCGGATGTCCGAGTCGTCGAGCGCGCGGTAGGCCATCGACCAGCCGTCGAACCGCCGGCGTTCGATGTCCTCGCGCACGAGTGACTTCACCTCACCGTGCCGTCGGTCCTTCGCGATCACGTCGTACCGGTCCTGCACGCTCCACGCCGGCCCCTCGAGCAGCTGCATGAACCGGCCGCCCTTGGCGAGCAGGAGCCCGGAGACCCCGAGCGCTTCGTTGCGCAGCCGGGACTCCGCGAGCAGCACCGCCATGGCCTGGTCGTCGAAGGGGACGACGGCACGGCTCATGTAGACGATGGAGACGAGCACTCCTCCATCCTGCTGGGTGGAAGGCCGTTGCGCGAAGCGGATGTCCGCAACGCGCCCCGCGGATCGGCGCTGCGGATCAGCCCTGCGGCAGCTCGTGCGCGGTGACGTCCTCGTTGCGCTTCTGGCGCCACGGACGGGCCGGGGTGTTCGGGCCGTCCCAGACCAGGATCGCGCCCCAGGCTGCGGCGATCAGCGGCACCGAGATGATGGCGCCCGTGATGCCGGCGAGGACGGTGCCGGCGGTCAGGCCGATCAGGATGACGAGGCCGTGCAGCTTGAGCGTGCGGCCCATCAGGACCGGCTGCAGGAAGTTGCCCTCGAGCTGGTTCACCAGGACCACGATGCCGATCACGATGAGCGCCTGCACCGGGCCGAGGGCCACGAGCGCGACGAGGGCGGCGAGGATGCCGGCGGCGGTCGCACCGACGATCGGGATGAAGGCCGTGATGAAGACGATGACGGCCAGCGGCAGGGCGAGGGGGACCCCGACGATCGCGATGCCGACACCGATGCCGATCGCGTCGACCGCGGCCACCGTCGCGGTGCCGCGGACGTACCCACCGAGGGTCGAGACGACCCGGTCGCCGACGCGACGGGCCCGGGCGTAACGCTCGCCGGTGAACGGGCGGAGCAGGAACTCCCAGATGCTCGGGCCGTCCTTCAGGAAGAAGAAGAGCACGACGATCATCAGGACCAGGCCGGTCAGGAAGTTGGCGGTGGCCGAGGCGCCGGCGAGGGCACCGGAGCCGAACTGTGCGCTCGTGACGAAGTCGGACGCGCCCGCGACGGCGTCGTCGATCTGCTTGTCCGAGATCGAGAACGGCAGGTTCTTCGCGAACTCCTGCAGCTGCTGGAACCCGTCGACCGCCGACTTCTGCAGCTGTGCCCACTGGTTCTCGACCGCGACGACGATGAGCCAGCCGATCAGGCCGAGGACCGCGAGCACGCCGATGAGCACCGTGAGGGTGGCCAGGACCGACGGCACCCGGTGCTTCCGCAGCCAGGACACCACCGGGTGCATGGCCGACGCGATGATCAGGGCGAGGAGCACGGGGATCGTGACGACGCTCAGGATGTTGCTCGCCCAGACGATCCCGGCGACGACCAGCACGACGATGATGAGCTGCAGGCAGCGCGTCGCGAAGTGCCCGGCGGAGTCGGACCAGGCTGCCTGGACCCTCGACGGCGTGGGCGGGGTGGTGGGGCGCGGAGCGTCGCGGAAGAACGGCATGTCCGAGACGCTACCGACCGGAGCGCCGACGCGCCGGTTCCGTGGGGCAACGCGTCAGGGGCGGATGGTCCCGCCGCCTAGGATCGGGCGCATGGCGACCGTCCTCCTCGTCCGTCACGGACGCACCACCGCGAACGCCACCGGCGTCCTCGCCGGACGCACCGCCGGCGTGCGACTCGACGCCGTCGGCCGCACCCAGGCCGATCGCACCGCGGAGCGCATCGCCGCGGTGCCCGTCGTCGCCGTGGTGTCGAGCCCGCTCGAGCGCTGCCGGCAGACCGCCCGCGTGATCCTGGACCGACAGACCGACCGGCACTCCGGCGCGTCCGATCTGCTGATCGAGCGGGGCATCACCGAGGCCGACTACGGGCAGTGGCAGGGCCGGACCCTCGCCGACCTGGCGAAGGAACCCCTCTGGCGAACGGTGCAGGCGAACCCGAGCGCGGTCGTGTTCCCCGGCGGGGAGTCCATGCAGACGATGCAGTCCCGGGCCGTCGCGGCCGTCCGACGCATCGACGCCGAGGTCGAGGCGGAGCACGGGCCCGGCGCGGTCTGGGTCGCGGTGAGCCACGGCGACATCATCAAGAGCGTGCTCGCCGATGCGTTCGGCATGCACCTCGACCTGTTCCAGCGCATCGGCGTCGGCCCGGCCTCGGTGTCCGTCGTGCGCTACGGCGAGCACCGCCCCGAGGTCGTCGCGACGAACACCGAGTCCGGTGACCTGTCCTGGCTGGGCAGCGCTCCGGCGCCCACCGGGGACGCCGCGGTCGGCGGTGGAGCGGGCCATCCGGAACCCGGTGCAGGCACCGCCGGCGGGTCCCCGGCCCCCGACTCCGCGACCGGCCCTGCCCGACCCTGAACGGGCGGAGCCGGGCGCTCCTACAATGCGGGTATGCCCACCATCGTCCACGGCTTCGACTGGCCGGACCGCCTCGTCGTCGGCACCATCGGCCGTCCGGGTGAGCGCGCCTTCTACATCCAGGCCCGTTCCGGTCGTCGCGTCACCAGCGTCGCGCTCGAGAAGGAGCAGACCGCCGTGCTCGCCGACAAGATCGACGAGCTCCTCGACGAGGTCGCGACCGTCGACGACAACCGCTTCAGCGTGCCGCCGTCGGTGCCGGTCGAACTCCGCGACCCGGAGCCGCTCGACCAGCCCGTCGAGGCCGAGTTCCGCGCCGGTGCGCTGAGCCTGGGCTTCGACCCGTCCACGGCGCAGGTCGTCATCGAGGCGTACCCGATCGACGACGAGGTCGAGATCGTGTCCGAGGAGAGCGAGGACGGCATCGAGATCGAGGCCGTCGTCGAGATCCCCGAGCCCGCCGAGCTGTTCCAAGTGAAGATCCCGGTCGGCACCGCCCGGGCCTTCGTCGAACGCACCCGCGAGGTCGTCGCCGCCGGTCGTCCGCCCGGCGACGCATGAGCGACGGTCCGCTGTCCATCCGGGCGCGCATCCGCGAGGCGTCCAACGCCACCTTCCTCGCGGAACTCGACGGTGGGACCGTCGTCTACAAGCCCATCGAGGGCGAGCGCCCGCTGTGGGACTTCCCGGACGGCACGCTCGCCGGCCGCGAGATCGCCGCGCACCTGGTCTCCGAGGCGTTCGGCTGGGGTGTCGTCCCGCCCACGTGGATGGGTGACGGTCCGTTCGGGCCCGGCATGGTGCAGCGCTGGCAGGACGTCGACCCCGAGCAGGACGCCGTCGACCTGGTGACGCCGGAGCTCGCCGAGGCGGCGGGTTCGCCCTGGCTGCCCGTGCTCGAGGCGATCGACGAACATGACCAGCCCGTCACGCTCGTGCACGAGGACTCCGAGGCCCTGCGCCGGATGGCCGTCTTCGACGTCGTCGTGAACAACGCCGACCGCAAGGGCGGGCACGTGCTCGCGATGCCCGACGGCCACCGCTTCGGCGTCGACCACGGGCTCACCTTCCACGTCGAGCACAAGCTCCGGACGGTCCTGTGGGGTTGGATCGGGGAGCCGCTCGGGCCGGACGAGCTCGAGGGCCTCGACCGGGTGTCCGAAGCCCTGCGCGGTGGTCTCGGTGACGAGCTCGCCGAGCACCTGACGGACGAGGAGATCGACACGCTCCGGGCGCGCTGCGCGGCCCTGCGCGCCGTCGGGATCTTCCCGCCGCCGCCCGGTGACGGCCCCGCCGTCCCCTGGCCGCTGTTCTAGACGCACCCCGTCCACAGCCTGGAGGATCGTAGCGGACCCGCCACGGGCCTCCAGGCCGTCCGTCGCCGGCTTCAGAGCCCCCAGTCGTCGCGGAAGAGCGCGCCGCCGGCCCCGCGACGCGAGCCGAGGTACGAGCCGACCACGGCGACCCCGAGGTCCTCGTTGTCCGGCGCGACGACACTGCCGTCCACCCGCTTCGCCATCGCGTCGACGAACCGGGCCAGCCCCGGGTCCTCGCCGAGCCGGAAGAACGTCGTCTGGGCGCCGAGGCGTCCGGCGTTCTCGAGCTCCCGCACCGTCAGTGCGATCGTGACCGGGTCGGGCGGGTAGTCGAACCAGACCTGCCCGTTCGGCTCGAGGTGCGAGGTCGGTTCCCCGTCGGTGACGATGAGGAGCACCGGCTGCGCCGTCGGGTGCTTCCGGAAGTGCCGGTTCGCGAGCAGCAGGGCGTGGTGCAGGTTCGTGCCCTTGTCCCACATGGCGTCGAGGCCCACGAGCTGTTCGACGTCCATCACCTCGGCCTCGCGACCGAACGCGATGAGCTGCAGGTCGTCGCCGCGGAACCGGGTCGACACCAGGGTGTGCAGCGCCAGGGCCGTGCGCTTCATCGGGACCCAGCGGTCCTCCATCGCCATCGAGAACGAGGTGTCGACGAGCAGCGCGACGCAGGCCTGGGTGCGGGCCTCGGTCTCCTGCACCTCGACGTCCTCGATGCTCAGGTGCACGCCGGCTCCCTGCCGACCGCTGGCCGCCGTCCGGACCACGGCGTTCGTGATCGTGCGCGGGATGTCCCACGGCTCGGTGTCGCCGAACGCCCACTGCCGTGACGCCCCCGAGGGTTCACCGGCGGCACCGGAGCGACGGAGGTCCCGCGCGCCCTGGCGGCCGGACATCCGCTGGGCGACGTCCTTGAGCAGGCTCTTGCCGAGCTGCCGCATCGCCTTCGGGGTGAGCCGGAGCTGCCCGTCGGCACCGCGGCGCATCGCCCCGGAGTTCCGGAGCGCCTGCTCGAGGCGCTGCAGGGTCTTCGCGTCGACCGCCGCCTCGTCGCCGAGCTGCCGGGACAGCGCGTCGAGGTCCAGGTCGTCGAGCTCCGAGCCCGGCCCGGACTGGGCGAGCTGGTCGGCGAGGGCGTCGAGGTCCGCGATGTCCTGGAACACCCCGGTGCCGTCGCCCAGCCCGAGGCCCTGTTCGCCCTCCATACGCTCGGATCCGCCCCAGTCCTCGCCGGGACGCAGCGCGCGCAGGGTGCCGTCGAGCTGGGACAGCTGCCCCATCAGGTCGGGGGAGCCGAAGGCCTGCTGGGCGAGGGCGTCGAGTTCGTCCCGCTGCTCCTGGGTCATCGAGTTGCGCATGCGCTGCGCCGCGGCCGCTCGGGCTGCCAGGTCGTCGAGCAGCTCGTCGACGTTCGCAGGGTTCGACGGGAAGGCTGTCGTACCGAAGAGCACAGTGCCGTGCTGGTCCATGAAGTCGTCGAACTGCTGCCGGGTGTCCTCGCCGCGGGCGTGCGCGTCGAGCAGGGCGTTGAGGTCCTGCATCATCGCGCTGACGGCGGCCCGGTCCTGGTCGGTGGCACCCTCGAGCGCCTGTTTCATGCCGGCGAAGCGCTGGTCGAGCACCTCGCGGCCGAGCAGGTCCTTGATCTCGTCGTACTTCTGGCGCGCGGTCGGGCTCGTCCAGTCGTAGTCGCCGAGTTCCTGCACCGCGGCGGCGGGGGAGGGCGACAGGCTGTCGAGCTGCAGTTCGGCCAGGGCCCGGTCGCCGTCGTCGAGGTCGACGTTGCGGGCGAGCTCCCCGCGCTCGGCGAGCAGCGCCTGGTCGAGCAGTTCGCGGACCTGCTGCAGGGTGCCGTCGAGGTTGTTCCTGCTCGTCAGCTCACGGCGGCGCTCCGCCACCCGGCGGGCCAGGTCGTCGAGGCCGCGCTGCGTCCGTCCGCCGCGCCGCAGGAACTCCCGCATCGCGCGCTCGGGCGACGTGCCGCCCATCACGTCCTGCCCGATCGCGTCGAGCGCCTCGGCCAGGTCGACCGGGGCGGCGAGCGGGTCGGGTCCGTCGGTGTACCGGCCGTACCGGGTGTCGCGCGTCAGGCGCCGGTTCTGCCTAGCCATAGACGGCTTCGCCCCCGCCGGACTCCTTGCTGATGCGCCGGGCCAGGAACAGTCCCTCGAGGGCGAGCTCGATCGCGCCGGCCCGTTCGCCGTCGTTCGTGGCACCCATCCGGTCGCACACCTGGTCGTACAGGTCGGACTCGCCGATCGACGGCAGGCCCTCGAGGAACGCCCGGGCGCTGACCTGCTCACCCGTGGTCACCATCGTGCCGCCGTCGAGCGCGTCCACGAGCACCGCGAAGTCGAGGCCCGTGAACCGGGAGCGCACGGTCTCGGCGGTCGCGGTGCGGAGCAGGTGCGCGAGGACCTCGTCGGCACGGTCCTCCTCGCCGTTCTCGAACTCGATCTTGCCGCCGAGGACGTCCACCGCGGTCTCGAGGTCGATCGGCCGGGCGACCGCCTCGTCCTCGCCCTGGCGTGCGGCGCGGTGCACGGCGGCGGCGGACACGGTCTCGGCGCCGGCGATCGCGAACCGGGCGCTCACGCCACTGCGCTGGTCGACGGCGCTCGAACCACGCAGTGCCCGCGTGAACCGGGCGAGGATCTCGATCAGGGCATCGGGGACCTCCGCTGTCAGCTGGGCCTCCTGCCGGATGACGGCGATCTCGTCGTCGAGCTCGATCGGGTAGTGCGTGCGGATCTCGGCGCCGAAGCGGTCCTTCAGCGGCGTGATGATCCGGCCGCGGTTCGTGTAGTCCTCGGGGTTCGCACTCGCCACGACGAGCACGTCGAGCGGCAGCCGCAGCACGTAGCCGCGGATCTGGACGTCGCGCTCCTCCATCACGTTGAGCATCGCGACCTGGATGCGTTCGGCCAGGTCGGGCAGCTCGTTGATCGCGACGATGCCGCGGTGGCCACGAGGGACGAGCCCGAAGTGGATGGTCTCCGGGTCGCCCAGGCTGCGGCCCTCGGCGACCTTCATCGGGTCGACGTCGCCGATCAGGTCGGCCACGCTCGTGTCCGGCGTCGCGAGCTTCTCGACGTAGCGGTCGTCGCGGTGCCGCCAGCTGATCGGCAGGGCGTCGCCGAGGTCGTCGGCACGCCGGATGCTCGCGGTGGTGATCGGTTCGTACGGGTGCTCGCCGAGCTCGGAGCCCGTGATGACCGGGGTCCACTCGTCGAGCAGCCCCTGCAGGGTGCGGAGCAGGCGGGTCTTGCCCTGGCCGCGCTCGCCGAGCAGGACGACGTCGTGGCCGGCGATCAGGGCGCGTTCGAGCTGGGGGATGACGGTGGTCTCGAAGCCGTGCAGGCCGGGCCAGGGATCGGTGCCCTGGCGGAGGGCGGTGAGCAGGTTGTCGCGGATCTCGGCGCGGACCGTCTTCTGGACGTGACCAGAGGTGCGGAGCTCGCCGACCGTGCGGATGTCGGGTCGGGTCACGTTCTGGACGTTACGCCGTTGCGGTCTGGAGGCACGGTGCCAGCTGGCACCGTGCCTCCAGACCGCTTGTGGGTTTCCACAGCACCCGCGATCATGGAGATCCCGGCGACGGAGCCGGATTCGAAGTAGGGGGATCCGGCTCCGTCCCCGGTTCCTCGTTCCGCATCTGAACCACATCGGCGATCTCGGCGTACGGTCCCCTTTCGTGAGCAGCGCGAACGCAACCATCAAGAGCCTGGTGCCCGCCAGGATGGACCGCTTGCCGTGGACCCGGTTCCACTGGAGCGTCGTCGTCGGACTCGGCATCTCGTGGATCCTCGACGGTCTGGAGATCCAGATCGTCTCGAACGCGGGGTTCCAAGCCGACCTGAACCTGTCGACACAGCAGGTGACGTCGCTCGGCACCATCTACCTGGTCGGCCAGGTCGTCGGTGCACTCGTGTTCGGACGGATGTCCGACCGGTTGGGCCGCCGCAAGCTGTTCATCCTGACGTTGGCGATCTACCTGATCGGCTCGGGCATCGCGGGCCTCGCCCAGGACTTCTGGTTCCTGGCGGCCTTCCGGTTCGTCGCGGGACTCGGCATCGGCGGCGAGTACGCCGCGATCAACTCGGCGATCGACGAGCTCATCCCGGCGAAGTACCGCGGGCACGTCGACATCGCGATCAACGGCACGTACTGGGGCGGTGCCGCACTCGGCGCGTTCGCGAACATCTACCTGCTCGACACGTCCTACTTCGCCGAGGACGTCGGCTGGCGCATCGGGTTCTTCCTCGGCCCGGTGCTCGGCATCGCGATCATCTTCCTGCGACGGCACATCCCGGAGAGTCCGCGGTGGTTGATGACGCACGGGCGCGAGGAGGAGGCCGAGGCCACCGTCGCCCGCATCGAGGAGTCGGTGGAGCAGACCACCGGGACGAAGCTGCCGGACGTCGACCCGTCGAAGGCGATGACGGTCACGCCGAGCGATCGCGTCGGCTTCCTGACCATCGCGCGCGTGCTGCTGAAGCAGTACCCGACCCGCACGCTCGTCGGCGCGACGATGATGATCACGCAGGCGTTCCTGTACAACGCGATCTTCTTCACCTACGCCCTGGTGCTCACGAACTTCTTCGGCCTGAAGACGGCGGAGACGGCGGTCTACTTCTTCCCGTTCGCGATCGGCAACCTGCTCGGCCCGATCATCCTCGGCCGCTTCTTCGACACCTGGGGTCGTCGGCAGATGATCTTCCTGACGTACCTGGTGTCCGGGCTCGTGCTCGCCACGTCGGCGTTCCTCTTCCGGGCCGACGCGATCTCGGCGACGGTGCAGGTCGCGTTCTGGTGCGTCTCGTTCTTCTTCGCCTCCGCCGGGGCGTCGAGCGCCTACCTGACCGTCAGCGAGATCTTCCCGCTCGAGCTGCGGTCGCAGGCCATCTCGTACTTCTTTGCCCTGGCACAGATCTTCGGTGCGATCGCGCCGGCCATCTACGGCGCCTTCATCGGGGACGGCTCGTCGCGGGAGCCGCTGTTCTGGGGGTACCTGCTCGGATCCGCGGTGATGATCGGCGGCGGCGTGGTGGCGTTGATATTCGGGGTCGACGCCGCACGGAAGGGGTTGGAGGACGTCACCCAACCGCTCTCGGTGCTCACCGGGGACGCGAAGTCGGACCGGGAGTGAGCCACGCGGCGGCGGCCTGACATTCTGTATTCAGAGTGTTTAGCGCCGCCGTCGCAGCGCTGTCACTGTTCCTCCATGGCACTCCTCCACAGCGCGACACCGGCGACCACGATCCACGGCGGCGACCGTCCCCGCCTCGGGGGCACCGCCCGTGCGTGACCCTGGGGTGATGGAGCACACCCCCATGCGCGCCGGGGCCGGCGACCTCGACCCCCACGGCCTACGCCGCAGTCTGCTGCGCGACGCGGTGTTCCTGCGTCTGCTCGACAACGTCCTGCGGGGGGAGTACCGCCGCGGGCAGCGTCTGCGGCTCGACACCCTGGCGTCGGACATGCGGGTGTCGCGCACGCCTGTGCGCGAAGCCCTCGTGACCCTCGAGTCGCTGCAGCTCGTCACGGTCCAGCGGTACGTCGGGGTCGTGATCTCGCACTGGTCGGTCGACCAGATGATCGAGCGCCTGCGGATCGCCCAGGCCCTGCTCGTCGATCCGCCGTCGACCTCTGTCGGGTACCAGGACCGGTTCGACAAGGCGTGGCTGCGCGAGTGCTGGACCGAAGCCGGTGCCTTCGTCGAACTCGGGGCCTGGTACCTGCGCCGCCGCGGGTCGTCGGTCAGCGGCGACTGGTTGCTGTCGCAGCGCATCGTGCTCGACATGTTCTTCACCGACGACGTCGCCCTGGCGAACGGCATCGATGCCGTGGTCGACCGGCGACGACGGGTCGAGATCGTCGAGCGTGCGGTGGACGCTGCCGACCGTGACGCCCTCGACGAGTGTGCCGCCGCACTGCTCGACCTCTCGACCGCGCTGATCGCCCTGCCGGACCGCTTCCGGGTGGTCGTGCCGGCCTGACGCCGGGTCGGCTGCGGATCCGTTCAGGTCCCCGCCGACCGCTGCGGGTCCGCTGGTCTCGGCACCCCGCGCCCCGCACGCCGAAGTCCTTCGCACTGGATCGTCAGGCAACGTCGTGGCAGCCTTGACCGGTTGCCGTCCCCGGCGTGTCCACCGACGACAGGAGTGCCCGTGAACGACGTCCGCGATCGATCCCACCGCTTGAACCGAGCGGCCGGGATCGCACGGCACGGACGTCTGCGTCGCTCGAGCCCCTTCGCCACCGCCGCCAAGTTGGTCTCCGGCGTCGTCGCGGTGGCGCTCGTGAGCTCGGTCTCGGTGACGGCCATCGCGGCGAAGCAGGTCACGGACGACCTCGGTGACGGCGTCGAGATCCAGGGGCAGCCGGCGCCGAAGGCGAAGGGTGCCAAGCCGCTCAGTGCCTTCAAGGGCGGCTTCAACATGCTCGTCGTCGGCACCGACAACGACCCCGAGCAGAGCGCGGCGTTCGGGGAGCGTGACGCGACCCTCAACGACGTCAACATCCTGCTGCACGTGTCGGCCGACCACACCAACGCGACCGCGGTGAGCATCCCGCGCGACCTCGTCACACCGATCCCGGCGTGCAAGAAGACCGACGGCACGGGCACGGCGCCGGCGATGGCCGCGCAGCCGATCAACACGTCGTTCGGCGAGGGCGGCCTGAACTGCGTCACCCAGACGGTCTCCGGGCTGACCGGGCTCGACATCCAGTACTCGGCCGCGGTGTCGTTCAAGGGCGTCATCGAGATGTCGAACGCGATCGGCGGCGTGCCGGTCTGCGTCGCCCAGCCGATCACCGACTCGTACACCGGACTGAACCTGCCCGCCGGTACCTCGACCTTGCAGGGTGACGAGGCCCTGGCGTTCCTGCGCACCCGGCACGGGGTCGGCGACGGGTCGGACCTCGGCCGGATCTCGAGCCAGCAGGTCTTCCTGTCGTCGCTGCTCCGCACCGTGAAGTCGAACGACACCCTCGGCTCGCCGACCCGCCTGTACAAGCTGGCCCGGGCTGCGGCGTCGAACATGCAGCTGTCCCAGAGCCTGAACGACATCGGCACGATGGTGCAGATGGGTCTGGCGCTGCGGGACCTGCCGTTGGCGCAGGTGAACTTCGTGCAGTACCCGGGCACCACGGGCGGCACCGGTGTCTACGAGGGCAAGGTCGAGCCGACGACGTACCTGGCCGACCGGCTGTTCGCGAAGATCAAGGCCGACCAGTCGTTCTCCCTCGGGGCGGACAGCACGGGCATCGGGTCGGAGACGAACCCGACGCAGCCGACTGCGGCTCCCTCGTCGCCGGCCGCTGCGCCGGAGCCCGCGGATCCTGCGACCCCTGCGGCGCCGTCCGCTGGCACCCCGTCGTCCGCTGCGCCCCGCACGCCGTCCCTAACGCCGGAGACGATCGACGGGCTCGAGGGTCAGTCCGCCGACCAGCAGACCTGCTCCAAGGCGTTCGGGTACTGAGGCGCGGCTGGGCGGTGGGGCTGGCCCGTCGCCCCCCTTCCGCGAAAGCGACAGTCTGCCGCCGAACGTTCGCGGCACTCTGTCGCTGTGGCGGCACGGTCGGGCCGGATCGGCGGCGCAGTGTCGCTTTCGCGGGACTGACCGTCGGCGAGTGCACGTGCGCGCGTGCGCGTGCGCCGGAACGTCAGCCGTGCCCCCGCCGGCGAAACAGAAACGGGGGCGCGGTGGTGGGCCGCGCCCCCGGGGGAAGTCGCTCCCCGCCGGGCGCCACGCGATCGGGCGCGCCGGGCCCGCACGGGGAACGACGTCGGGTGCTGTGTCGCGACGACGGGGACGAGCCCCGGAACGTGATTGCCGCGTCCCGACGATGGTATGCAGCGGGGTACGCCCCGACAACCCCAGCGTGTCCCCACTTCGGGGGACCGAGTGCGACGGGTCGTGCCACGCGCGGGTGTGCGTCGGGTCGAGAGTGGCGCGGTCCTCCTGTATGGTGGTCGCAGCGCTCGCGAGAGTGCTTGGAGACGTCGCATAGTCCGGCCGAGTGCACCACCCTGCTAAGGTGGAGTCCCCTTTGAGGGGACCGAGGGTTCAAATCCCTCCGTCTCCGCGCGACGATGAACCCCGGTCCGATCGGACCGGGGTTTCGTCGTTTCTGGCACCCGAAGCGCTCGCGTCAGACGGTCGCGATGCTCCCCGTCGTCGTGGTCCGGGCCCCCGCGCGACCCCGACGCACCGCGCCCATCGCCACGAGCGTCAGCACGACTGCCGCCAGGGTGATCCCCGACCCCGCCCAGATCGGCGACGTGTAGCCGAGCCCGGCGGCGATGGTCAGGCCGCCGATCCAGGCCCCGAGCGCGTTGCCGAGGTTGAACGCGGCGATGTTCGCCCCGCTCGCCAGGGTCGGCGCGTGGTCGGCGTACTGCATCACCCGCGTCTGCAGGGCCGGGACGGTCGCGAACCCGAACGCCCCCATCAGCACGAGGGCGATCACGGTGAGCACGGGCGAGGTCGCGACGAGGGCGAACACCGCGAGCACCACGGTCAGCACGACGAGCACCACGAGCAGCGTGCGGTCGATCGAGCGGGCCGCGAGCTTGCCGCCGGCGAAGTTGCCGACGAACAGCCCGATGCCGAACACGATGAGCAGCCACGGGACCGCCGACGACGGGAACCCGGACACCGAGGTCAGCGTGTACGCGATGTAGGTGAAGGCGCCGAACATCCCGCCGTAGCCGAGCACGGTCATGCCGAGCGACAGCCAGACCTGCCCGGACCGGAAGGCGCTGAGTTCGCGGGCGAGGGACGGGACCTCGGTGGAGCGGACTGCGGGGACGAGGACGAGCACGCCGATCAGGGCGACGACGCCGATGGCCGCGATCGCCCAGAACGTCGCACGCCAGCCGGCGGCCTGGCCGAGGAAGGTGCCGAACGGGACGCCGAGCACGTTCGACGCGGTGAGTCCGGTGAACATCAGCGCGACGGCCGAGGCGCGCTCGGACCGCTCGACCATGTTCGCGGCGACGACCGAGCCGATGCCGAAGAACGCTCCGTGGCACAGGGCTGCGATGACACGGCCGGTCATCATCACGCCGTAGGTCGGGGCGATCGCGGACAGGGTGTTGCCGACGATGAACAGCACGAGCAGCCCGAGCAGGACGGGCTTGCGGGGGAGTCGGGTGGTCGCGGCGGTGAGCCCGAGGGCTCCGACGATGACCGCCAGGGCGTACCCGGTGACGAGCCAGCCGGCGGTGGTCTCGGTGACGCCGTAGTCGGCCGCCACCTCGGGTAGCAGGCCGGTGATGACGAACTCGGTCAGGCCGATGCCGAATCCGCCGAGTGCGAGGGCGATGAGTCCCGCGGGCATGGATGTCCTTCCGTTGTGGAGCTGTGCCGCGTACGCTTGTTGTTGCAGACGCGGGATATCGATAGTTGCACACGCGGGGTATCCGCGCAAGCAACTATCGTCGTCTGCACCGACCGAAGGAGCCCCGATGTCCGTCGACGACACCTCGACCGCCGTCCGCGCACACGGCTGGCGCACCCTGGCGGCGCTGCACGGCCTGATCGAGACGCGCCTGGAGCGGGCGCTCCGCCAGGTCGACCTGTCGGTCGTGGAGTTCACGGTGCTCGATGCCCTGCGCCGTCAGGACGGTTTCCACATGCGCATGCAGCAGCTCGCCCGCGCCGCAGCGCTCAGCCCGAGTGCGACCACCCGCCTGGTGAACCGGCTCGAGGAGCGCGCCCTGCTGACCCGCGTCCTGTGCGCCGACGACCGTCGCGGGCTCTACACAGAACTCACGCACGCCGGGCAGGCCCTGCTCGAGCGTGCGACACCGATCCACGCCGAGGCGCTCGAGGGTGCCCTCGCCGAGGCGCACGAGGTCCCCGAGCTCGCCGACCTGGCCGAGTCCGTCGAGCGGCTCGAGGGCGCGCGCGTCTGACCTCGGGTCACCTCGCACACGGCCTGGAGGCGCGGCGCACCTCCGCCCCGCCGGCACCGGCCCCGGGGTGGTCACCACTCAGGCGCGCGGCGGCCCCGTCGTCGACCGCACGACGAGCGTCGGTGGCACGAGCGTCCGGAGGGGATCCGCCGGAGCCCCAGCGGGCGCGCTGATCCGCTCGACCAACCGCGCAGCCGCCAGGCGCCCGACCTCGTCGTTGTGCGGGTCGACCGTCGTCAGGCGCAGCAGGGGTGAGGCGGCGAGCGGGGTCTCGTCGTTGCCGATCACCGAGACGTCCTGCGGCACGCGGAGTCCGGCTTCCTGCACGGCGGCGATCGCGCCCATCGCCATGACGTCGTTCGCGGCGAACACCGCGGTCAGGTCGGGGTGCTCACGGAGGGCGAGTCGCATGCCCTCGTAGCCGGTCGTCTCCGAGGTCGGGCCGGAGCCGTAGACCAGCGGCTCGATGCCGGACGCGACCAGCTGCGCGACGGTGGCCTGACGGCGGATGGCAGCCGGGCCTCCCGAGCCGGTGACGTGGGCGATGCGGCGGTGACCCAGGCCGATCAGGTGATCCGCTGCCAACCGCCCGCCGGCGGCTTCGTCGGAGGCGACCACGTCGAGTCCGCCGGGGACGTCCTCGCGCGCGCCGGCGATCACGACCGGGGTGTCCGCGGGGACGACGACGTCGGGGAAGCCCTCGGCGGCGAGGACCACGCCGTCGACCCGCAGGGAGACCAGGTCGTCGAAGGGGGAGGAGTCGAGGTGGGCGTTGGCGCGGGTGTCGGCGAGGGTGAGGCGGAGGCCGTGTGGGGCGAGGGCCTCGCGGATGCCGTCGAGCATCGGGACGTACCAGGGGTTCCGGAAGTCGTCGACGATGACCCCGATGGTGCGGGTCCGGGTGCCGGCGAGGATGGCGGCGGCGCGGTTCGGGCGGTAACCGAGCTCCGCGACGGCGGCGAGCACCGCGGAGCGGCGGGCGGGGGAGACCCCGGGGTCGTCGCGCAGCACCATCGACACCAGGGACTTCGACACGCCGGCACGTGCGGCGACGTCGATGATCGTCGGCGGGCGAGGGGACACGCTGAGCCTTTCCGGCACGGTGCTTGACAGGACATGGGCTACTGCGGCTACAGTCTACCGACACGTTCTGGAACGTTCCAGAGCGGATCCCAGCGAGCTTCTCGAAGGAGAGAACATGAGCGACAGCATCGGCGTCGCCGTCATCGGTGCGGGCATGGCGGGCAAGGCCCACATGGCTGCGTGGCGGAACGCACCCTCCCTCTTCACCTCGACGCTGCCGCCGGTCCGGCTCGTCTCGGTCGGCGACGTCTACGAGCCCCTCGCCGCCGAGGCCGCACGGCGCTTCGGCTACGAGCGGCACGACACCGACTGGCGGGCCATCGCGGCAGCGGACGACATCGACGTGGTGAGCGTCGTCGTCGCGAACACCCTGCACCGCGAGATCGTCGAGGGGCTGCTCGCCGCCGGCAAGCACGTGCTGTGCGAGAAGCCGCTGTCCGACTCGCTCGACGACGCCCGGGCGATGGCGTCCGCGGCCGCCGAGGCCGAGCAGCGCGGAGTCCTCGGTCGCATCGGCTTCACCTACCGCCGGGCTCCCGGGCTCGCCGCGATCAAGGAGCTCGTGGAGGACGGCACGCTCGGTCGGGTCCTGCACGTCTCCGGCCGGTACTGGACCGACTACGGCGCCTCGCCCGACGTCCCGTTCTCGTGGCGCTTCGCCGGCGAGCCGGGGTCCGGAGCGCTCGCCGACGTCGGCTCGCACCTGTCCTACGTCGCCGAGTTCCTGGCCGGTCCGGTCCGGAGCGTCAGCGGTGGGACGTTCACCACGTCGATCACCGAGCGCCCGATCGCCGCGGGGCATGCGCTCCGCGGGCAGGCCGTCCCGCTCACCGGTGAGACCGCGACGGTCGGCAACGACGACTACGCCACCTTCAGTGCACGGTTCGGTGACGGCACGGTCGTCGGGTCGCTCGAGGCCTCGCGCGTCGCGGCCGGGCACCCGAACGGGCTCGTCATCGAGGTGTTCTGCGAGCGGGGGGCCGCCCGCTGGGACCAGGAGCGTGCGTCCGAGATCGGCCTCGCCCTGCGGTCCGACGGCTCGCGGCTCGGTGGGTACCGCCAGGTCGTGCTCGGCCCCGACCACCCCTACGTCGCCGGAGGGATGGCCATGGACGCCCCGGGGGTGGGCTGGGGGCAGAACCAGATGTTCGAGTACCAGGCGCGGGCGTTCCTCGACGAGGTCGTGGGGCTGTCCGGTGCGGTGCTCGACCCCCTGCCCGCGAACGCCACGTTCGACGACGGCGTGCACAACATGGAGGTCCTCGACGCGGTGGCACGGTCCGCCGCAGCCGGCGGAGCCACACAGACGATCACGGAAGCAGTCAACGCATGAAACTCGGTCTCTACAACGCGATCCTGCACGACCGGCCCCTCGCCGACGCGCTCCGGGTCATCGCGGCCAACGGGCTCACCGGCATCGAGCTGAACACCGGCGGGTTCCTGCCCCCGGTGCACGTGCCCGACATCGACGCGATCCTGCAGGACGACGGGGCGCGTGACGCGTTCCTCGCGCAGTTCGACGGGACCGGCGTCTCGATCGCCGGGCTCAACTGCAACGGCAACCCGCTGCACCCCGACCCGTCGATCGGTCCCGCGCACGCCGAGGACGTCCGGCGCAGCATCCGTCTCGCCGCCCGCCTCGGCCAGGACCGCGTCGTCACGATGTCCGGACTGCCGGCGGGAGAGCCGGGCGGCACACGGCCGAACTGGATCGTGAACGCCTGGAACTCCGCCGCGCTCGACGTGCTCGAACACCAGTGGAGCATCGCGGTGCCGTTCTGGCAGGAGATCGACGCCCTGGCCCGGGAGCACGGCGTCAAGGTCGCGCTCGAGCTGCACCCGCAGAACCTGGTGTTCAACCCGGCGTCGATCCGCGAACTCGTCGAGCGCGGTGGCCTGACGAACGTGGGCGTCGAGCTCGACGCGTCGCACCTGTTCTGGCAGCAGATGGACCCGGTGGCGGTCGCCCGCGACCTCGGTCCGCTGGTGTTCCACGCTGCCGCCAAGGACGTCCGGATCAATCCGCACGCGGCGATCAACGGGGTGCTCGACAACTCGTTCCGCCGGTTGTCGCCCGACGAGCCGCGCACGAACCTCGGCGGCGACGAGTGGGCGAACGAGTGGCCGAAGCCGTCGGCGTGGGACTTCGTCGCGCTCGGCAAGGGGCACGACGAGGCGTACTGGTCGACGTTCCTCGAGGCCCTGCGATCCATCGACCCGGACATGTGGGTGAACATCGAGCACGAGGACACCGAGCTCGGTCGCGAAGAAGGGGTCGCGGTCGCCGCGCGCGTGCTGCGCGCTGCGGACGCGGCGTTGCCGCCCCGGCCCTGACGACCGACACCTGTCCCGGACACTGCCTGGAGGCCGTGGGCCGTTCCGCGCACCGGTGACGGATCACGTGTGGGTGGGCCGTGCCTCCCGGCCCCACCACGCGCGGATCGGCCACCGATGCGCGGAACGACCAGTCCGTGCACCCGTACCGGGTGCTGTCACCGGCCCGAGGTAGCATGCACGACACCTGTCCTCTGACGATGGAGCCCTGCGTGCCGGAACCGACCGATCCCGCCTTCCCGCTCGAACACGTCCGAGCGGTGGGCGACGACATCGTGGCCTCCGTCGCCACGGTGATCGACGGCAAGGCGGAAGCCATCCGCACGGCGCTGACGGTCATGCTCGCCGAGGGACACCTGCTCGTCGAGGACGTCCCCGGGGTCGGCAAGACGGTGCTCGCCAAGGCGCTCGGTGCCTCGGTCGGCGGGTCGGTGAACCGCATCCAGTTCACCTCGGACATGCTGCCGTCAGACGTGACGGGCGTGAACATCTTCGACCAGTCGTCCAGCACCTTCCGGTTCTCGCCCGGCCCCGTCTTCGCGAACGTCGTCATCGGTGACGAGATCAACCGGACCAGCCCGAAGACCCAGTCGGCCCTGCTCGAGGCGATGGCCGAGTCGCAGGTCACCGTCGACGGCGTGACCCGGCAGCTCGACCGCCCGTTCATGATCGTCGCGACGCAGAACCCGATCGACATGGAGGGCACGTACCCGCTGCCCGAGGCACAGCGCGACCGCTTCATGGCGCGGATCGCGATGGGGTACCCGAGCGTCGACGCCGAGCGGCAGATGCTCGCGAACCGCGGCGGCAGCGACCCGCTGTCGCGCCTGCGCCCCATCGTCGACGTCACCACGCTGCGGGCGATCATCGAGACCGTTGCCGGGGTGCACATCGCCCCCGACGTCGAGGCGTACATCATCGCGATCGTCCGGTCGACGCGCACCCACCCCGACCTGGTGCTCGGCGCGAGCCCCCGCGCGACGCTGCACCTGGCCCAGGCCGCCCGCGCGCACGCCGCCCTGCTCGGCCGCCCGTTCGTCACCCCCGACGACGTCGCCACGCTCGCCCCGATCGTGCTCGCGCACCGGCTCGTGCCGGTCGCTCGCGGGCTCGGCGGCACCGGTGAGGACACCGTGCGCGAGATCGTCGTCCGCATCGTCTCGGACACCGCCATACCGTTCACGGCCACCCCCGTCCGCTCCTGATGGCCGGTCCATCGGCGCCGTGGTCGCTGCTGCGGCGCGTCGGTGCCGCGCGGTCCACGGCGACGCGGTTCGGCCGCCGCGGACTCTCCCTGGCCCGCCGCACCCCGTTCCCGCGTCCGACGATCCGGGGCTGGACGGTCATCGCGATCGGCATCGGCCTGGTCGGCGGCGGCCTGGTCGGCACCACGAGCGTCGCGGTCTCGGCCGGCCTGCTGCTGCTCGTGCTGGTCGTGCTCGGCATCGTGATGGCGTTCGTCGTCGCGACCCCGCTCCGGGGCAGCCGCAGCACCGCGCGCGCGATCGTGCAGGTGGGCGAGGTCTACCGGGAGCGCATCACCCTCGGCAGCACCAGCCTGCCGATCGGGCCGCGGGCGACGCTGCTCGTCCGCGAACAGCTGGAGGACGCCTTCGCCAGCCTGGCCGAGGCGGAGACCTACGCCGAGGTCGGCCCCGGGGTCCCCCCGGCGGTCCTCGACGTCGAGGCGCTCGCGATGCACCGTGGCCGCTCGCTGGTCGGGCCCGTGACGATCCGGGTGGAGGACCCGTTCGGCCTGCTCCGGATCGACCGCCCCGTCGTCGCCGCCGAAGAGGTCGTGGTCGTGCCGGCCTCGGCGCCCCTCGGGGCGATCGACGCCGGTGCGCTCGCCGGTGCCGTCTCCGCCGACGAGGGGCGGGTCGGACAGGGCGGCTCCGCCGACGACAGCGAACTCCGTCCGTACCGACCGGGCGACCCGATCCGCCGGGTGCACTGGGCGCAGAGTGCGCGCCGCGGTGAACTCCACGTCCGCCAGACCACGCAGGCCCAGCCGCCCGAGGCCGTGATCGCGCTCGACGTCCGTCGCGAGTCCTACCAGCGGCTCGGGCGTGAGGACCTCGCCGAGATCTCCGACCTGGGCGGCGACCAGGCCTTCGAGCACGCCGTCGTGGTGGCTGCCAGCGTCGCCCGCGCCCTCGCCGCCCGGACCTCACGCGTCGTGCTGGTGTTCGACGGCCCGGACGGCAGCACCCGGCACGCGGGGGACGTCGGCGGCCTCACCGACGTGCTCGTCGGACTCGCCGACGTGCGCCTGCGGTCGGAGGCGCGCGAGGTCACCGACGTCCTGCCCGAGGTCCGCGGGCGCGACGTGCACGGCATGACCGCCGTCGTCACGGGCAACTGCACCGCCGAGCAGGCCGCCGAACTCATCAGCGCGACGAGTGGCTCGAGCCGCGGGATCCTGGCGACCATCGTGCCGCCGGACCCTGCCGTGCGGGGCATCCTCGACCGCGGCGGCTGGCGGACCCTCGTCGTCCCGGTCGCCGGTGCGACGCCGTCCGGAGCCGCGCGGTGACCGGGGTGAGCGCTCCGGCACGTGGGCGTACCGACGTTCGCGAGATCCTGGACCGCGACGACGACCTGCGTGACGTGCCGAGTGCCTGGGTCGTCGCACTCGCCCCGGTGCCGGTGCTCCTCGCCGCGCTCGCCATCCGCCCGCTCGTGCAGGGCATCGCCTGGTGGGCCTCCGGTGTCGTGGTCGTCGCCGTGCTCGTCGCGGTGATGCTCGCGGTCCGGCGTCAGACGCCCGGTGTCCGCTTCGTCTTCCTCGTCGGGACGGTCATCGCCTGTTCGTGCGCCGCCGCACTGGTCAACGACATCCAGCCGCTCGGGTGGCTCGACGCCGACGGAGCGCTGGGGCAGACCCTCGCCGCGATCCGGCTGAACCCGGCGCCGCTGCCGCAGACCGACGCGATCCGGCTCGTCGTCACCGCGTCGATCGGCTGGGTGGCGGCGGTCTCGCTGTTCCTCGCCGCCATCGCGCGGATCCCGTCGCTCGCGGCGGCCCCGGCCCTCGTCATCCTGATCGTGCCGGGTGTCATCACCGGGCAGCCCGCCGGCACCCCGCTCGTGATCACCACGGCTGTGGCGTTCCTCGCCCTGCTCTGGCTGTCCGTGCGCCCGGTGCAGCGAGCACTGCCGGCCGCGGTCGTCGGGGCGATCGGGCTCGTCGTGGCCATCGGACTGCCGACGATCGTGCCGCTCAACGCCAGCTGGTTGTCCGGCGTGACCGGTGCGATCCAGTCGCCGATCCAGCCCGGCCGGCCCGGCACCCTGCTCGAGCTCGGCGACGACCTGCGCCGACCGAGCGAGCTCGAGGTGTTCCGGTACCGGTCGTCGGACGGGCAGCCCGAGTACCTCAAGCTCGCCGACCTGGACGAGTTCGGCACGGGGGACTGGGTGCCGACCGTGACGAACGCGGCCGAGGCCGACACCGCCGACGAGCAGCAGTGGGCCGAGGGGGTCAACCCGCGCCTGGCGAGCCGCGGTGACGTGACCGTCCGGATCACGGGGCTGTCGAGCACCTACCTGCCGGTGCCGTCGGGTGCGGTGTCGATCGAGTCGCAGTCCACCAACCTCGACCTGTCGCAGTGGCGGTGGATGGGGAACTCGAGCACCGTCCGGTCGACCGGTGCCGCGACGGCCCGTGGCGCGATGTACGAGGCCTACGGGGCCTCGACCTTCGCCAATGACTACCTCGACGCGGTCGCCGCCTCCGGGGTCCTCGCCCGCTCCGATGGTCGTGGATTCCGGGAACCGAGCCGGGAGCAGCTGCGCACCGACCTCGCCCTGCCCGACGACCTGCCCGCGAACATCTCGTCCGCCGCCACCCGCGTGGCCGCAGCCGGCACCGACGACTACGGGCGTGCCCGGGCGCTCGAGCAGTGGTTCCGTAGCGACCTGTTCACCTACTCCGAGACCGCTCCGGTAGAGCAGGGCTACGACGGCGACAGCATGGACGTCGTCTCGACCTTCCTGCGGGTCCGCGACGGGTACTGCGTGCACTTCTCGTCCGCCATGGCCGTGATGGCCCGGACCCTCGGCATCCCGTCCCGCATCGCGGTCGGGTACCGCGCGGGATCGCCGCAGCCCGACGGCGAGTACGCGGTGTCGAACCGGCAGCTGCACTCCTGGCCCGAGCTGTACATCCAGGGCGCCGGCTGGGTCGCGTTCGAGCCGACGCCCGACTCCGACGAGGCTGCCCCGTCCGAAGAGCCCTCGGCCTCGCCCACCGCTGCGGCGCCGGAGACCCCGTTGCCGGCGCCGGAGCAGACCACCCCGGCGGAAGAGTCAGCGTCGCCGACCCCCTCGGCGTCCCCGGTTCCGGGTGCCACGGGTGCGTCCCGCACCGGCGGCGGAGGTGGCCCCGTCGGGCTGCTGGTGGGGTTGCTGCTCGTGCTCGGCGTCCTCGTCGCCCCGGGCCTCGTGCGGGCCGTTCGCCGTCGGTCGAGACTGTCGGCGATCGCCGCCGGCCGGTCACCCGCCGTGCAGGCCTGGCGTGAGCTGCTCGACGACGTCGCCGACCACGGGTACGCGCCGGGCATCGCCCCGCCGGGAGACGCCGCCGCCGTGGCCCGGACTGCCAGAGCCGTGCTCGGACGCCTGCGTCCCGGGTTGCCGGCATCGGTCCTGCCGCACCTGGAGGCCGCGGTCGATGCGGTCGACCGCGAGCGCTTCGCCGCCGACGGGGTGGCGTCGGTGGACAGCACGGCGTTGGGACGACACGTCCGCGAAGCTCGTGACGCTCTCGACGCCTCGGTGCCCACCCTGCGGGTCGTGCGGTCGCGCCTGCTGCCGCCGAGTCTGCTGCCGTCGTCCGCCTGGTCCCACGACGGACCGAAGCCCCGCCGTCGGGATCGCCGCCCGGCCTGACGCGGGCGCGGTCCGGCGGCTGGTACACGGTGCGAGGTTCGTCGGGTGGTGCGCGGGTGCTCGCTCGGTGCGGGGCTGTAGGCGTGCACGGGGCGGTCGAGTGGGCACGGGGTCGCGAACCTCGCACGGTGCGGGCTCCGTTGGGCGATGGCACGGCGGGTGTTGCACGGTGCGGGGTTCGTCGGGTGGTGCGCGGTTGCTCGCTCGGTGCGGGGCTGTTGGCGTGCACGGGGCGGTCGGGCGGGCACGGGGTCGCGAACCTCGCACGGTGCGGGTTGGTCGGGTGGCGGCTGGGCCACGGTGCGCGGTTCGTCGGGTGGTGCGGGTTGGTGGTTCGGTGCGGGGCTGTTGGCGGGCACGGGGCGGTCGGGCGGGCACGGGGTCGCCAACCTCGCACGGTGCGGGGTTGGTCGGGTGGCGGCTCGGCGGGTGTTGCACGGTGCGAGGTTCGTCGGGTGGTGCGCGGCTGGTAGCTCGGTGCGGGGCTGTAGGCGTGCACGGGGCGGTCGAGCGGGCACGGGATCGCCAACCTCGCACGGTGCGGGCTCCGTTGGGCGATGGCTCGGCGGCTGGTGCACGGTGCGGGGTTTGTCGGGTGGTGCGCGGTTGGTAGCTCGGTGCGCGGCTGTAGGCGTGCACGGGGCGGTCGAGCGGGCACGGGGTCGCCAACCTCGCACGGTGCGAAGCCCCAACCGCCACAACGCCCCAGCCGCCGCCTACGCCCGCCCCAGCCGCCGCCCGCGGCCGCGCCCCAGCATCAGCGCCGGCGGATGACCGCCTCGAGCAGCGTCGCGATGAGCTCACCCGGGTCCACCCCGGGCAGCGCCGGCGCATCGAACACCAGGCCGACGTTCGCCCCGATGAGCAGAGTCGCGAACTCCTCCGGGCTCATGCCGACGTCGACCTCGGGGTGGGCGCCGAGCCACAGCCGCACGAGCTCGAGCACGCCGTCCTGCAGGATCCGGCGCTGGCGGATGAACTCGGGCAGCAGCTCCGGGTGCCGCACGGCGTACCCGCGGAACGCCGACAGCAACGCGAACTGCTCACTCTGGTCGTGCTGCCCGAACGCGGCGCGCAGGACGTCCCCGACGTCGACGGCTGCGATGTCCGCGTGCACGAGATCCTGCAGTGAGCCGAGCACCACGTTCGTGGACCGTTGCATGACCTGCGCGAGCAGGTCCTCCTTCGACGAGAAGTTCGAGTAGACGGCGCCCTTGCTGAACCCCGCGCGCGCTGCGACGTCGTCGAGTCGCGCCCCGTAGACGCCCTGTTCCGCGAAGACCTCGGCACCGGCGGCGAGCAGACGTTCTCGGACCTCGGCCCGCGGGATGCGCGGGGTGGGGGAGGCGTCGTCGCTCATCGGTTCCTGTTTCGGCCGTGCCGTGGTGGGGAGACCTGCCGCGCCGCGCGTCTGATCCCGCGCGGCATCAGCGAAGCCCCCATCCCCACGTCTGCTCGGAACCGGCGCGTTCGGGTCGCGTCGGTGCTGTGCGGACAGCGTTCACCGGGATGTTGCCCGGCAGAACAGCCAGGACGATACCCGGCGGTACTGATCGTAGCGTCGCGGGGCCGCGGATGACAGCCCCTCAGTCCTCGTGCTCTTCCCGGACACTGCCGGCACCGGTCCGTCGGCCCGGACGGCGGAGCAGCCGGAGTGCGTCCGGTCGCAGGCTCCGACCCCGCCGGAGCAGCGAACCGAGGGTCGACTTCGGCTGCCAGTCGCGGCCGTTCGGCAGCCCCCAGCCGCGGCGGACCGCACCCCAGCGCAGCCCGAGCGACAGCGTGATCGCGAGCAGGATGCCGAGCGAGGGCGAACCGAGTGCGGACGCGATCACCATCACGGCCGACGCGGCGACGGCCACGGTGGCGTACAGCGCGTTCCCGCCGAACACCGCCGGCACCCGCCGCAGCAGCAGGTCGCGCATCGCGCCGCCGCCGACCGCGGTGATGGTCCCCATGATGATCGCGGCGGGCCAGTCGAGTCCGGCGTCGTAGGTCCGCTGCACGCCCACCACGGCCCAGAACCCGATCACGGCGGCGTCGAGCACGGTGAACAGCCGGTCCCACGTCACCTCGGAGAACGACACGAGGAACGCGACGAGCGCCCCGGCGACGGCGACCGGCACGTACAGCGGGTCGACCAGCGCGACGGGTGGTCCGTTCTGCAGCAGGGTGTCGCGGAGCATCCCGCCGCCGAGCCCGGAGACGAACCCGACGACCAGGAACCCGAACAGGTCGAAGTCCATCGCGCGGGCGATGGAGCCGCCGAGCAGGGCGGACGCGAAGACCCCGGCCAGGTCGAGCACGTTCGTGACCGACGCCAGACCGTCGACGGACAGCAGGTTCATGAGAACCATCAAACATCACGTCGAACGACTGGCGGGCCGATCCGCGGTTAGGTTAGCCTCACCTTCGTCATGCTCGCCACCCTCGTCATCGGCCTCCGCGAAGGCCTCGAAGCCACGCTCATCGTCGGCATCATCGCCGCGTTCCTGCGTCGCAACCGTGTCCCGCTCGCCCCCATGTGGTCCGGCGTCGGGCTCGCGGTGCTGCTCAGCATCGCCGTCGGCTTCGGGCTGCAGGCCGTCGAGCAGGCGCTGCCGCAGGCCCAGCAGGAGGGCATGGAGGCGGTGATCGGCATCGTCGCCGTCGTCTTCGTCACCGGGATGATCGTCTGGATGCGCACCCATGCGCGCACCCTGACCACCGACCTCGAGGCGAGCGCGACCGCCGCACTCGGCCGCGGCACCGCCTGGGCGCTGGCCGGCATGGCGTTCCTCGCGGTCCTGAAGGAGGGCTTCGAGACCTCGGTGTTCCTGCTCGCCACGTTCCAGGCGACGTCGGACACCGGCCTCGCCGCCCTCGGGGCCGTGATCGGCATCGCCGCGGCGGTCGTCGTCGGCTTCGGCATCTACACCGGTGGCGTCCGCCTCAACCTGTCGCGGTTCTTCACCGGCACCGGGGTCTTCCTGGTCTTCGTCGCGGGCGGCCTGGTGCTGACCGTCCTCCGCCGCGCGCACGAGGCCGGCTGGATCGTCATCGGCCAGCAGCGCACCGTCGACCTGTCGTGGCTCGCCCCGAACGGCTCGGTGCAGGGCGCCCTGGTCACCGGCGTGCTCGGCATCCCGCCGGACCCGCGCGTCATCGAGGTGCTCGGCTGGGTGCTCTACGTCGTCCCGGTGCTGGCCCTGACCCTCTGGCGGCGCGCCTGGCGTCCGTCGCCGGACCGCGTGCCCCGGGTGCGCGCGGTCGTCGCCGGTGCACTCGCCGTGGCCGCAGCGGCGCTCGCGATCGCCGTGCCGACGGGCGGGGTCGACCTGCCCCGCACGACCGCGGTCAGCGGTGACGCCAGCTCCGTCTCCGCCAGCGTCGACGGTGCGTCCGGCGTCCTGCGGGTGGCCGGCACCGGAACCGGCCAGGAGGCCCGGATCGCCCTGCCGACGTCGGCCCACCGCCGCGTCACCCGCGCGGGCGTGGCCGCCGACCGGTGGCGCGTCGTGCAGGACGGCGCCGGCTCGCGCACCGGCAGCGCAGGCGACGACCGTCCGTCGACGCTCACGCTCGACGACCTCGTCACCCTGTTCGGCCGCCTCCCCGTCGGGGTGTCGCCGTCGACGAACCCCGGCCCGTTCGCGGCCCGCTGGGCCGTCCGCGACACCGTCACGCTGTGGACGGTCCGGGGCGGGGTCCTGGACGCCACCCGCGACGAACGGGACGTGCTGACGCTGAGCGGTGGGGGCCTCCCGTCCGCGCGCACCACGACCCTGGACCGCACCGTTTGGTCCGTCCCCGACGCCCGCGTCGAGCGGTCGGCCGCCGCGGTGGCCGCCGCGGACGCGCGGTCCGCCGAGCTCCTGCTCTGGAAGGCCTGGCTGCCGATCGCCCTCGGCACAGCGGCCGCCGCGCAGGCGCTGCTCGCCCTCCGTGACCGCCGTCGCCGGCGGCTCCCCACCACCCCCAC
>NZ_JAHEWS010000027.1:0-49787 GCF_018598405.1 Curtobacterium flaccumfaciens | reverse complement strand
GGACGCCCAGAGCGCAGGAGCACGAGAGCGGCGAGCGGCCACACGTCGGCACAGCAACAGGGCAGGAAAGGGGCGAGACCGGGGCGCAGGTGACGCGGGATGGAACGGCAGACGCGAGGGAGAGACGCCGCACGGGCGCTGAGGACGGAGCGCACCGCTGAGCAGCGACGGGCCGAACCGGACCAACCGGTTCGGCATGGGTGAAACATCCGCGCCGACCTTGCACGTGGGAGTGGAGAGGCAATACGGTTCACAGATGGTTAATTATCTGGGGGATTGGCGTGTTCTCAACGCTGGCGAATGGGTCACGCTCTATAAAAAATCAGTGCATTACGACAAGCCTGGCGACCCTGGGCGTCCTACCGACTTCGCCGCCGGGGAAGAAGGCTATGACACTGGCCGGTGGAACGTATACATGACGCCAAAGGATCCCGATAGCGCTCTCCTTCGCCGCGGGGATGAACGCTATGTGGACCCGACGTACAAGGGCGACTATCAGATCGACGAGGACAGCATCAGCCTGACCGAATAACGAGATATCGGCTACTACAACCGAATGCCGAAGATTCCGCCATGCGGAGTCTTCGGCATTTTTACGCACTGCCTCGATCCGAAAACAATTTCCTCAAGAATGTCAATTAACTTTGCCGATATCTAGGGAATATCTCTGATATATGCTAGAATAGTATTACGGAAGGAGGTGGTAAAAATGGACTACCTAACACTATTGATAGCAGCACATGACGCTGTCCAGATAATTATTTGGTCGTGCGTCGCGTGGGCATGGTTGAGACGCCAAAAACGCCCCAGATGACTAACCCAGGGCGTTGGTGGTGTAACTAAGTTGGCGCTTTGACTATACCACCATTGCCCGCCTTGGGGGTGGGTGTCTCCTCGGAACACCCACCCCCGGTCTCCGGACCGCCTTGCACTGACAGAAGTCTCTCGTAGAGTCTCATCAGGTATTGAACGGGGAGGCTCACCGATGGCTAAAAAGGTGGCGAAGTACCAGGAAGCTCGCCTGTGGGAGGGCGCGGGAGTCGACAGGCAGTCTCGTCCGGTGAAACCGGGCGACATAGTAGATCGCCCTGCCCGGGGCGACCTGACATGCCTCTACTGCCCGGTGCCGCTGTCCTCGGTCACCGCTTCTGTCAATCAGAAGGGGACAGAGATCCCCGCGCACTTGCGTCTCTCCCGGAAGCAGACACACGCTGTCGACTGTCCGCTGAACTTCCGCACGCTCATGGAGGGTGTCCGGGCGACAGAAAGAGTCGAGATCGACGCCCGTGACAAAAAGTACTTCCTCCGGCTGCCCGGGGAACCCGTCGAGCGTGCCGTGGAACGCACCACAGACACGGTGCGGAAGCGCACGAACGCTCCGTCATGGGCTGCGACGTTCGCCAGCGCCGTGCGGATCGTCAAGTTCATGCGGCAGTTCGATGACGACGAGGCCTTCGCGAACCAGCTCCGCATCGAGTACAGAAACGGGAAGGGTGAGGTCGACCTCGTCTTCTGGCGTGACTTCTGCTTCGAGGTATCAGATGAGGCCGCTCTTCGCCGTTACTACCGTCGTCTTTCGGAAGTCACCTACCAGACGCAAATTTCGCCTGTGGCGATGATCTTTGAGGCTGAACAAGAGCCGCTCTCGACAGTGAACGGCGCAAAGCACCGTGTCACGTCACGCACGAATGTGAAGGTCCGGTGGCGCGGCCGTGGTGACGAGCGTGAACTGGTCGTGGCCGCATATTCGGCGGACAAGCTCGCTAATATCCACGCTGGCGATCGGTTCCTCGTGCTTGCCCACGGGAGGGATTGGCCACGCGACTTCGACAACCGTGTGGAGATCCGACTCGACGTCGACCAGTCCTGGCAGATCGCCAAGCTCTGAGCTGACAGCTATGCGCTGGCCTTCTCCACGATGCGGCGGGCTTCCACGACGGTCTCCCGGACGACGCGGGCGTCGAACCGACCGATGCGGTTGATTCGGTTCTTCTTGCCGTTGCGCAGTTCGCTGGCGAACGTGCGAGCAGCCCCGTTGCTCGGGCCGTTGTAGACAACGGTCCAGGTGCGGCCGTCGTTGATGACGAGGATCTCGATAACCTGCGCCTCTGTCGTGGGGCGTGCGGCGGTGACGATCGGGAGTCCGAGCTCGGCGCCGGTGGCAGTGGCGCTCGAGGTGAGGTCCTCGAGCAGCCACCCGGCGGTCTTGGCGCTGACCTTCTGCAGGTTCGGAAGCTGCCGGGCGGCCTGATCGGCGCTGATCGGCATGTAGGTGGCTGTGCGATCTGAGGCGTAGAAGTCGTCCTCGACGGCAGTGCTGTGCTGCCAGGTGCCGGTGTTGGGCA
Source organism: Curtobacterium flaccumfaciens (assembly GCF_018598405.1). Lineage (NCBI taxonomy): Bacteria > Bacillati > Actinomycetota > Actinomycetes > Micrococcales > Microbacteriaceae > Curtobacterium > Curtobacterium flaccumfaciens. The sequence goes on along the minus strand of NZ_JAHEWS010000027.1, from coordinate 47,442 downwards.
GGTAGACAAAGATCCGGTGCTCGCCGGCCGTCTCATGGGCGGCGATCCACACCAGGTTCTCGTCGCTGTCGCGGACTACGTAGAACTGGGTCATCGGTTCGTCTCCTCTGCTTCATTGTGCGCCACGGAGTACGGATTCGGGTAGGTCTTCTCCGTCAGCGGACGGCCCCCGATGCTGGTGAGCCGGTTGAGGCCGGCCGGTGTCGGGATCTCGCTCGAGCGGTCGAGCATGCGTTGGTGGGCTGCCGCTCGTTCGGCGTAGGGGTGTGTGCGGTCGCGCTCGAGCTCGTAGTCGACGTGGTTCTCGTCCTTGACGGCCTGGCTGAGCTCGGAGTGGAACTGGATCTCGACGGGGCGCTCGTCGCCGTGCTGCACGAGGACGTGGATGCCCTTGTACGCGTTGCCGGCGACGTAGGAGTGCTCAGCGGACACCACGGCGTACCCGCGCGCCTCGAGGGCGGCGATCGTGGTGGCCGCGGTGCCGGCGAGGTCATCGTGCCGCGGGGTGACGGCGGTGTAGCGGAGCAAATCGGTCAGCTTGTCCGAGACTCCCACCAGGCCACCAGCACTCTGCGCAGCTGCCGTGACGGCCGCGCGGCTGCGGATCTTCCGGGCGAGCGAGGCGGGGCTCTTCACCCGGAACTCGAGCCCGTGCGGCCGGGCGCCGGCAGGGATCGCGTCGACGACGTCAGTGGTGGTGTGCTGCTCGGCGGCACGGGTCTCGGCGAGCACGGCGATCGTCTCGGTGGCGATCGCCGGCGCGTAGTCCCGCCAGACGGCCTCTGCGCCGTCGTCTGCCGCGTTGCCTGCCCAGTCGACCACGGGGAGCGGTTTCACCTGTTCGGGCGCGAGATCGGCTGTGGTGAGCTGCTGGAGGCGTCGCCGGTCCCGGCAGCGCCGGCCTCCCTCCGCGCAGGACTGACACACGGGGTTACTCCCCCTCGAGCAGCTGCTGGGAGCGTTCGTACTTCGCCAGCAGTCGTCGGCGTGTGGGCTCGTCGAGCTGCGCGAGACGTTCGGGGTCGGTGTTGTCTTCGATGTCGGCGCCCTTGACCGCTCGGGCACCGGCTCGAGCACGCACGCGGGCGAAGTACTCCTCGGGTGACTCCCCCGCGCGCTTGGTGACGGCGTCGACGTCATCGACGACGTCGACGGGGATGCCGCGATCGAGGAGATCCGCTCGGGTGAGCTCGGTGTCCTCGAGGACGTCATGCAGGAGCGCTGCCGCGACCACACCCGCCGAGGCATCTGGGTTCCGCCGGCGGACTCTCTTGGCGACGCGGACAGGGTGCTCGATGTAGGCGCGGCCGGCCTTGTCGACCTGCCCAGCGTGCGCCTCGCGGGCGATCGTCAACGCCACCGCGATCAGCTGCTCCTGTCTCATGCGTCCAAAGTAGCACGTTCCTAACGCAACTTACAGACTCTGTATCTTCCGAACTTCGTAACTCTGTTGCTTCCGAACTCCGGGTGTAGTACATTCGTCAACGTCAGATCGAAACCGGAAGGACGCACCATGCCAACTCCACGGAAAGCTGCCGCTGCGGCAACACCAACGGCGCCCTGGATCGTCGCGATCGCGATGCAGAAGGGCGGCGTCGGCAAGACCACGACCACGATGGGACTCGCCGCAGTGCTGTCCGAGACATGCCGAGTCCTCGTCGTCGACATCGACCCTCAGGGCTCGGTCACGTTCTGGGCCGAGCGAGCCGGGGACAACCTGCCCTTCGACTTCGCCGCGGACCTCGACCCCAACAACCTCGCCCGGCTGCGGGAACTCCCGTACGACGTCATCATCGTCGACACCCCGGGCTCGCTCGAGTCGACCCACATCCTCACGCCCGTTCTGGACGAGGCCGACTTCGTCATCGCTCCGACCGAGGCCGAGGCGCTCTCGATCGATCCGCTGCGCAAGACCATCGAGACACTCATCGTCCCGCGCGGCCTGGACTACCGGGTGCTGATCAACAAGTACGACCCGAGAACACCCCAGGATCTCGAAGACATCCAGGAGCTCGTCGACCAGATCGGCCTGCGCCGGTTCCAGAACGCGGTCCGCCGATACAAGTCGCACTCCAAGGCTCCGATCGACGGGTTGGTCGTGACGCAGTACCGAGCGTCCCGCAACGACCTCAAGGCCAGCGAGGACTTCCGCCGCATCGCAATGGAGCTCCTCTCAATCCGCGCCATGTCACCCCGAACCGTGCAGGAGGACCACTGATGCCTCGGAAGAAGCTCACCGCACTGCTGGACAGCTCGGCAGCCGACGAAACAACCGAACCGCAACCGGCGGCGGATACGGCCCCGACGGACGCTCCTGCCACCGCCGCGACCACGCCTGAGACACCCGAGCCGGCGGCTGAGAAGCCGGCCGCGGCAACCGCGCTGTTCGAGGAGCTCACTCGCAAGGAGTGCCGGTTCCGGGACGAGCAGCTCGAGGACCTGTCTCGCTACGCCCGCCGGCTGCAGCGCACACGCCTGGCTCCGGGACCGCGCATCACCGACAACACGCTGATCCGCGTCGCCGTCGACCTGCTGATGTCGCGCGCCGACGAGCTGCAGGGCTCCACTGAGGCTGAGCTCCGCGCCTCCCTCGGCCTCACCGACTGACTCTGTAAGTCTGTAAGTCCGGACCTCTGTAGCTCTGGAACTCTGGAAGGAATGCGCGATGGACAACAGCTTCCGTCCCCGCGGTTGGACCCCGAAAGAGGTCCCCACGATCTGGCTCGACCACACCACCGGCCAGGGCGTCACCCGAGAAGGCACCACGGTCCGGCCGAAGGTCGGCGGTAACCGGAAGAACCCCAACCTCACGGACTTGCTCGACACCGCGGCCAGCTTCGGCGCCGAGCGGATCATGCTCACCGGCAAGCGCCCGGAGCCAGCGCCCGGTATCCGGCACTGGCTGTTCGTGCAGACCCCCAACTGGATTCCCGGCTCCCACTGGGTTGCCGGCGGACCGCCCACGGGCCGGTTCGAGCATGCGGTCACGGGCCAGAAGATCGAGGTCCGCACCGTGGAGGAGTGGTTCGGCGACGTTCCGCTCACGCCGGCGCAGGCCCGCATGGCGTGGAACACGCTCGAGGAGATCGTCGCCGGCGTCGACGACCGTGCACGGCTGATGCTCTCGCCGGCGGCGACGGGCACGAACCTCTGGGCGTGGTCGCTCCCGAAGAACGTCAACCCGATCCCGGTGTCCCCGGACATGGCGGAGGAGATCCGCGGGAGCGCGGGGCAGCACCACTACGACCACATGGTCGCCGGGCCGAGCATGAGCCAGCATGACGACTGCGTGCCGCTGATCGATCCGAAGAAGACGAAGAAGATCCAGACCTTTGCCCACGTCGACGGCCGGTTCATGTATGCCTCTCTCGGCCGCGAGCTTGGTATCGGCCCGGGCCTTCGTTTAAAGCGCTCCGCTGCATACGACCTCCTCGAGAACGACCCCTACGCTCGCGCACGGTTCTTCGTCCGCTTCACGGTGCCCAACGACTGGAACCACGTCGGGCTACTCGGCATGCAGCACCGCAAGGTCGAGGACGGCTGGTACTACCCGAACCGTCCCGGCGCGACGGGGGAGACCTGGGCCGATGCGGCCGAGGTGTTCGTTGCGCTGAACGCGGGATGGCTCGTCGAACCCCTCGAAGCGATCCAGTTCACCCGCGCCCGCCCCCTGGACACGTTCTACGAGCGGATCAAGCGCGCACGCGACCGTGTGCAGGGCAACCCAGATCTCCCGCCGCTGCTGCGTCGCGCTCTCGCCGGGGCGCTGCGCGCGATCCTGCTGCAGACCGTCGGTAACTTCAACTCCGCGGGACGTGCGCAAACCCGGGTCGCGGAGAGCGCGTTCGATGTGCCGGCGGAGTACCAATCGACGATGGTCCGGCAGGGGAAGCTGTTCCTGTACCAGATCCCCAGCACCGTCAGCGAGCGGGCGCGGATGTTCTTCCACCCCGAGTTCTCCGCGCAGATCTGGGGCCGAGGCCGCGCTGCGGTGCTCTCCAGCGCATCCGGGCTCGGGCTCAAGACCGCAGGAGCTCTCGCGGTCCCTGGCCACACACTCATCGGCATCAACGGTGACGCGATCTACACGACCGAGGTCCCCTCGTGGAGCCTCCCGACCGAGCACGGCGGCGGCGATGACGGGAAGACGGGACGCCTGCGACTGCAGGGCATGCTCTCGGGCTCATTCCTCACGCCGGAGACCCGCAACTCCCGTGACGCGCTAGCGAGGCGTGCCGACGCTGCCGGCCCCGCCGCGGCGTGGGCGAACGGTGCCGACGTCGCGGCCGAGGACGTGCCGTCATGAGCGACGCGACGTCGCGGCGGGACAGCACCGCGCAGGAGCTCGTGCAGGAGCTCCGCGGTCGCGGCCTCAGCGTGGCGGAGATCGCCGGCGAGCTGCAGCGATCGCCACGCATGATCCGCAAGGTGCTCAACGGGGAGACCAGCGGCTCGGTCTACCGCGCATCACTGCTCGAGCTCGCCCGCACCGGGCAGACCAACACGATCCCGCCACGTCGCCGTGGCCGTTCCGGGCAGCTCGTCCGCGTCCGCAACAAGGCCGGCGCCGCAGAGGCCACCGTGGTGCCCCAGGACACCGGTGGCCGGTACACCCAGGACCGGCAGGGTGGCCGACTGCGGACGACGACGTACCTCGGCGGTGGTGGCCGCCAGCATGACCTGCAGATCCCGAAGGGCCGCACCGCGAAGGGCCGCCAGCAGGCGAACACGGAGATCCTGCAGCGTGTCCGGGGCGCCGCCCGCGGTCAGGCCCGCGACACCCAGCAGATGATCAAGGCCCGCGTCACCTACGCCAACGGGCGGGTGATGGAGGTCAAGGAGTACAACGCCTCGACGATGCTCAAGCGCATCAACGAGCACGGCGGGGACGCCCTGTCCTGGCTCCGTGACGAGAACGGCAAGCGGTACACCAACCTCGACGTCTCAGAGCAGCCGATCACCGGGATCACGATGACGGTCTACGGCAAGAGCAAGACGCAGGAGTACGACCGGCAGAAGGCCCGCGGCCGACAGCGGCGCACACAGTCCGGGTGGCGCCCGAACTACTGACGACCGACGCAGAGAACGGTCCGTACGGCGATGGGGGATCGCGTACGGGCCGTTCATGCATCCGGGGTACTGGGACCCGGCGCGGCCCCGCGGCTCCACTTACCCGTCGCAGGTGCTTGAGGCCCCGGCAGCGCTCGGGATACCGGGGGTACCGGGGGTACTCGCAACAAGATTCCCGCGCATAAGACTTATTTTGTTGCGTTCACGCGTATAATTGCAGCATGTCTATCACCGCGGAGCGTCGACTGGCGAGCCTTGCCGCTGCTCAGTGGGGCATGCTCACCGCGGCGCAGGCGAACGCTGCGGGCATCGCGCGGAGCACGCTGGTCCGCCGCGTGCAGGCCGGGACGCTTCTGCGGGTCAGGCCGGGCGTCTACCGGCTGCCCGGTACCCCCGCGGAGCGTCTGGAGGACATCCGCGCGGCGTGGCTCGCCAGCGATCCCGCGACCCTCGCCCGCGACCGGCTGGCCACGCCGGATGTCGTCGTCGGTGGCGCAGCCGCAGCCTGGAGTCACGAGATCGGCGACCTCTACCCCGCCCCGTACCTGCTGTACACCAGCAAGCGCCGCCAGAGCACGCACGACGATGTCCGCTACAGCCGCCGCAGCCTCCCGGCGTCCGACGTGACGATCCTCGACGGCCTCCCCGTCACCACTCGTGAGCGCACGATCGCCGACCTCCTCAACGAGGGCGACCTGTCCCTCGTCGCCGATGCCCTCAGAGACGCCGAGCGCGCCGACAACGACCTCGACGTCCCGGCCCTCATCGACCACCTCGGCGCCCACGCGAAGCGACTCGGCTACGACGACGGCCGCGAGCTGTACGTGGCGCTGCGCAGCCTCGCCGGCGTCGATGCGGCACGCCTGAGAGACATCGTGGAGAGCACCGACCTCACGGAGCGCATCAGCGCGGTGTTCGGCGAGCAACTGCAGACGCTTCTCGCTCCGGTCTACGGCCGCATGGGCGCCGAGATCGCCGAGATGCTCAGACCTACCCGGGAGTACATGGACAAGCGGATGCGACAGATGCCGGCACTGCAACCTCCGCTGGTGACGCTTCCCGATTCGGTGCTGCCCAAGATCGGCCTCACGCCCGCCACGCAGGCGATGCTCCGGGATCTCGCGGAGCGCAGCGCCAAGCTCACCGAAAACTCGCTGCCGAACATCGGCCTCACGCCCGCCACGCAGGCGATGCTCCGGGATCTCGCGGAGCGCAGCGCCAAGCTCACCGAGCAGATTCAAGGACCGGTGGAGGCTCTGCCCGCGGCCACTGATGATCTCGCCGACACCACCCACGACGAGGACAAGGGCAACGAGTGACCAAGTCAGAGGACTACGCGACTCCCGAGGCCACCTGGCAGGCCATCGGAGCCGCGGCGAAGAGCGGTGCTGCAGCTGTCGGCATGCCGGTCGTGACGCTGCGACAGCTGCTGCTGTTCGACCGGCTTCTGTCCCGGGTGTTCGACGGCGATGAACGGTTCGTGCTCAAGGGCGGGACGCGGATGCTTGCGTTCATCCCCCGTGCCCGCGCCACAGTCGACATCGACCTCGAGACTGCCGCGGTCAGCATCGACGATGCGGTCAAGGCGCTCGACGAACTCCTAGACCGCGACATCGGCGATCGACTCCGGTTCGTCCGGGTCGCGCGTTCCGCCGGACCGGGGAGCGCCGACCAGCCGAACGTGACGATGGTGAAACTCACCTACGAGGCTGTGGGGACACGTCAGAGCGTCAAGCTCGACCTCGCCATCCACGACCGCGCCGGAGCGGCGACGGTTCGCGCTGATCCGGGGTTCCGTGTGCCCCTGGGTCGTGCAGTGCCGGCGCCCGAGTACGTGATGGTCGCGATCGAGCAGCAGATCGCTGACAAGGTCGCCGCGATGATGGAACGCAGCCACGGCGGTGACGGCCGTTCGTCCCGGGCGAAGGATCTCGTTGACCTGGCGCTCATCGCGCAGAACCTGCCGTGCGACGCCGGGCTGCTGCGTGACGCCCTCGAGGTGCAGATCACCACTCGCGGGCTCGACCCGTTCGTCGAGGTCGACGCGTCGGACTCGATCCAGCGCACCTTCGCGACGGTGGCGAAGAAAGCTCCGGATCTCCGCATCACCTGGCAGGACGCCGTGGCCCTGACGAACCGGATGGTGGGCCCGGTCCTCACCGGCGCCATCGCAGCCGGCCGGTGGGACCCGCAATGGGGCGCCTGGAGGTAGCCGGACACGAGCGGCACGACGCTCATGGATGCCTCGAGGCGACGGTGGCGATCTGAACGGATTTGGCCGGGGTGCTCTTCCCTGACTCTTCACCGTGGATAGGATTGGCCGGGCCGTGCCCCCCCCCAGGGCTAAGGGCCGGCCAACCCCTACCCCCGTCTCGACTCAGTACCTCCGGAACTTACAGACTTCCGGGGTCTGGTACTTCGGTTCTCCGGCAGTTCCGTACTGCCAGAGATCGGCACTTCGGTGGTCTGTGACTTCGGCTCTCTGGCAGTTCCGGGCCTCCGAACTCCGGGCGTCTGGAACTCCCCACCTTCGGATCTCCGGCACTTCCGATGTCCGGCATCCAGGCTGCTGCGCGTTGCACCGCTCGCTCAGCCAACGTCGGGCAGTGCCGCCCGGCGGCTCGCTCAGCGGGTGCCGGTGATGCCGGCGGGCACGTACGGCAGCGACCGGTGATGCCGGGAGCTCGGGGTGCCGGCGGAGCGGGCTGCGGTGATGGCGGCGGCGAGCTCGTCCTCGTCAGCGGCGTCGACGCGGGCCTGGGCCGCCTCGAGCTCGCGCTGCCACTCCGGCACGGCCGACGAGCGACGGCGTCGGGCCACAGCGTCGGCCGGCGTCGCGTCGTCGACATCGCCAGCGACCGGTGTGGTTGCGCCGGTCGGGGGAGTACTCGCAGCGTCCTCGGCGGCGTGGAGGGCCTGCAGCCGGACCCACCCGTCGCGGAACGTCTCATCGGTGGCCCAGAGCTGCTCGAGGTCGCGCTGCCCGTTGAACTCCGGGGGAGTGGGGGGTACCGACCCGTTCGATGTCGGACGGCGGAACGCACGAGCGAGCCGAGCCCGGAGCCACCCGAGGCCGTCACGGAACCGGTAGTGAGGTTCCCACCGCAGGACTCGTTCCAGCAGCTCGTCGACGGTGTACGAGGCGTCGATGCCGAAGTCGTCGAGGATGCGCACCAGGCCCAGCACGGAGCGTCCCTGCGTGAACCGACCGACCACGGAGCCGTCCGGGCGCACCGTAGCGGCGTCCAGGGCCGCGACGAGCCGCCGGAACGCCGGCGGGCGCTCACTCAGCGGGCGCATCGGCGCTCGTGTGCTCTTCGGCCGTGTGGGAGATCCCTGCTGTCCCGGTCGCGCAGCGGCTGTCCGCCGCGAACGCGGCTTGTTGGGTATCTCTGTAACGGGAAAAGAGCTTCTAGTTGAGGTTTCGGGATGTAGGTGGAAGGTGCCGCCCCCGCGACCAGGTCGACGAGTCGCCGCTGCAGCGGCCAGGTGCCCCGGCACGATCAGTGCCGCTTCGTTGCCCACAGCCTTCTGGTAAAGCCCACGAGCACGGAACATCGCCTGCTCACGAGTCGACAGCGGCCGACCGACCCGCACGATTGCGTAGAGGCCCAGCTCGGCGAGGATCGCGGTCACCTGCTGCACACGCTTCATCGCCGCCTGCACCCGGCGACGGCCAGCATCGGTCGACACGTCGACGTCGTCGAGCAGGCCGGCCTTCATCGCGATCGTCTGCCGTGACGCGGTCACCCCGCGCCCCGTGGCGTTGTCACCGAACGACGCCAGCGCGTGCACGATCGCCCAGAACGGCTCGTCGGCCACCCACTTGCGCACCCACGCCTTCCGCAGCGCACGACCCCGTTCGGAGTCGACTGCCGCAGCGGCTGCAGCGAGGTACTGCCGGCGGGACGACCATGCCGGCAGCGCCGCGTACGCACCCTCGGGCGCGGGCAGCGTTGACGAGCGTCGGCCCACGCGGGCGCGCTCAGTCCAGTCGGTACCCCACGACTTCGGTGCCTTGAGCGCGACCCGTCGACGATGCCCGCGGGCATCGTCGAGGAATCGCCAGGCGACCCGATCCGAGTGAACGGTGGGTGCGACGGTTGCGGGTACATCAGCAGACGACCCGCGTAGGTCCGGGGCAGCGGGGGGTACCGAAGTACCGGACCCCGGGAGTTGGGAAGTTACAGACTTCCGAACTTCCGGCGGCGAGTCGTGGCTAAACGTACTTGTAGGGCTTACGATGGGATCACCCCCGGGACCTCCATTCCGGCGGGTACGACGAAGGTCCGGCGATCAACCGGTGCTTCGAAGGAACGAACTCGGAACCTGTAAGTCGGCAAACTGGGCAGGTTCAGAGCCAAAAACGTGGGCCCCTCGCTTCGGCGGGGGGCCTTTTGGTTTAGGCCTCGTCGATAGGCAGCTCCCCGTCGTCGACCGAGACCGGGTACGGCCACCACACGGGCACGCCCCGGGAGTCCAGCTCCAAGTGCGAGATCATCTCGTCCACGAACGCGGAGTCGGCAACGCCGACTCGCTCCGCGATACTCGTGACCCGGTCCTTCGAGTCCTGCTCGATGAGCCAGCTCGAACGGACCGGGTTGAGAATCGCCTTGCGACGCTTCCGGGGCTTGGACATGAGGCAAGGCTAGACGTACATGTACGCTTCGCTGCGGCTCATCGCACGCGGCGTGTCGGCTCACGCGACGTCCTGGGGGAGGCGCATGTCGATGCGGTCGTCGCCGGGCAGGGAGATCGTGCCGGGCTCGCCGGACTCGTAGTCGCGGTAGGACAGCTCGACGTAGCCGTCCTCGGCGTCGTCGTAGCCGGCGAACTCGAGGACGCCCCAGACGCCGTCCTCGACCTCGACGAGGGCGCCCTCAGTCTGGAGGTACCCGCTGCTGTCGAGGAGCTCTTCCACGCTCGAGGTGCTGGGCTCGGTGTAGCCCTCGAACGGCTGGAGCTGCTCGTCGGGTTCCTCGGCCTCGATCTGGATCTGCTCGAGCTCCTTGGCCGCGGGGGTCTCGTAGACGCCGGCCATCTTCCGGACCGGCATCGCGTCGGCGATCGTCGCCTTCGCGATCCGCGCCTCCATGTAGTCGATGAAGTCGGCGCCGTTCTTGATGACCTTGCCGTGGTCGTCGAACTCGGGGGAGTCGTCCGGGTCGATGATCCGCTTGGTGTCCCATAGGTTCACCCGCGGCCGGAGGTTCTCGACGAGCTGGAGGTCGGTCTCGAACGCCCACTCGGAGGGCTGCTCCGGGTCGGTCTGTTCCGGGTCCGGAGTCCAGTAGGTCTGCAGCTCGACGGGGGTACCGGCCTTGTTGCGGGCCATGCCGCGGCCCTTGGCGTTCACGGGCACGGTGGTTCCGGTGACGAACGACTGCCACATCATCTTCGCGCCCTCGGGGGAGAGCTTGCCGAGGCTGACGCGGAAGCCGAAGTTGTCGCGCATGTCACCGGTGAGGAACTCCGCGTCGGGGCGCTGCAGGCCGATCAGGAGGTGGATGCGGAGCTTGCGGCCGAGGCTGACGATGTCGGAGAACTCGGTGAGGGTGGCCGGGGTACTGGCGGCTCCCTTGGGCTTCACGAACCCGGAGCGGTACCAGGCGAGGAGGGCGTTGCGGAAGGTCTTGAACTCGTCGACGACGAACAGGACCGGCTCGAAGTCGTTCAGGCGCACGCGGCGGCTCTCGTATGCCTCCATCCGTTCCTGCATCAGCTCGTAGACCGCGTGCACAACGCGGGCCTGGTGGTCGATGCGGCCGGCGATGAGTTCGACGTTGGGGTACTCGCGCAGACCGAGCAGCTCGATGCGCTTGCCGTCGATGCCCCAGATCCGCCAGCCGTGTGCGGCGAGGTACATGACGATGCCGAGGATCACGACGGTCTTGCCCTTGCCGGTCTCACCGGTGACCATCCCGTGGGCCTGGTCCTTCGGCTTCCAGACGATGACTTCGCCGTCTTCGTCCTTCCCGATCGGGACGGCCATCTGGTCGTAGCCGGCCTTTGGGTCCACGTTGTCGGGGGCGACGGACGGGTTCGGGATCAGCGACTCCAGCTTGGGCCGCAGCTCGAAGCGGACGAAGTCGCGTTGGAGATCCCAGAACGCCCGCCACCGGCCGGCGAGCACGGCACTGGTGGCGCTCTCGATGTGGGTGCGGACGCCCTCCCGAGTCAGTCGCGGGGACACCTCGAACTTGACGGTGATCTCCTTCGGGTCACCGGTCTCGTCGGTCTTCGTCGTGACCTGCGCGTCCGAGCCGAACGTCTTCGCCATCTGGGTCCGGACCCGCTCGACCTTCTCGTCCGCCTCACGGTCGGTGGCCGAGTCGTGCTCGACCAGCCAGACCAGGCCACGGCGCTCGTGGTGCTTCGCGACGCGGTAGCTAACACCGAACCGGGCGGCCGCACGCCGACGGAGCTCGCTGATGAGCTCCAGGGTGCTGCTGTCGACTGCGGAGGCGGTGTTGTAGGACAGGCGGAGCTTCCGGGGCGTGCCGACCCATGAGCCCTTCCAGGTAGCAGCGCGCACCCGGGTCCGGTCCGGTTCTGGCCAGCCGAGTACCGGGGCGACGCTGACGAGGAACAGGTCGACCAGCGCGGTTCGGCGGGCCGTCCTGATGTGCAACGCGACGGTGCCGGCGATCGCCAGTACCGCCCCGATCCCAATGCCCACGGCGTATCCCGTGGCGGACATGGCCGCTGCGATGCCCCCGCTGACGAGGGCGAGCGCGGCGATCACCACGGAGGTACCGAGCCAACCGTGCCGCCGCGGGAGCATGTCGATGCCGGCGGTGCGGCTCATGCGCGGACCCCCTGAGAGGCCGCGAGACGGCGAAGGCGAGCGCGGACGCGGGCGCGAACGTAGGCGCGGATGATGAACGCCGCGAGGGTCCCGATGAGGATGAGCGCACCGACGCCGATCACGATGCGGATCAGGTCGAGACCGGCACCGCTGCCGATCGGGATGATGACGCCCTTGGTGACGAGGATGTGCTTGCCGATGAGCCAGGCCTGCACCTTGGGAACCGTGGACGCGAGGATGCCGGGGCCGAAGAGGACGAGCGCTCCGAGACCAACCATCCACGCCACGAAGCTGTCGTCGGAGTTGTTGCTGTTCTGCATGAGTGATCCCTTCGCCAGGAGCCAGCGGCTCTCACTGGTAGAGGGGTGACCTCGCCGGACGGGACCGGGACAAATTGGTTCGAAGTCAGGGGATCTCGGGCGCGGCGTACTTCCGCGACGCCCACGTGATCGGAGTCGCGTACGTGCCGCTGACGGTCTCGTACTGCCCACCGGTCGGCGCCGACGTCGCCGCATCGCTGAACCCGTGCACACACCAGGTGACCGTGTGGCCGACAGCGATGGCGGTGTGCCCGTCGAGCCCCGAGCAGCCGGGGGAGGAGAGCGTGTTCGACGTCGGCAGCGGGTCCGAACCGGGGTGGGTCGCGATCGTGAACGGGCTGAGGTCCGAGGCGGAGACGTCCGCGGTCGCGCGCGTCGCCGTCCCGGCGTCGTCGACGATGCCGAGCACGGTCATCGACACCGGCATCGTCCACACGGTGTCGTAGCCGGCCAGAGCGCTGCGTTCCTTGAGGATGGCGGCGGACTGGTGGGCCGGCAGCTTGGTGAGCTCGTGCATGGTGACGCGGGCGTAGACGGTGTCGCCGTTCGCGGTGTCGATCGTGAGGGTGGCGGGGAGGTTGACGGAGAGTTGCGCGCCGATGGTGCTGAGACGCGTGTTGAGCAGCTGCTGCAGCTGCTGGTCATCGTCTTCGGTGGTCGCGGATGCCGCGGTGGTGGGTGTGGCGGTGGTCTGCTCGGCGGATGGCTGCCGCACGATGACGATGACGGCGATCAGGATCGCGGCGAGCAGGGCTGCAGTGATGGCGAGGGGCTTGCGCATGGTGGGGTCCTCGCTCAGGCGGCGTACGCGGTGCGGGCGGCGACACCGATCCGGTTCCGGACGCGTGCGAGCCGTTTGCGGACGCCTTCGCTCGTGATGCCGAGGTCGGTCGCGATCGCGGTGTGGCTCTCCTCGCCCAGGTAGGCGCGGTCGAGCAGCGCGACCTCGTCGGTGGTGACGACGTGGGTGTCGACGGCCCAGGTGAGTAGGTTCGCGAGCTCGGACTCGGGGGAGGGTTCGGGTTTGGTCCAGGCGCCGGCGACGTGCTCGAGGACTTCGTCGGTGACGCAGGTGGTGACGCCGGCGACGAGGCGGTCGTTGGCGGACGGCTTCGGTGCGATGACGCTGAGTGTGCCCATCGTGAGGTTCGCCATGACTCGGGCGCGCAGGTGCAGCTTGTACCGGCGGATGCTCTCCCATGCTGCGCCGATGGCGATGTCGACGCGGTCGTTCCGGCTGAGCTCGTCGAGGGCGTGCACGCGGTGCGCCATGTTGCGCGCTGCCGGGATCAGGAGCTGCAGGAGGACTCGCTCGGCGGTCTGGTCGCCGTGGTGGGCGAGGCAGAGCAGTTCGTGCAGAAGCTCGTCGCGGTCTTCGTCGACGACGCGGCGAGCCTGCTCGAGCATCGCGGCGGCGGTCATGATCCCGAAGCTGCCGAAGGCGTGTACACGGCCCGAGATCTCGTCTTCCCACTCACGGCGCAGCTTGTTGTCGAGCGAGAACGCGCGGTTGGTGATGGTGCCCATGAGAACCCCCGAGGTGAGACGAAGTGGTCTCGAACGACGGTCCTCACGCGGGAGGTACTGCCGGGGGTACCAGTTGCTCGCCGGAACGGTCGCGGTAGCGGTTCGCGGCTGGTCCCTCTCCGACCCGCATGGCTGTGCGGATCGGCGGAGGAGCGGGCGGCCAGAAATTTCCTTGACGAATTTGTCCCGGTCGGCCCGATCGGGGGCACCCCCTTACAGGTGAGAGGCCATTTCCGGTCTCGCCATCGACGAAGGGACCGTGCGATGCCCACGCACGACGACGCAGCGCCGCAGCTGCCCGACGGGTTGCTCGATGAGCTGAACCAGCACGCCCGCGTGCTCTCCACCTACGACCAGGCGCAGGACGTCGCCCTCGACCTGCACGAGAAGCCGTTCAGCCCGGAGACCCGATCGCGGGCGCTGCGGTACCTGCAGTCGCCGGAGTACCAGCGCGCCGTGCGGACGAGCCAGTACCTCAAGGCGCGGAGTGCCTGATGCGGTTCTTCACGAAGAAGACCGACACGGCGCCGACCGATCCGACGTCGCCCGACGCGATGTCGACCGACACGGCACCGGCCGCTCCGGCGCAGGCAGCGAAGTGGACCAACGGGTCCCACCTCGGCTCCAAGGGCGCCACCATCCTCGTCGTCGCGCTCATCGCATGTGGCCCGGCCGCACTCGTCGTCGGACTGCACGCCAGCAGCTCGAGCGCCGCCGCCCCGCAGACGGAACACACCACGCAGGCCTCACCGCTGCAGCAGTCCGCCGGCTCGTTCGCCGAGGGGTACGTCGGCGCGTGGCTCAGCGCCTCGCAGGACGACTCGGCTGCACTGGAGGACTACACGACGGTCAACGTGCCGCAGCTGCCCAAGAACGGGTTCGCTTACCGGGACATCGCCATCGCGTCCGTCACCACCGACGACGCCGCCAACCTCATCCAGGTCGTCGTCGCGGCGAACGTGAAGGACAGCACGGTCGACGCTGCGAAGGGCGACCAGTGGCCCCGCCGCTACTACCAGGTGGTCGTCTCCTCGACCCGCGACAAGCTCGCCGCGATCGGCCTGCCTGCTCAGGTCACCGGTCCGCAGCACAGCACCGACGCTCCGTCGACTGCGTACGGCCAGTCGATCGCCTCGAGCTCATCCGCAGGCAAGACCGTGACCGCGTTCTTCGCCGCTTACCTCACCGGCCAGGGCGAGACGGAGCCGTACACGGCGCCGTCGACGTCGATCCCGCCGATCAAACCGGCACCGTTCAGCGACCTGACGGTCGGGTCCATCGAAGGAGTGGCTCAACCCGACGAGCACCCGGCCGACGGCGCCACCGTCCAGGTCTACGTCACACTCACCGCCTCGACCTCGCTCGAGCAGACCTCCACGTCGACCTACACACTCACCCTCCGCGCCCGCGCGGACCGGTGGGAGGTCGCCGCGATCGGCGCCCCACCCGCCCTGACCGGCTCCACCGAGCCGACCTCGCACCCCACCAGCACACCTTCGAAGGGAAACTGACATGTCTGTTCTGCCCACCGTGATCTCCGCGGTCCACACCCCCCTCATCAACGCCTCCGCGCGGATCTCCGTCGCAGCAAGCTCCGCGGACACGCACGTGCTCGCCAGCGGCCTGATCCCGACGCTCAACAGCCAGGGCGACCAGATCCAGACCCTGATCAGCACCGTGGCGGGTCTGGCCGTCACGATCATGCTGCTCATGCGCTCGCACAAGGCGGGCTGGAGCTTCGCCGCCGTCCTCGGATCGATCGCGGTCGGCGCGTTCGTCCTGTTCGCCGTCCACGGCGGAATGTCCTGGGCAGCCGACCAGACCAACCAGCAGCTCACCGGCGGCAATAGCTGATGAGCACCGCGGACCAGGAGCACCGGACCGTCGTCCGGTTCTTCACCCGCGTCCGCCGAGTCCCGATCCTGCTCGGCAAGCTCAACGGTTGGAAGATCCCCGGCGGCCCCTACACGCTCACGCAGATGGGCATCGGCAGCGTCGTGCTCGTCGTGGGGTGGAACTCCAAGCCGCTCTGGGGTCCCCTCACCGGGTTGACGCCGCTCCTGCAGCTCGGATTCCTCCTCGCCTTCTCGGCCGGCGCTACATGGGCCGCCGGGAAGATCCCGCAGAGCAACCGGAAACTGCCCGACCTGGTGCAGGACGCGTACGGAGCGTTCACCGTGCCCGCATCTGGCCGGTACAAGGGCGCACTGATCCGGCTTCCCCGACCCCAACAAGTCGAGGGCGTCGTCCTCATGCAGTGGGACGACGAACCGGTCACGGCCGCCGCTCTGACCGCCCCCGCCGAGGCACCTGCTCGGACCGTCAGACAGCGCACGATCGCCCCGGCCCCGGCCGAAGTTCCTGCGCCGGAACCTGAGCAGCAGTTCCCCGACAACGTCATCCCGATCCGCCGCCGCCGCTACGCGACCGGCGTCGAGCGCCTGCTCGAGCAGGCCCGGAAGGAAACGCACTCATGACCACGAACCACACGACTCGGTCACAGACGCCGGACTCGCTCGGTGAGATCGGACTGGGAAAAGGCACCAGCGTGAAGGTCGTCTACCGGCACGCCCCCCGCGACCTTCCGCTGTTCACCGTTCAGCCGGCACCATGCGGCGGCTACGCGGCGCTGCGTGGCACGCCTCTCGACCTCAACCCCACACCCGTCTACGTCGACCTCGAAACAACCCAGAACGGGGAGGTGCGCTGATGGCGCTGCGCCTGCCCGCGGTCGCGATGACCCAGCACCTGATGTGGACCCGCTCGGGAACGGTGTGGGCGACCTGGCGGCTCAACGGGCTCCCCAAGGGCCTCGGCAACACCGAGACGTACCAGCTGTCCCGGCTGCGCCACCAGGATCTCTTCCAGTCGATCCTCGGTGAGTCACTGCTGCTCGGCTTCACCGCCGACCTCGACCCGGAGATCGTGGTCAACAGCATGCTCGCTGGCGTCGCGGTCGAGCAGCACCCGCTCTGGGCGCAGGAGGCACTCCTGACCCTGGACTACCTCGAGGAGCGCCCACTCGGCCGGCGCGAGTTCTGGCTCTGCGTCCCGCTCCGGTTCGCCGGCATCAAGCAGCGCAGCGCCCAGGCATGGCGCAGTTTTGAGACCAGCACCCGCGACACCCTGTCCATGCCGCAGCGACCGCCGTCGCCGGCGGAGATCGAGGCGGCCCTCCAGGCTGCCGGTCACATCGAAGAGCAGATCCCGGTGGCGTTCGAACCGCACCGAGCGAGCGTGGCGGAGCAGGTGTGGATCGCTGTGCACGCGCAGAGCCGAGGACTTGCGGTCGACCAGCCAGCTCCGGTCGCGTCCGGCCGGAGCCTCGGCGGCGTCGCCGAGCGCTACGGCAACGGCGCCGGCAGCGGCTTCGTCCCGCCGGCGGTGTTCCCGAACCCCATCCTCGACGAGGGCGGTCAGACCGAGCTGCCGAACAAGCTCGCGAAGTTCGACCCGCTCAAGCGCCGCTTCCTCAAGGTGCAGAACCCCCGCGAGGACACCACCTCGTACCAGGTGTTGATGGCACTGGCCGGCACCCCGAAGGGTGGCTGGGAAGTGCCCGCTGTCGACTACATCGGCCGCATCGACGAGCTCGGCGTCGACGCCGACTGGGCCATTCGACTCAACGTCGTCTCCGCAGGCACCGCGCTGCACCGCAACAAGCGCGCCGAAGCGAACCTCGACGACCAGATGGACCAGCAGGAGGGCACCGCGGCGATCACCGGTTCCGGTGGCGCACTCGACCTCATCGCGTCGGACCTGCAGGCGTACCACCAGGAGCTCAACCGGTCGGACAAGGAGGTCGAGGTGCAGGCTTCGATGATCCTCGCCGTCGGTGCGCCCACGCCGGAGGAAGCCCGCGACCGTGCCGAGTTCCTCCGCCGCGACTTCAAGCGGATCGACTTCATCTTCGACATCCCGCTCGGCGCGCAGGAGGCGCTCTGGTGGGGGATGCAGCCGGGTACCCCGACCACCCGGCAGGTCCGGGAGTTCACGGAGATCGCCCCTGGTGCGCACTTCGGCGCGCTCGCACCTTTGCTGTCGACCGACCTCGGTGACGACAAGGGCATCCTCATCGCCGAGAACATCACCGGCGGCATGGGCCGGCCGGTGCTCCTCGACCTGGAGGGGCAGATCCTCGCCGACTCGGCCGCGTCGATCGGCTGCGTCGGTGAGCCCGGCGCAGGAAAGAGCACGTTCATCAAGCTGGTCCTCGGCGCTACCCACGACCGGGGCGGCAAGATCCTCGCGATCGACCGCACCGAGGAACGGGAGTACGCGCTCTTCGCCGCGTCACTCGACCCCGAGCACACCGTCCTGGTCGACCTGACCGAACCGGAGGTGTCGCTCGACCCGCTGCGCCTGCTGGGCGTTCGCGAGGGCAGCGCCACCGTGCAGACGCTGCTCTCGGCACTGCTCGGCTACTCGGCACAGTCCGACGAGGGCGCCACGATCGCGTCCGTTCTCGACCCCGACTACGCCGAGAAGAACAACCTCACCTCGATGCGGCAGGTGCACGCGCACCTCGAGCTGCTCGGCAAGGACGACGAGAGCGCCCGCACCATCGCCAAGCGCATGAAGCTCTACGCCGGCAAGCAGATGGGCCGGGTCCTGTTCGACGACTCCATGCCGCCGCTGGATCTCGGCAAACGAGCCATCATGTTCCTCACCCACGGCGTCGCGCTGCCCACCGAGAGCGAACTCGCCAACAAGCACCTCTTCGACCGGGTGCCACTGGAGAAGCTGTTCGGCCGCGCCATGTACGCGATGATCACCTCCCTCAGCCGCCGGATCTGCTTCGCGAGCAAGACCGAGCTCACCCTCTTCGCAACGGACGAGGCACACCACATCACCAACTCGCCCGAGGGTGACCAGGAAATGGACCTCTGGTACCGAGAAGGCCGCCGCAACAAGGCTCCCGTGCTCGTCGCGAGCCAGGACGCCGTCTCGCTCGGCAGCGGCCGCGGCTTCATCAAGAACCGCTTCCAGTTCCGTCAGACCGACGAAGACCTCGCTCGAGCGAACCTGGAGTGGTTCCACAAAGCGATCGCTAGCGACCCCGAACTCGTCCGGATGGTCACCGAGGAGCTCTCCCCGCGCGACGCGTCCGGGAAGGTGCCCGACGACCGCAGAGGCGAGGCGCTCTACCGCGACACCCGCCCCCGCATGGGCAAGGTGCGGGTGATCCTGCCCCGCCGGCCCGAGCGCCGGACCGCGGTGCTCTCCACGCCCGAAGCGGCATCGCTGGAGCTGGCGGTGACGTCGTGATCGCCCACGCCGCTGCGGCCCACCGCACCCTCCGCTACGCCGCCCGTCAGACCTGGCGGTGGGTGCGCCGTCACCCGCGCTGGACCTCGTTCCTCATGCTGTTCGCCGTGTGGGCTGTCTCAGCAGCGATCGCCATGCCAGCTGCGTACGCCGACGGCGCATCCCAGAACGCCAGCAACACGCTGCCCTTCCTTCCGCCGCTCACCGCGAAGGACTCCAACGGCGTGCCCCTCGTGAACTACGCCGTCCTCCCGCTCAACCGAGGCGACGTCTGGCACCCGCAGCAGATCTGGATCTCCGGGCTGATCGACAGCGTCTGGAGCACGCACCTCACCACATTCCTGTGGGTGCTCTGGCTGCTGCAGTTCCTCCTCGCGTTCACGTGGATCGACTGGATCGCTACCCCCCTCAACGACATCGCCACAGTCCTGCACGCAACCCTCGGCGACCTCACCTGGCCCGCCCTCGCACTCTCCGCCGCAGGGCTCGTCGGCGGCATCCTCATCATGCGCGGGAAGGTCGCACAGGGCTCCGCTGACATCGCCGTCTCCGTGCTCTGCGCCGCGCTGGCCGTCGGCGTCCTCGCCAACCCAGTCGAGACCATCACCGGAGACCACGGCGCGCTCGCCTGGTCCGAGGCAAACGGCGCCAACCTCTCCGCCAGCGTGCTCTCACCGGACAACACCGCCCCAACCGGTGAGCCGGACAAGAAGCAGGCCGCGGACCTCGTCTCCGACTCCTTGTCAGGTGGCCTGATCGATGTGTTCGTGCGCGCCCCCGCGCAAGAGATTGCGTTCGGTCACGCGCTCAGCGGCGACTGCGACACCACCTTCACTCAACAGATGAAGAAGCAGAGTCCCTACGACACCTCGTCGACGAGCGTCCGCGACGCGGTCGGCAAGTGCGACGAGGCTGCGAAGGACTACGTCACCCATACCAGCATCGGCCAGGTGATCACTGCGGTCACGATCGCCTCCGGGTCCGGCGCGCTGTTCGGGCTCGCAGCGGGGCTAGCGTTCGCGTACCTCCTCAGCGTGATGTGGACGCTGTGGAAGGCCATCAAGACCGGCATCGCCGTCAACCTCGCGATCGCGCCGGGCACCGCCCGACAGATGTTGTGGCGGTCGTTCATCGGCATGTGGGTGGGAGCCCTTTTCGTCGGCGGCATCGCCGTGATTCTCGCCGGGTACCTCCGCATTCTCACCAGCGTCATGGGCTTTGCCTCCAAGGCAGGCCTGACGATCGTCGCGCAAACCGGAATCATCAACTTCGTCGTCATCGCCTTCGTCATCAGCCTTATCTGGTTCTTCGTCCACTCGCGGAAGACCGGCCACGAGCTCGCCGACCGGCTCGCCAAGCTCGGCCTCGGTGGCGAAGGCTCGCAGATGTCACCGCTCACCTCAGAGACCCTCCGCCAGGTGCCCCGCTACGCCTACGACGCCTGGAAACGTCGCTCCCCGAAGCCGAAGCCCGCCGTCGGACAGTCCCCGGAGCCCGAGCCGGTGGACGCCGGCCACCTCACGTCGACACCCAGCACCCGCCGACCCGATGGCCGACCCGGTGCCCGTCCCGCCGGAGCCCTCCCCGCCGTCGCCAAGGCCGCTCTGACCGTCGGGAAGGTTGCCGCAGCGGGAGCGTCCGGCGGCACCTCGGCAGTCGTCATGAAGACCGCCTCGCTCGCCGGCAAGAAGGTGCTGCAGCAGCACGCGCTCCCCGCCCTGAACCGCAACGTGCTCAACCGGAAGGTCGGCTCCGGCCCGACCCGTCCGTCCCTCCCGTCCGGCACCCCGGCTGGCAAGCCCACTGGAGTTGCCGGAGCGCCGGCCACCCCGTTCGGACGACGCATCGTCGTCGGTACCGACGGAACCGGCCGCGTCGAACCGCGCCGACCCAACAGCGCCGGCGTCTACCGCGTCACTCAGATGCCGAAGCCACCGCGTCGAGTCTCCCCGTCCCCGGTACGCGCCGCCCTTGAGCGGGCCGCCGCCCAGCAGGCAGGACCCACACCATGAGCAACAAGACGGTCATCGCGATCATCGCCGGTTGCGTCGTGGTAATCCTCATCCCGGTCGTTGGCATCGCCGGAGTGTTCCTGTCATCGATGCAGCTGCTCTCCGGCTCCCCGGCGGCGCTGAATTGCTCCCCACTCGGCGGGGGCGGGCGCACCGCATCCGGCACCACCGCCTCCGACACCACCGCCTCCGACACCACCACCGTCGACGCCGGCAACGGCAAGACGCTGAGCTTCACCCGCGAACAGCGAGCCAACGCTGGCACGATCATCGCCGTCGGCCGTGGCCTCAACGTGCCCTCCCGGGGTGTCCAGGTCGCTCTGATGACGGCGCTGCAGGAGTCCGGTCTGCGCAACCTCGACCATGGCGACCGGGACTCCGTCGGGATCTTCCAGCAGCGCGCCAACTGGGGCTCGCTCGAGGAGCGGCAGGACCCTACCTACGAAGCGAAGGCGTTCTACGGCGGCCCCCTCGGCCCCAACCGAGGCACCCCGAAGGGCCTGCTCGACGTCGCGAACTGGCAGGATCTCAGCCTCAACGACGCCGCCCAAGCGGTCCAGATCTCCGGGTTCCCGAAGGCGTACGCGAAGTGGGAGAGCTCGGCTGCGTCCCTCATGACCGAGCGAGGCGTCAACGTCACCGCCGACACCGCCTCCCAGACCATCAGCAACGGTGGCGGCTGTTCGAGCGGCGGCGGCAGCAACGGCGGCGGCAGCGGCGGGAAAGGCAGCGACACAGAGAACGCGTCCTGGTCCTCACCGAACGGCAAGACCGGCGCCGACATGGTCGCGTACGCCGAGCAGTACGTCGGCAAGGTGCCGTACTCAGGTGCATGCGGTTCCGCCGGCAGCCCCACGGCCGGCTGGTGCTGCACCGGATTCGTGTACTACATGTACCACCAGGTGCTCGACGTCGATCTCCCCAGCACCGTCGTTTCTGGCCAGCTCGCTCAGGCGCACCAGATCCCAGCATCGAAGGCGCAGGCCGGCGATCTGGTCGCGTGGGTCGGGCACCATATCGGGATCTACGACGGCAAAGGCGGACTCATCCACTCGCCCGACTGGGGCCGCAAGCTCACCCATGCGAAGAGCTACCAGTTCACCATCGGCGGCACCGGCCCCACCTTTTGGCGCGTCAACGCGATCGGCGACGGAACGTGGTGAGTGCAGGCCGCCGCCGCGGACGAAAGGGGCGCGGGAACCGGCTCACTCCTGGGCAACGCCGCCGGATGCGGAACAATAACCCCATGGCCCCGAACCACGACGCGCGCGCCGACGAGCGCACCGCCGCCGCGCGGGCCATCGGCTTCTCCGAGATGCGCGCACGCATCCTCGCGATCGCGTTCCGAGACGGCTTTTGCACCGCGGCTGGCCTGATGCGGGAACTCGGTATCAGCCGCAGCAACGTCAACGCGCACATTCGCCCGCTGGTCGAAGCGCACATCCTCGACCCGCGTCCGGACCCCGACTTTCAGCACGGTCCGAAGGGTGGGACCCCACCGCTGCGCTGGTACGTCAACGCATCGGCGTTCGACGCAGCACTCGATGAGTACCGCAGCCGCATCCGCGGAACCCACTGAAGCTCTCAGCACCCCGCCCCCTCCGGCTATTGCACATTTTGTTGCACGAGCTAGACTGACCGTTGCACCCAGCAATTTCGGGTGCCGTGGGGTACCTCGGGGGCGCGGTTCAGGCGGATTTGTCCCGGTTACACCTCCCGAATGCACCTCCTATAGGTAGAGGCAGTCGTCGGAAGGACAGACACGTGGTTACAGCGACCGGAACCGCCGGAGATCTCCCCGTTCGGGGTGAAGCCGGCGCAATCGCACCCGTGCGCACCCGCCGCTCATGGGTGTACGCGGCCGGCGCGGCCGCGCTCATCATCGTCGGCGGTGTCGCCAGCGTCTTCATCTACTCGACGTCCTCGCACACCCAGCAGGTGTTCGTCATCGCGAAGAGCATCGACCGCGGCGACACCATCACCAAGGACGACCTGACGACCATCGACGTCGCCGCGGGCCAGCGCACCGACGGCGTCGCAGCCGCGGACTCCAGCAGCCTCATCGGCAAGGTGGCCACCGTCGACCTGCCAAAGGGCAGTCTGCTCACCCGTTCCGCCGTCGCATCCGCGCTCCCGGTTCCTGACGGGCAGGCCCTCGTCGGGCTCTCCCTCAAGCCAGCACAGCTGCCGTCGCAGCAGCTGGTCGCCGGGGACCGCATAGAGATCGTCCCGATCGCCGCAACCGACGGGGCCGCCGCCGCGAGGAGCAACTCCGCGCCCGTCCAGGGCACCGTGTCTGCCTCACGTACGAGCCAGGCGTCTGGAACCACCGTCGTCGACGTCTACATCAACGCCCGGAACGCCGCCGACGTCACCAGCCGCGCCGCGGCCGGACAGGTCGCCGTCTATCTCGCCGCAGCGGAGGACTGACATGGCCGTCCACGCATTCGCCTCCCTCGCCGGTTCACCCGGCGTCACCACCGCAGCGTTCGCATTCGCGGTGCATTGGCCCCGCCCGGTCGTCGTCTTCGAAGCTGAAACCGCCAACGCGACCTCGGCGATGACGGGCTTCTTCCGCTCGAATCTGCACCCCAGCGCCGGCGGCCTCGACAAGGTCGCAGTCGCCTACTCCCGGAACGTGCTCACCTGGCAGGACCTCATCACTCCCGAGCGCGGCCTGTCGATCGCCGTCCACGACCTTCCCGCCCTGCCGCAACCGATCCCCACGCTGCCCAACGGGCATCGGATGTGGGTCGTCCCAGGCTTCCACAAGCTCAGCATCGTCGATGGTGTCCGCCGCATGTGGGCACGGTTCCCGAACCTCTTCCGCGCCATCAGCGAAGCCAATATCGACGTGATCGTGGACCTCGGCCGCATCGCACACGAGGACATCCGGCTGCCGCTGCTCGACGGCGCGGACCGCGTCACGATCTTCTCCGAGAGCACGATGGTCGACCTCAACCGCATCTACCGCCGAGCCGAGCTGCCGGACTTCGCCGAGCGCCTGCAGGGCGTGGGCCGCGCGGAGAAGTACCGACTCGTCCTGACCGAGTCCCGCTACGAAGCGATCCCCGCTGGCGACTTCGGTCGCAATGTCCTCCCGGTGCTCGCTGAGCTGCCCTGGGACCCTGACGGCGCCGCCGTGTTCTCGCTCGGCCGGCCTGATGCCAAGCCGCAGCGGAACGCCTACCGTCAGGCGGTCCGCCGCGCCGTCGCCGAACTCGACGCACAGACAACTGCAGATCTCGACCGGAAGGTGGTGGGCTGATGGCCGACGACAGCACCCCGCAGATCAGCATCAGCGAGCGGCCCTTCCTGGCCGACCTCGCTGCTGACACCAACCTCGCACCCGGCAGCCCTGACGAACCCACTACGGCCCGAGCCGACGGTCGCGCGCACCTATTCGCCGCCGCGAACGGTGCGCGCCTGCACCTGGTCGACCCCGTTCCAGCGTCTCCGGAACAGCCCGAACTCCCTGCCGAGACGACCGCTCCGGTGCCGCGCCGCGACCGCGCCCGCGTCGAGGTCGTCGAGGTCCACGACGAGCACCCCACCGACGTCGACTGGCGGCTCGTCGACGAGCACATCAAGGAGCTCAACCTCCTCGACTCGGTCACCCGATCCCGCGCCGAGTTCGACGTCGCGATCGCGTCCGCCGGCCCGGAGACGGAGTTCGAGGAAGACGCCCTCGCTGAGATGCGCCGCCGCACCGAGCGGCACCTGCAGTACGAAGTCATCAACCGCGGACCGGACCGTGGCTGGGACAGCGGCCGCATCGAACGGCACGTCCAGGCCATGTTCGACAGCGCGTTCCGGTACGGCCGGTTCCAGCAGTACCTGCGCGAGCCCGACGTTGAGGACATCACCGTCGTCGGCTACGACAACGTCATGGTCACCAAGACTGACGGCCGCCGTGAGCGCCGCCGGCCGATGGCGGAGAACAACGACGATCTGCTGCGCATGGTCGCGGATCTCGCCGCCGCCCGTGGACGCGTGTTCGCTCGCCCCAATGGGCACATCGACCTCGACATCGGCGGCGTCCGGTTCTCGGGGACCGGCCCGGCGATCACCACCGCCCCCGATCTGACCTTCCGCAAGCACAACCTCGTCGACATCGACCTGCCCGGCATGGTGCGGCTCGGGTCACTGCCCAAGCCCGGCGCCGGCATCCTCAGCGCAGCCGTCGCAGCGAACCAGTGCATCCTCGTCGCTGGGTACCCGGCAGCCGGCAAGACGACCTTCCTCCGCGCGCTGATGTCCGCCGTCGACCCCGACGAGAAGATCGCGACGATCGAGACCGAGCGCGAGCTCTACCTCGGCAAGAACCCCGAGCGGCACCGGCAGGTCACCGACCTGCAGTACCTGCCGTCCGCCGTGGGCACCGGCGACCTCGCCGTCCCCTACAGCCTTGAGGACGCGTTCCTCCAGGCGCTGCGCGTCTCCGCCCAGCGCATCCTCTTCGGCGAGATCCGTGGCCCAGAAGGGCCGGTCGCGATCAAGGCGATGCTCGCCGGCAAGGGCTCGCTCTCCACCATCCACGCCCGCAACGCCAACGACGCCCTTCACCGCTTCGCGGACGTGCTCATGAGCGAGCAGAGCCTCAGCAGCGACATCGTCCCGTTGCGACAGATCCTGCGCACGATCCAGATCGTCGTGTACCTCGACACCATCCCGAACGGCGACGGCACCCGCCGCCGCATCGTCTCCGAGATCGCCGAGGTCATCCCGCGTCCGGGGAGCGACGACGGCCAGACCCCGATCGCGTCCCCGCTGATCAAATGGAACTACGACCGGGAGACCTACGAGAAGCACCGCCCCTCGCCGGAGCTCGAGCAGACCTTCCGCCGCAACGGGCTCAACCCCGAGATTCTCTGGGAGGAATGATGGCGCTCCTCGCAGCACTCGCCGGCGCAGCGGTCGTCGCCGGCATCATCCTGCTCGTCCGCGCCTTCCAGCCCGCTCCGCCGAAGCCGGTCGCGAAGAAGCCGACCGGACCCACGCTCGCGCAGCGTTGGAAGGCGGTGTCGCGGCGAACCAAGAACCTCATCGTCGTCGGCCTGGTCGCTGGCGTCATCACGTCCGCGATCTCGGGGATCATCCTGCTGGTGGTCGTGGTCCCCGCCGCGGTCGTCGGTCTGCCGCTGCTCCTCGGTAAGCAGGACACCCGGGAACGGGATCTCCTCTCCGCGCTCGAATCGTGGACACGTTCGTTGGCCTCGACCGCTGAGACCGGTGAGTTCACGCTCCGCGAGGTCATCGACGTCACCCGCGCCTCCACGCCCGCCATCATCCGCGTCCCGGTCGACCGGCTCGCAGCACGCATGAACGGCTCTTGGTCCAGCTCGGCAGCACTGCGTGCGTTCGCCGACGAGCTCGACAGCCCCTGGGTCGACGAAGTCACCATCTACCTCATCCAGGCCGCCGAGTTCAGCTCCGGCGGTCTCGCGAAGGCGCTCGAGGGCGTCGCCGACAACCTCGCGGTGCAGACCACCATGCGAATCGAGATCTACAACGAACGTGACAAGCCCCGACGCACCATGCGCACGATGACACTCATCATCGGTGCTGTGCTCGTCGGCATCGTGCTGTTCTCCCACACCCAGCAGATCTCGATGTACCGGACGCCCCTGGGGCAGGTCATTTTGGCGATCATCCTGGCTGGGTTCGTTGCGTTGCTGGTCTGGGCCAAGTCCCTCACCCGCACCCGCCCGGAACCCCGCATCATCCTCACCGAATCGGAGGGGCGTCGATGAACCCCGCACTCCTCGCGTTCGTCCCCGGCGCGATCGTCGGGACCGGCCTCGCGATGGTGCTCCTCACCCGAGCGCCCCGAGTGATCCGCGTCGACGACGCCCTCGCCCGGCTCGGCGACGTCAACACCGTCCCAACCGGCGACCCGAAGAAGGCAGCCGCGTTTGAACGGGCCGGGGGCTGGCTCCACCAGCACCTCCCGAACGTGCCCGGGCTGACCGCGCCGACGAAGCAGCTCGACCTCCTCGACCGGTCCGTCGCCCGCTTCTACGGTGACAAGCTCCAGTTCGCCATCTTCGGATTCGTCGCACCCCTGGTGATCCCGCTGCTCTACCAGATCCTGTTCCACAGGTTCTTCGCGCTCCCGCTGCTGCTCTCACCCGTCACCGCAGCCGTCATGTGGACCTACCCGGACGCCGCCGTGCGAGCCCAAGCCCGAGCAGCACAGCGTGAGTTCACGAGGTTCGTCACCATCTACCTCGAGCTCGTGGCGGTCGCGCTCTTGGGCGAGGTCAACGCCGACAACGCGCTCAAGTCCGCCGCCAGCGTCTCGGACTCTTGGGTGTTCAAGCGCATTCGTCGGGAGTACCAGGTCGCCGAGCTCAGCCGAGTGTCGAAGTGGGACGCCCTGGCCCGACTCGGCAACGACGTCGACGTCCCCGCGCTGGTCGAGATGGCCCGCATGATGCGACTCGCCGAGGCGCGAGTCGGCCTGCGAAGCCAACTCCGCGCCGCCTGCAACAAGCTCCGGGCACAGGTCGCAGCCGACGACAAGGACGCCGCCGAGCGCGTCACCTCGAGCATGGGGTGGCCTGTCGCGGTGTCGCTGTTCCCCATCCTCCTGATCACGATGGCTCCCGCCGTCCTCCAGCTCATCACGACCACCTCCTGACCCAGCACACCGAAAGGAACCCACCATGAACCGTCTCCGTACCGCCGTCCTGCGGCGCATCGTCCTGCTCCAGAGCCTGCTCAACGACCGCATGAGGAAGCTCACCGCCACCCCCGAGGCGGGCGTCGAGGACAGCCCGTGGAAGGCCATCTGGATGGTCGGCGGCGCTGTTCTCGCGCTCTCGATCATCGCGCTCGTCACGGCCTGGGTGAACGGCTACATCGGCAAGCTCCCGGGTTGATCCAACGCAGAACCCACACGAGTAACCAGGAAGGGAGAGACCATGCAGCGCATCATCGCGATCGCCCGACGGCTGCGGAGCGACGAACGTGGCTTCGCGTCGTCGGCGATCATCGCGCCCACGATCTTCCTGGTGCTCTTCGCGGCCCTGCAATTCGCGCTCTGGTACCAGGCTACCAACGTCGCCCAGAACGCGGCCGTAGCTGCGTACAACGACGCTCGAGCCTACGAATCCACCAGCGGCGCCGGGCATTACTCAGCACGTCAGGTGCTCCAACAGTCCGGTGGGTTCCTGCAGGGCAGCGGCGTCGACGTCAACCGCAACGGTGACACGGTCACCGTGGATGTCACCGGCCAGGCCGTGTCGATGATCCCCGGCGTGCAGCTGCCGCCCGTGCACCGGACCATTACCGGACCCGTCGAGCGATGGGTGCCAGCACCATGATGAGGACCATCCGACGCATCCTGCGCGACGAACGCGGCGACGTCGAAGACCTGCCGCCGGTGACGATCATCATCATCGGCGCGATGGTCCCGATCGTCGCGTTCGGGATCTTCCTCGGCCGGTACGGGCTCACCGACAACAGCGTCCAGTCCGCTGCCTTCGCCGCAGCGCGTGACGCGTCGATGTCGAGAGGCACTGACGCCGTCGCCCATGCCACAGAGGCCGCGCAGCTCGCCCTCGGCGACAACGCCCACTGCGCCTCGCTCGACGTCACGATCGGCGGCAACGGACTCAGCACCAGCCTTGGTCAGACCGGGACCGTCACCGCGACGATCACCTGCCGCATCAACACCGCGGACCTCTCCGTCCCGTTCATCCCAGGCTCGATGACGATCACGAAGACCGCATCAAGCCCCGTCGACCCCTACCGAGAGCGGTGACGAGATGAAGTTCATCCCGATGATGGTGATCCTCTGCATCGCCATGATGATCGTCGCCGGATCCGTCGTCGACGGCGACGGGAAGACGCAGACCTTGCAGCAAGCCCTCACGATCGCGCAAGGTGCCGCCCGCGCTGGTACCAACGCCGCCACCGGCAACTCCGTCAACGGGGATGCTTTCAACCTCAGTCCCGACGCCGCCGTCACCGCGGCGGAGAACTACATCAGCGCCGTCGGCGTCCGCGGCAGCGCCAGCATCATCAACAACCAGGTGTACGTCACCGTTGAGCAGACCTATTCGCCGAAGATCCTCGGCGGTTTCGGTGTTGGCCCAATGCCCGTCCACGCCACCGCGTCCGCTCGCCTCGTCGACCACTAACGAACAGGAACACGACATGACCATCAACCCAAGGCTCGCCCCCGTTGCCGCGGCCGCGCTCGGTGCGCTCGTCTTCCTCGCCGGCTGCACCAGCACCCCCGCAGCGGACCCGACCGCGAGCTCGAGCAAGACCACCACGCCCACCCCGACCCGGACTCCATACGCACCGATCAGCAAGCCGGGTTCGGTCGAAGCGCCCAAGGACGAGAACGCTGCCTGGAAGGGTGCGTCTGCAGCGGTGAAGGACTTCATCGCCGTCCAGTACGAGATCCAGCACGATGGGGGTGCGGACCCCGAGCGCATCGACAAGTTCGCCATCAGCACCGCCCGCGACTCCGTGCACACGATTGCCAAGCAGATCCGCGAACAGAAGTTCAAGGTTTACGGTGCGCCAAAGTGGGCTGCCGACGCAGAGGCGTCCTCATACGGGGCGCTCATCGATCACGACGGAACGCAGATTCCAAACGGCACCGTCTATGTCGTGGGGTGCTTCGATACCTCGGACCAGGTGTCGAAGAAGGCTGACGGCACGGTCGTGCCGAAGTCCAAGACGGTCCGATTCCCGGTGCAGCTTAAGACGCAGTACATACCGGAGGACAAGGCCTGGGAAGTGGCGGAAACGAAGTCCATCAGTGGTCAGGGAGCCCCGCAATGCTGAGGCGGGGTAGGGCGTTAGGGCTCCTCGCCGCGCTCGGCATGGTGGTTTCGATCTTGACGGCGACGCCGGCGTTCGCCGATAGCAGTGGCAGCGGCGGTTGCTCGGGCGACATCCTCAATCCGACCTGCAGCGTCGGAGTGACCATTCCCGGTACCGGGGGAGGCGGCGGGGGTGGGACGACTGAGCCTGCACCCGGTAACAGCGGGGATGGCGATGCGTCTCCGGGGAAGTTCACTCCCGGGCCCAAGAAGTGCTCCTACGACGGCAAGGACGTTCCTTGCTCGAGCAGTGACGGCTCGTGGTCGAACAACGACAACTGCACCGGCTACGTCAAGCTGAGCAACCCGCAGCCGGCCGCGCCGGGCGGCGAGTCCGCCGCTTCGGGAGCCTGGTACACCTGCACCTGCCCGGGCCTCGACGATGCTGGCCGTGACTGCTTCGGCGGGACGTTCTGGTCCAACACCCCACCGGCCGGCATCAACCGGTATACCCCGGCCCAGGCCGCCGCAGCACTGGTGAAGACCTTCCAGCTCAAGGGCGTCGACATCGGCATGGCTCCGGCCAGCAAGACCCACACCGACGACCCTGCCGGCACCGCGCCCTACCGCCGCACCTGGGTCGGCATCCCCGTCTGGCTCTGGGTCGAGAACCCCCAACCCCTGACGTACGGGCCGTACTCCAAGACCGCAACCCTCGGCGGCGTCACCGTCACCGCAACCGCGTCCGTCTCCGGCGTCACGTGGTCCAGCGGCGACGGCCAGACCGTCAACTGCGGGGCCGGCACAGCGTTCAACCAGGCCACGATGGGCAACCAGGTCGCCACCGACTCGCCGACCTGCGGTTTCCGCTACACCCACACCTCCAAGGGCGGCACGTTCCCCGTCACGGCGACAAGCCACTGGACGGTGAACTGGACCGGTGGCGGGACCAACGGCACCATCGCAGTACGTGACACGCAGAGCTCCACGACGGTTCGCGTCGGCGAGCTCCAAAGCGTGAACACTGTGCCCGACGGCGGGACGTACGGCGGATGAGCAAGCAGTGGAAGTGGTCCGACGATTCGACGATTGAGGCGTTCTTGCCCACCGGCGTCAAGCACGAGGTGCAGGCATCCGACGCGAACCGGTTTCTCGCTGCGGGCAGCGAAACGCAGTTCGAGGTGATGCTGGTTCTCCGGGAGCAAGCTCGCGGACACGACCGGCTGATCCCGTCGCTGAGCTTCATCTTCTCCGCGATCGCGGTGCTCCTATCGGGGTTCAACGTTTTGAGTACACGCGATCTCGGAGCGAGCGTTGTCATCGTCCTCTTCCTGCTCATCTGCATGGTCGGGGTAGCGGTGATCGGCAGAGACGTCCGGAAACGCAGCACGGCTGCGAAGTGGCACGACGCCTACGCGTACGCGTTGCAGCATGCGCCGACGAAGCAAGCCCGGCGATGGTTCTCCCGGGCGCGCTGAACCGATGTCGACGCACCCTCGCGGCAGCGATCTCGCCGGATCCGGCAACGAAAAGTCCGCGCTCCCGCCGTTTCGGGCCGGTCCCGGTGTGTCGAACCGCCCATTTCCTACACTGATGCCACCCGTACGGGGGACAGAAAGGCAGCACCATGCGTAGGTTCATCACCGGTCTCGGCGCACTCGTCGCGATCGTCGCCGTCCTCGTGGGCGTCCCGATCGTGCTCGTCGTCGCGGCAGGCAACCCGCTCCTCACCGGCACCGAGCTGCACAGCATCGTCACGCTCACCCCGGACTACGGCAACACGATCCTCCTCACCAAGCTGCTGCCCAGCGCCGGCTGGATCGCCTGGGCACTCTTCGCCGTCCCGTTCCTCATCGAGCTCGGCGCCACGATCACAGGTCGTCCGACCAAGAAGCGCCTCCCGATCTTCCGCGGCCAGCAGCACGTCGCCGCCGCCCTCATCGCCGCCGTGCTCGTCATGTTCGCCGGCGGCACGATGATCGGCACCGCCCAAATCGCGAACGCCGCTCCCGCGCCGACGCATACCGTCGCCGCGCAGCCGGTCGAAGCGCCGGCCGCCGCACCAGCAGCTCCACGCGCGCCGCCGGCTGCCGAGACCGCCAAGCCCGCCGCCGCAACCGTCACGACCAAGACCGTGCATCACACCGTCGCGCCCGGCGACAACCTCTGGAACATCGCCGAGCACTACTACGGCGACGGCACCCGCGATCTCGACATCTTCAACGCCTCGACCGCCACCGTGCAGCCTGATGGGCAGCACCTGACCAACCCGAACCTCCTCCGCCCAGGGTGGAACCTCACCGTCCCGAACATCACCGTCATCCAGACGCCGGCAGCCGCACCGAAGCCCGCCGCCCCCGCGCCGACACCGTCGACAAGCAGCTCCTCGAGCACTCATGCGGCCACCGACGCCGGCGGCTCCACGACCGCAGCGAACGAGGCTGCCCCGACGACGCCCACCCCATCTGCATCCGCGAGCGCGGCACCCACCGCGCTCGCCCCGGCCTCCGCCGCGGCGAGCGCACCACCCGTCGCCGGGCAGACCGTCGACAGCCCCTCGAGTGCCGCCGACCACGCGGGCTCGTCCTCCGCATTCGACGACGATGACGTGACGATCCCGCTGGCAACCGCCGGCGGCATCGCCAGCGTGCTCGCGGCGGGCCTGCTCAGCGCGCTCGGCGCCCGGCGGCTCAAGCAGCGCCGCAAGCGCCGTCCCGGCACCCGCATCGCGATGCCGGAACCCGAGGCTGCGAACCTCGAGCTCGAGCTGCGGATGATCGAGAACCCGCTCGGTCTGCAGGACATCGACAATGCGCTCCGCAGCCTGCAGATCTGGGCCGAGGACACTGGCACCGTGCTGCCGGAGCTGTTCGCGCTCCGACTCGAGGAACAGGAGATCGCGCTCTACCTCAGTGAGCCCGCCGACCTCCCCGCTCCCTTCGTCGCCGCATCCGAGGACCGCACCGCCTGGGTCGTCCTGCCCGGTACGGCGACCCCGCCGGCACGAGAGTCCGTGTCCCCGTATCCCGCGCTCGCGACGATCGGCGTTGACGACCACGGGGGAGTGCTCATGCTCGACCTCGAGCAGGTTGGCTCCCTCAACGTCATCGGTGACGAGGACACCGCCCGTGGTGTGCTCAACGCCATCGCTGTCGAGCTCGCCGAGAACCCGTGGTCCGAGCAGATCGAAGTCACGCTGGTCGGCATGCCGCACGGTCTCGCCCGCGACCTCGACCGGTTCCGGGTGCAGCACGTCGAGGACACCGTTGCCCTGGTCCGGAACCTCCGGACGAGCCTGGAGGGCCGCGAGGCGTCGTTCAACAGCTACGGCGTCGACGGCGTCCACAGTGCCCGCGCCCACGCTACCGATGCTGAGTCCTGGGCGCCCCACGTGGTGGTCCTCGGCCAGCTGCCCGACGAGGCGGTGCAGCGCGAGCTGCAGCAGCTCGTCGAGCGTGTGCCGCGTCTCGGGATCGCAACCATCGCCAACGGCGAGACTGTCGGCACCGGGTCCATCGTCCGGATCTCCTCCGCGACCAGCGCGGAGCTGGTCTCGCCCGGCGAGGTCATGCCGCCGCTGCCGTTCACGCCGCAGGTCCTCCAGGGCCGCGAGCTCGAACTCGTCCAGGAGCTCTTCGCCACAACGGAGCAGGACTGCGTCGCCGCCCCCGCAACCGCCCCGGTCAGCACCATCACCGCACCCGCCGACGAGGAAGCCCCTGCGTCTGCTGCGGAGGCCGCTCTCACGGTCAATGAAGCGCCGGCTGCAGCAGCACACCCGGACGACTCCCTGAGCGCGCAGACGGCCGCTGAGCGCGTCCCCGAGGCGAATGCGCACGATGAGGCTGAGGATGCTGTTCCGGCGGTCGAGGATGTCACCGAACCGGCGCCGGATGTCGCGATCGCGCCCGCAGATGTCCCAGCCGACGTCGAATCTGTCCCAGTGGCTGCCGATGAGGTCACCGCGCCCGACTGGCCCGCCCCGTACGTGCGGATGCTCGGCGCCGTCGACGTGCTGCACCTGGCCGCCCCCGACCGGCTGCCCGGCCGCGGCGCGGAACTGCTGAGCTACCTCAACCTCACCGCACCCGTGAACGGCACGATGCTCCAGCAGGCGTTCTGGCCCGACACCGTCAACGCGAAGGACAGCCAGCGCAAGCTGGTCCGCCTGGTGCGCCAGGCCCTCGGCGCCGACCCCACCGGCACGCCGCTGTTCCCCGAGAACAAGAGCCAGGAGGGCTACCAACTCCACCCCGCCATCCGATCCGACTGGGACGACTTCCGCAGCCTCATCGGCGACGACCTCACCCAGACCACCAACGAGGACCTCGTCGCAGCGATCAAGCTCGTGCGCGGCACCCCGTTCGCCGGCATCAGCACCCGTCGCGGATGGTGGGCATGGATCTCCGTCCGCCAGGAGGAGATGATCGCCGCGGTCATGGACGCAGCCGACGAGCTCGCCCGCCGCGCCCTCGAGATCCGCGACGTCAACCAAGCCCGCTACGCCGCCAACGTCGCCAAGGCCGTCGAACCCCTCAACGAGGCCGGCTGGCGCACCGAGCTCCGCGCCGCCATGCAGGACCGAGACGCAGCCGAGATCAACCGCATCGTCGACGAGATGTACGCCCGCGTGGGCGGCAGCGACCCGGACTACGAACTCGACGAGGAGACCGCCGAACTCGTCGACGCCGCGACCCGATGACCGACGCGGCGCCGGCCACCCGTCCCGTCCGGATCTCGACGACCCTGACGGCGAGCATCGCGGCCGCCGCCGGCAGCGCGCTACTCGCCCTGGCAGCGCACCCCATCGCCGGCACCGCCGCGTACGCCTGGCTCCTCACCGCGCTCCTCGCCGGCGCCGCGGCCGCGCCCATCACGATCGACCTCCGATCCCGGAAGCTGCCGAACCGATGGGTGGCCCCGATCGCCTCCGGCGCCGCGGTGCAGACGATCTCGATCGCGTACGCCACCGCCGACCCCTGGCGGGTGCTCTGGCCAGCCATCACCGCCGCGGTGGTCTTCGGCATCTACGTCGCCCTCGGCCTCGCCGGCATGTTCGGCTTCGGCGACGCCAAGTTCGCCGCAGCCATGACCATCATCCCGGCGATCTACGCCGGCCCCCTCGCCCTGTACGTGGTCCCGATCGCCGTGCTCCTCGCCGGCCTCTGGCGCGCTGTCCTCACCGCCGCCGGCCACGGCAAGCGGCCTCGAGCACACGGTCCAGCGATCGCGATCGCCACGCTCGTCATCCTGGCCACGACGATCGCCCTGCAGCAGGCCGCAGGCGTCCTTCAGTGATCGACCCCAACAGCGGCGCCGAGACGCCCGAAGACCGCGACCGAACCAGCGAGAGCGAGACGACCATGCCCCCCCGGAAACGACGCTGCAGCCGACCTTTCCTCCGTGACCATCCGCCCGGCCACACCCGCAGACGCCGCAGGATGCCTGGCACTGCAACGCGAGTACTTCCCCGACTACGTGCGCACCACCGGCGTCTCGAACCTCGACACGCTCCGCCTCGCAACCGTGATCCGCGAAGCACCCGCCGACCGGAGCGCATGGTTCGTCGCCACACACAACGACGAGGTCGTCGGGTATGCGTTCGGGCAGCCGTGGACACCGCGCAGAGAGAGCCCCTTCTCCAGCAATTGCATGGCCGCGCTCCCTCAGGTGGCCGTGCGGGACGGCTTCCAAGGCCACGGCATCGGCTCCGCACTCGTCACCGAGGTGATCGGCGCGATGGCTCACCTCGGGTTCGAGATGATCCACGCACACATCCCCGCGCACTTGGTGCGCTGGTACGCCGCCGGGGGCATGAACGTCCTCCAGTCCGGCGCCGGCCTCGCCTGGGTGGAGATGCCCGGCCCCGGCTCAGAGCACCTTGCTCCTACCGATTGGACCGCTGAGGAACGCGCTGCGGACACTCCCCGCTTGGGCATCAGACCGGACGGAAACGGCTACGACCACATCTGCTTCGCCCAGCTCGCTCCGCTGCAGAAACTGATCTGGGCGACCCCGTACTCGACAGACGGGAACCTCGTGCGCAACGCCGCACGCACGATGCTGCGCCTCAGCCTGGAAGTACCGACGGAGCTGTTCGTCGCAAGGCTCTCGCAGGCGCTCGCGACGGTCTGCTGACCGACGGCCTCACCCCCTCGAGCTCCGCGACCACCCACGCGCGCTGCAGGATCTGCGAGAGACGCCACTCGAGACGCTCATCATCGCCGGCCCCGCCACAACGGTCATGGAGCGGCAGGAGGGAGGTGCCCTCGCATGACCGAACGCGTGAACGTCGGAACCGCAGTACTGCACGACTACAGCGGCGACGTCTTCGACGCCGGCACCGACGTGTTCGTGAACCCCTGGAACCGTAACTTCGTCCCCCGCTGGCTGATGCAGCCAGGCGGGATCTCTGGAGCGCTGCTCACCCGGACGGGTCCGGAACCCTGGAAAGAGCTGGCCCAGCGGCGTCTCCTCGTGCTCGGCGAAGCGGTCCTGACAGGCAGCGGGCAGTGGGACGGAGCTGCGGCGATCGTTCATGTCGCCGGCATCAACGCCGCATGGCGAGCATCCGAGTGCAGCGTGCGAACCGCCGCGCGGAACGCCGTCGATGCCACGGCAGCTGCCGGGTTCAGCAGCATGCTGCTGCCGCTGATTGGATCCGGGCACGGCGGCCTTGACCCCGTCACAGTCCGCGCGGCCATCATCGACGAACTGTCCGAAGCCGGCCACGCAGGTGCGCGAGCTGTCGACGTCTACGTGCCGGTCGTCGTGAACTGAGCCAACGCGATGCGCGGCACGACCGCGCGCTTCAGCGGGAGATGTCCGCGGTGCCGTCCCACTGCCCCACGACAGTGCCGAACGCCATCGCCGCCCACCCGCCCTGCAAGGCGTAGATCGCCGCCCCGCGGAGCCGGTAGGTCACGCTGACGAGGTTACAGACCAGCGCGATCATGTCGCCGGCGTTCGTCGTGGTGAACTCCTCTCCCGTCCGGTTCAGCCGCATGAGCTCCCAGTCCTTCGAGAAGAGATCTTCTCGAAGCAGGTCGTGCACGAAACGGTTGCGGCGCCTGTAGACGGCGCGAGCGGCGTCGAGAGTTGCCCGGATGAGCGGGCGCTCGTCGTCCGACAGCCGACCGGTGGCGGCCACCTTCACCTCGCACTCGTCGACGTTCACCTGGAAGCGGTCCAGTGCGTATCGGAACGAATCGCTCTCAGTCCTGCCGTCCAGGGATGCGTTGAGGAACCGCAGCGCGATGTCCATGCGGGTCGTCTCCGTGGCCAGTCGCCCCAGCAGGAACGTCCGTTGGTCCGCCGGGGGCAGCGCGTACAGCGCGTCGAGTTCCATGACGGCATCGTGCCAGCTGAGCAACTCGCGCAGCCTCGCGCCATGAACTCGATCGGTGGCGCCGCCTCGTCGCCTGCGAGCGCAGCGAACGCGGCACCTGTCGGTGGTG
The DNA here is from genome assembly GCF_018598405.1 of Curtobacterium flaccumfaciens. Taxonomy (NCBI): domain Bacteria; kingdom Bacillati; phylum Actinomycetota; class Actinomycetes; order Micrococcales; family Microbacteriaceae; genus Curtobacterium; species Curtobacterium flaccumfaciens. Next base: position 10,197 of record NZ_JAHEWS010000027.1, on the reverse strand, counting down.
CCTAGGAGAATCTTGCTATGGCGACGGTGACGCAGACGATCAAGATCCAGCAGCAGTTCAAGACCCCGGACGCGTTGCGCAGCGCGCTCGAGGAGGCCTGCGATGTGATCGCCGACGCCTTCCCCGCGGGTGGCGCTCGTTTCGCCCAAGTCACCAGCGGCAACTTGACGTCCAAGAGCGAAGACATGCGCGACGCCTGGAGCGCCCTCGACGGCGCTGCGACCGCCGGTCGCATCGACTACTTCGTGATGCCTGGCATCGACGACTTCCGCGCCATTCTCCGGTTCCCGGGCCGACCGACGGCGCTCGACGTTCAGGGTGAGGTCAAGGGCATCGACCACAAGCAGGTGCGGGAGCTCGCCGACCGCATCACGGAAGTCCTCACGCGCCACGCCGCCTGACTCGGCATGTGAGAGGGGGTCGCTGCACTTCGGCAGCGGCCCCCTCTCGCGTCCCGCGATCGTGTCAGCTCTTGGCGCGAGCCTTCTTCGTCGCGCCCTGCGTCTTCATCAGGCCGGTCTCGGTCATCTTGAGGATCGTTGCGGCCTCTCGCCACGTGATCCCCGCCGCTCGAGCGGCCTCGACGATGTCGTACCGCTGGGAGATCGCGTCATCGAGCTCGCTCCGGAGCCGCTCGATGTCGGCGGCGACCTGCTGCAGCTGGTCGCGGGCCTCGTCCTGGGAAGTCATGCCAGCACTCTAGGCGCACTGGGTTACCCAACCAGGTGACACGCCAAACTAACAACCGAGTTACATAACTGGGTTGACAATGTCAACCCGGTTACTTAACGTGGTTGACATGAGGATAGGATTCGAGCCGGGCCAACGAGTCGCCGGCATGTACATGAACGAGCGCGGTGCGACCGTGCTCGACTACACCGGCGTCGTCGTCTCGGTGACGCCCGCCGAGCTGTGGCCGCGTCTGGAGATCCGCTACAGCGACGGGCGGGCCCGCACCACCTCGGCCCACCCGGACTTCGTCATCCCGATGGCCGCCCCGATCGACTGGGCTCGACGCGTGCACGCCACCGCCCCGGCCACCCCTGCCGTCCCGGCAGCCGTCGCCGCAGTCCTGTGCGAGCAGGGGCACTCCCTCTCGATGCACGAGCTCATCCGTGTCGTGTGGGTCCTCCGCTTCGATCGCGACGCCCTCGCCGGCGCCGAGGACGGATTTGTCCCGGTCCCGCCCGTTCGCGGCACCTCTATCAGGTAGAGGCAACGAAGGGAGTCACCATGCAGATCGAACCCACCGACCTGGTGCCGATCGAGATCCACGTGCGCGCCGCGACCCTCGTCCAGCTGACAGTCATGGGTCGGCAGCTGCGAACCCCCGCCGCGCCGAACGTGCTGATCGAAACCCTCATCGACAAGGCCATCCACGCGCCGCGTCGCACCCCGGTCGGGCCGACCGTGCATCGCACCGCCAGCAGCCTGACCGGTGGCGACTCGATGCAGATGCTCGCCTACCGCAGCAAGACCCGCCGGCAGCGCCGGAACCGACAGGAGGCCATCGCATGAACCACCCCGACGACGTGGACTTCGGCTTCGACGTCCCCGTCCGCACCGATCTCCCGCGCACCCACTGGATGGCGCTCGACGCCTACGCCACCGCGAACGGCACCACCGTCGCCGCACTCCTGCGCGCCACCGCCGTGCACATCCTCAACATCGCCGGCGCCGCCGCGATCGACACCCCCACCCCCGCGCCGGTCCGCCCGGCGCCGCCGGCACCGATCCGGATCCCCGCCCCGGCTGTCCCCGAAGACGAGCCGGCGGAAGCCCCGACCCGCGTGGTCGCCATCCTCGAGCGCGTCGACGACGAGGTGCGCCGACTCCACGGAGACGGGTTCAACGACCCCGAGATCGCCAACGCACTCCGCTGCAGCGAGCACACCGCCTTCCGCATCCGCACGACCAAGCTCGGTCTCCCCAGAAACCTCACCGGGCGCCCCTCCAAGCAGCAGAGGACCGCGTGAACGCCATGACCCACTTCGTCTCCCACTACCGTCGCGCGATCTTCTGGGCCACCAGCCACGGCGCCGACACCGCACTCGCCGATCAGTTCGCAGAGGCGTACGCGGCCCTCCTCGAGGACGCACCCGCCAACCACTACCCGGACCTCGCCAGCCCGACACCGGCGGAGTTCGCCGACGAGAACGTGCTCGAGTACGGCCAGCTCGTCGACACCACACCGATCGGCACCGTCGTGCCCATCGGCAGCCTGTGGGTCGCCCGCTGCACCAGCTGCAAGTGGAACCCCACCAGGGAGGACGCCACCAGCTACGAGGCGGCCGAGCGTGCCGCTGCGCTGCACAACTCCGACATCCACTGCCCGTCCCGCCGACCCCAGTGGGGCGACGTCGCCGCCTGGGCAGCCGAGCGGGCAGGAGCGCGCTCGTGAGCCGCCGCCGGAACCTCTGGAGCGGTCTCGCAGCCGTCGGCATCGCCGTCGCCCTCGTCGCCGGCGTTCACTATGCCCCCGGCCACGCACCCGCCGGCAGCCTCTCCGTCAGCGCCGCCCCCACCGTCACCGACCAACTGCAGGACGCCGGCCTCGTCGACGGCAGCGCCATCAACACCGCCGCAGTCCGCAAACTGCACGCAGCGACCGCCCGCGGCTACGACCGCGACTCCTTCGGCCACCCTCGGGTTCCCTGGGCCCCGGCCCGTGCCCGGCGGGACTGCTCACCACCCGCATCCACCCCGACGGCCGCTTGCAGGCGCTGTACGTGTTCACGTGGTCGAACTACGCCGTCGCAGCAGCCGACGGCACCCCCCCCGGATGCAACCTGTGCCTCCGCGTCAGCCTCAACCTCGACCGGACGCTCTTCAGCGCTGCCGACGACGTACTCGCCCGGACGGCAGCGCATGGCGTGCACACCGTGGTGTGGTTCGAACGCGAATCGTGGCCCGAGGTCGCACCGACCTGCTGGAACGCTGGCGGCTCGTGCTGGACGCCCCCACGCTGACGCGGAGCCCGCCCTCGCGGAACTCGCTGACGTCACCGTCCCGTCGCTCACCACACCGCGAGGAGCCGCATGAGCACCGTCGCTGACAGCCACCCGGCCGCCGAGGTCGAACCGATCGTCGAGTTCGAACCGGTCACCCTTAGACGCGGCCACACGATCGAACTCGTGCGCTGGTGGCACGGCGCAGACGGTTGGGGCTATGACCTCGTCCAAGGCCGATACCGGCGCCGTGACCGGACGACCCTCACCGTCGACGTCGACGGGCAGCTTCGAGACTTCCCCCGCGACCAGTGGCACGTCTGCGCCTCGTGAAGCACGAAAGAACACCCGAGTGAGCAAGCACTACGAGTCCATCCACACCGTCGTCCCACATGACAACTCCGCCAGCAACGACTACTCCCGCACCCGCAAGCTCGGCCAACGGCTCGAAGACCTCAACAGCTGGGCCAAGCGCGGCTACACGGTGCGCCACACCCGCGTCTTCACCCACGATCACAGCGAAATCTACATTGACGACCTCGTCAATGACAACGCGTGAACCGCACGCCATCGCTACCGTCAATCACCCCACCGATGCGAGCTTGACGACCACTTCGGCAAGACCCTCCCCAAGGATGACCCGGGAGCCGCCTCCGGAACGCGCACGGACACCCAGCACACCGCCGCCTCGAGCACTCACACAGCACCCAACCGCCGACGCAAGGGAGACACCGCATGAAGTTCGCACTCGAAGCCAGCCAACTGACGCCGAAGATCTGGATCGGAGAACCGGACAGCGCCGGCACAGCGTTCCGCGCCGCAAGGAGGACGCGACAGACCTCGCGATCCACACCGTCGCCGAGTACACGCAGCAGCACTTCGGCGGCCACCTCCGCGCCGACTACAGCGACATGATCGGCGAGGTGCGCGTCTCCGACCCGGACACCCCGCCTACACCGCAGACGATCAACTCCGAGGAGGAGCTGGAACAGCTTCCGGCCGGAGTCGTCGTCCGCTCCGCCGCCGGCACCATCGCATGCCGTCACGAAACCGGCATCGGCACGACCTTCGGCGACGAGCGAACCTTCGCACCATGGAACCGCCTCGAACTCCCCGTCACCGTGCTCTGGCACCCCACCAACGCCGAAGTCCCCCCAACCACCTGACTACCCACGGCACGTTCCGCCTCTGCCGATAGCCCGCGCGACGCGCAACCCGCATACGACGTCGAGCCACTCCCGGGTACATTCGTACTAACGAGAGGAGCCGCCGTGTCGAACCTGGTCAACTACGCCGACATCGCCGAGGCCCTCCACGTCTCGATCGAAACCGTCCGCGCCTACGCCGTGCGCGACAGCGACTTCCCCACACGCGTCAACCCCGAAACGGAGCGCTCGCCGCTCTTCCTCAAGGAACACGTTGACGTCTACCGGAAGCGGAAGCAGGAGCGCGCTCGCGGCCGGGCCGGCCACCCGCCCCGCGTCGAGGACGCCTCCGAGCGCGTCTCAACGGGCCGAACGGCCGGTGACCGCATCAGAGGACTTCTGAGTGCTCCCGACGCGCCAGTGAGCGACGTCCGGGCGCTGGCGGGCCTTCTCGGTCTCGAGGTGCCGGCGCTTCGATACCGCTTGCGCGGTCAGACACGATGGAAGCCGGCGGAGCTGGAGACGATCGCCCGTGTGTTCCGCGTCTCGGTCGGCGAGCTCACCAGCACGCTCGAGCTCGTCTAAGACGCCAGTCGCTCAACACTCGCCGCTAGAGAGAGCAGAACCCGCATGGACGCCCTACGTCTCCTCGAACGCCTCTCCCGCCGGATCGTCGCTGAGCACCTCGACGTGCAGGTCGAACGCTCCGACGACGGCACAGCCCCACGGCAACCCGACACCCTGATCCAGCTTGCCGACGGCACCACGGTCTCACTTGAGGTCGTCAGCGACTACGATGTCACCTACAACAAGCTCAGCGACGCACTCGAACGCCAAGGCGAAAGCACCGCACTCGGCCCCGATGAACCGAGCTGGTACATCTCGCTAGGCTCATCACCCGCGGAGATCGACTGCACGTACGCTGCCAGGGCGGCGTCGCAGTTCGGTCCGGGTGCTTCGTGCGGCTGGCTCTCCGTCGACCGGGCTACGGCGCGGACGATGATGTTTCCGGCCGCGGTCGAGCTCAGCGTGTTCGTCTGCACGACGTCGTACCCAGTGCGGTCCAGGCCGTCGGCAGCGCGGTCTAGGGCGGTGCTCTGGTCGTCTGAGTGGGCGTCGGCGCTAAAAAATCTCAACCCTGAGGTTTAGGTAGGTAACTGTCGCTGAGGAACCAATTTCGGACCCTCGTATTGATCGGGCCGTGACCACCGACGCCAGCGAACGGCCATGGGCAAGAGGGCTGTACATACGTCGTACCGCAGACGCTGCCACACTTCGGTTTCGCGGAGGCTAATTCATCTATAGATATTTGGATGTGAGAATCCCGCGAGGACAAGCTCGGGCTCTCCGTCTTCGGAGTCGAGGTCGAGGTCGTGGAGGTTGGTGGGGAGGTCGATTCTCTGCGCGTTGAGGGATTGTGATTCCCCAGGTTGTGTGATTCGTTGGACGGTCTGGACGTATCGATTCACGTTCGAATAGGGTGACCGTGACCGTGACCGTGACCGTGACCGTGACCGTGACCGTGACCGTGACCGTGACCGTGACCGTGCCTGAAGCCTGCAAGCTGCGCGGATGGCAACATCATCCGGCGGCCGCCGGTCATCTCTTGCAGGATCCGGTAAACCTGGCGGCTGTAGCCGGACTCGTTGTCGTACCAGACGTACAGGACCACGTGTTCGGAACCGTCTGCGATCGTCGCCAGCCCATCGACGACACCGGCGCGGTGGCTGCCGAGGATGTCGGTGGAGACGATCTCCGGAGATTCGACGTAGTCGATCTGCCGCCGGAGCGGCGAGGTGAGCGAGGCGTCGCGGAGGAGCTCGTTGACCTCGTCGCGCGTCACCGGACCGTCGAGCGTGAGGTGCAGGACCGCCAGTGAAACGTTGGGCGTGGGAACCCGGACCGCGTTGCCCGTGAGTCTGCCACCTAGTTCCGGGAGGGCTTTTTCCGCCGCGCGGGCGGCCCCGGTCGCGGTGATGACCATGTTGAGCCCCGCGGCGCGACCGCGGCGATCGGCGGGGTGGTAGTTGTCCACGAGGTTCTGATCGTTCGTGGAGGAGTGCACCGTCTCGACGTGCCCGTGCACAATGCCGAACGCGCTCGACACAGCCCTGAGCACCGGGACGATCGCGTTCGTGGTGCAGGACGCGGCACTGATGACGGGATCCTCGCCGATGTCGTGGTGGTTGATCCCGTGCACGATGTTCTTTACGTCGCCCTTGCCGGGCGCGGTGAGCAGGACGCGGGATGTTCCCGGGGCGAGCAAATGCTGTCCAAGTCCCTCGGCGTCGCGCCACCGCCCGGTGGTGTCGACGACGATGGCGTCGTCGATGCCGTACGCCCTGTAGTCGACCGTGGCGGGGGCATCCGACGAGATGAACTGGATCAGCGTGCCGTTCGCAGTGATCGTGTCGTGTTGCTCGTCGACCGAGATCGTGCCGGCGAAGGGACCGTGGATCGAGTCCCGTCGCAGCAGGCTGGCACGTTTGGTCAGGTCGTCGGGGCCGCGACCACGGACGACCACCGCGCGAAGGGCGAGTGGGGCGTGGGAGCTGGCACGTTCGAGCAGGATCCTGGCAAGCATGCGTCCGATGCGACCGAAGCCGTAGAGAACGACATCGCGCGGCACGTCGCGCCCGGCGTCGGGGCTCGTGTTGCCGCGGGCAAGGAAGAGCTCGTCGTCGAGGAATTCACGCAGTGTGACGCCGAGCCGGTCGGTCCGGTACCGCGCGGCCAGGGCGGCGATGTCCACGGACGCGGACGACAGCGACATGGTGTCGAGTTCGGTGAGGATCGCCTGAGTTTCCTCGACGGACAGTTCCGCGTCGTCCACTCGGCGCGTCGACCGGTGCGCCTTGAGGATCCCGATGGGGGACTGTCCGACGAGGGGCCGGCCGTGCACGGAGGGCGCGATGTCGTCGCGTCGGTAGAGCCGACCGATGAGCGGCACCATCGCTTCGGCCGCGGCAAGCTTGTCGGCCCAGTCACGCTGCATGCGGTCGCGGGTCTCGGCCTGGTGTCGTGTGGGCAGGGTCTGTGCGTTGGCCTGATGGTCCTGGTCCGCCTCGGTGCGCATCAGACGGCCTGCCGCGTGGAGGCCGCGGTTCGGAGCGATGCGCGGCGCTCGTCGAGGATCGCAGTGAACACCGGGGGCGTTCGTTCGTCGAACGTTGCGAGGAACTCCTCGGTGAGGTCGCACTCGGCAAGCCAGGATGCCGGGTCGACAGCGAACAGTGCGTTGAGCTGCGCGGGCGGCAGCGCGAGCCCCTGCACGTCGAGGTCGTCGACGTCGGGGACCAGGCCGATCGGCGTCTCAATGGCGGGGACGCGCCCCTCGATGCGTCGTGCGATCCACTCGAGCACACGGGCGTTCTCACCGAAGCCCGGCCACAGGTAACGGCCGTCGTCGCCCTTCCGGAACCAGTTCACCTGGAACACGGCCGGGGCGTTGCTTCCGAGCTGGTCGCCGATCTCGAGCCAGTGCGCCCAGTGCTTCGCCATGTCGTACCCGCAGAACGGCAGCATCGCGAACGGGTCGCGGCGGAGTTCCCCGATCGCGCCCTCGGCGGCGGCGGTCTGCTCGGACGACATGGTCGCGCCCATGAACACGCCCTCGGACCACGTCGACGCCTGGGCCACGAGCGGGACGTTCGTCGAGCGCCGGCCCCCGAACACGACGGCGTCGATCGGGACGCTCTGCTCCCAGTCGTCCGCGAGCGACGGGCAACGGCCCAGCCCGACGGTGAAGCGGGCGTTCGGGTGTGCTGCCGGGGTCCCTCGCTCCGGTGTCCAGTCCGCTCCGGTCCAGTCGACCAGGTGAGCGGGCGGCTCTGGGGTGAGTCCTTCCCACCAGACGTCGCCGTCATCGGTCAGTGCGACGTTGGTGAAGATCGTGTCCGCCGCGATCGTCTGGACCGCGACCGGGTTCGTGCCGGTCCCGGTTCCGGGCGCAACGCCGAAGAGGCCGGCCTCCGGGTTGATGGCGTGCAGCCGTCCGTCGGGACCTGGCCGGAGCCAGGCGATGTCGTCGCCGATTGTGTCTACTGACCATCCGGGCAAAGTGGGCTGGAGCATCGCGAGGTTGGTCTTCCCGCACGCCGACGGGAACGCTGCGGCGATGTGGAACGACCGCCCCTCGGGGGAGTTCAGGCGGATGAGCAGCATGTGCTCGGCGAGCCATCCCTCGTCACGTCCTATGACCGAGGCGATGCGCAGCGCGAAGCACTTCTTCGCGAGCAGGGCGTTGCCGCCGTAGCCGGAACCGTAGGACCAGACCTCGCGTGTCTCCGGGAACTGCACGATGTACTTCGTCTCGTTGCACGGCCAGGCGACGTCGTCCCGCAGTGCACCGTCGTGGCCGCGCAGGGGGTGCCCGACGCTGTGCACGGTGGCCACCCACGGGGTCCCCGCAGAGATCGACCGGAGGACGTCGGGCCCGAGCCGTGTCGTCTTGCCCATGCTTAGGACGACGTACGCCGAATCGGTGATCTCCACGCCGAGCTGCGAGATCGGCCCGTCAACCGGGCCCATCGAGAACGGCACGACGTACATCGTCCGACCCCGCATGCTCCCAGCGAACAGCTCACGCAGCTCGGAGCGCATCGTCGTCGGGTCGCGCCACAGGTTCGTCGGCCCGGCATCCTCTGGCGTGCGTGAGCAGGTGAACGTGCGACCCTCGACGCGGGCGACATCCGAGGGCGCGGAGCGCGCGAGATAGCTGTTGGGCCGTCGTTCCGGGTCGAGTGCGATGAGCTTGCCCTCGTCGACCAACATCTGTGTGAGCCGTGCGGTCTCGTCAGGTGAACCGTCGCACCAGACGATGGTGTCGGGGCGGGTGAGGGACGCGACCTCAGCGACCCACGCCTCCAGGGCGACCCGCGGCGAGCCGGGGACGGTGGCGGGCGCTGGCGTCGTGTGGTTGGGGTTGGTGATCATCGGCGATCTCCTTGCAGCGGGTGGTCGGGGAGGGGTCAGCGGCGCTCGGCCGGGGCCGTCGAACCTTCGGGATTGACGATGGTGCGGACGGCCTCGGTCGAGATGCGTTCCTCCTGCGCGACCGAGGGGCGGCTCATGCCGTGGTCGTCGGCGGACATCGTGCGCTCGTCGAACGGCGACGCACCGGAGAGCACGCGGTCGACTTGGACTTTATCGATCTGCCGGGTCCACGTGCCGACGAGCACGGTCGCGACCGCGTTGCCGGTGAAGTTCGTTAGCGCCCGGGCCTCGGACATGAAGCGGTCGATGCCCACGATCAGGCCGACGCCGTTGACGAGGTCGGGGCGGTGCGCCTGCAGGCCACCGGCGAGGGTCGCCAGGCCGGCACCGGTCACACCGGCTGCACCCTTCGATGCGATGATCATGAACACCAGGAGCGAGATCTGCTCGGGGATGTTCAGCGGCGTGCCGAGGGCGTTGGCGATGAACAGCGAAGACATCGTCAGGTAGATCGCGGTGCCGTCGAGGTTGAACGAGTAGCCGGTCGGCACCGTGACACCGACCACGGGCTTCGAAACGCCGAGGTGCTCCATCTTCGCGATGAGGCGCGGCAGGCTCACCTCGCTCGAGGACGTCGACACGATCAGCAGGTACTCGCGGCCCAGGTACTTCATGAGCCGGAAGATGTTCACCCCGGCGGCGAAACGCAGCATGACGCCGAGGACCCCGACGACGAACACGATGCAGGTGATGTAGAAGGCGCCCATGAGCGTGCCGAGGGCGACGAGTGCCGAAACGCCGGTCGCACCGACGACGGCCGCGATCGCCCCGAATGCACCGATCGGAGCGGCCCACATCACCATCGCGAGGATGCGGAACACGAGCGCCTGGAGGTGCCGGATCCCGGTCAAGATCGGCGCACCCTTCTCACCCATCGCCTGGAGCGCGAATCCGACGAGCAGCGAGACGAACAGCGTCTGCAGAATGCTGCCGCTCGTCAGCGACGACACGAGCGTCGCGGGTATGATTCCGAGCAGGAACCCGGACGTCGTCGACGCGTCCTCGCTCGAGCCGGCGGGCAGCTCGTACGTAGCCTTCGACATGTCGAGGTGGTCCCCGGGGTGGATCAGGTTGCCGACGACCAACCCGATCGCCAGCGCGAACGTCGA
>NZ_JAHEWS010000026.1:0-54168 GCF_018598405.1 Curtobacterium flaccumfaciens | reverse complement strand
ACCATCGTCTCGACGGCGACGCGCGCGTTCGGGTCGACCGTCAGCAGTGCGTCGAGGATGCTGTCCGAGATCTGGTCACAGATCTTGTCGGGGTGCCCCTCGGTCACCGACTCGGACGTGAAGAGGCGGAGAGCAGCTGCAGTCACCGGGATCAGTCGGTGGGCTGCTGCTGCTTGGTGACGGTGAGCTTGTCCTCGTTGATCTCGTGGAGCGCGACGGACAGCGGCTTGTCGTCGATCGTCGAGTCGACGAGCGGTCCGACGTTGTCGAAGAGCGAGCCCTCGTGCAGGTCGGCGTAGTAGTCGTTGATCTGGCGGGCGCGCTTGGACGCGAAGATGACGAGCGCGTACTTCGACTCGACCTTGCTGAGCAGGTCGTCGATGGGCGGGTCGATGATGCCCTGGGGGTTGGCCATGGTGTCTCCTCGAAGTCAGTGCACCCGTCAGGGCGCAGAGAACAAGTCTACGACCTCACGTGCCGCGGTGCCGACATCGGAGTTCACGATCCGCACGTCGAACTCGTCCTGCGCGGCCAGCTCGACCTTCGCGGTCTCGAGACGACGCGTTTGTTCCTCCGCGGATTCGGTGCCGCGGCCGATGAGCCGGCGCACCAGTTCCTCCCACGTCGGGGGCAGCAGGAACACGAGCACCGCCTCGGGCATGGCGTCACGGACCTGCCGGGCACCCTGCAGGTCGATCTCGAGCATGACCTTCTCGCCGGCGTCGAGCGCGCGGTCGATGGGCGGGCGCGGGGTGCCGTAGCGGTACGAGTTGTGCACGGTCGCCCACTCGAGCAGCTCGCGGTCGCGGATCATGCGGTCGAACTCGGCGTCGTCCACGAAGTAGTAGTGCACGCCGTCGACCTCGCCGGGACGGGGCTTCCGGGTGGTGGCGGAGACGCTGAGGTTGACGTCCGGGTAGTGCTGTCGGATGTGCGCGCTGACCGTGCCCTTGCCGACCGCGGTGGGTCCGGCGAGCACGACGAGCTTCGAGGCGCCACGCTTGCGACCGCGGGCGGCGAGCCAGTCCGCCAGGGCGGTCCGCTGCCGGGTGCCCAGGCCACCGAGGCGCTTCGACCGTGCGATGCGCAGGGACCCCATGATCGCCTCGGCCCGCGCGGGGCCGATGCCCGGCAGGCTGACGAGCAGGTCACGGACCCGGAGCGAACGCTCGGCCGAGGTCGTCTCGACCAGCGAGTCGTCCCAGGCGGCACGGGCGACGTCGAGTGCGGAGCGCTCCCCCGACGCGATCGCGGTCTTCACCGCGGCCCGGGCGCGTCGCGCGGCGACGGCGGCCTTCGCCGCGGCGACGCGGTCGACCTCTGGCGGGGTGCGGTGGGCAGGCAGGCCCTCGTGCTCGTCGGTCACGCTGCCGCCACCAGAGCGGTACGGATGCGGTCGGCACGGTCGGCGACGAGCGCCGCGACGCCGTCCGGACCGTCGGTCAGGAGGCCGCGGGACTCGCTCACGAGCACCTGCTCGGCACGGCTGCCGTACAGCGCGCGGAGGTCCTCGATGCGGGCGCCCTGGGCGCCGAAGCCCGGGGCGAGGACCGGCGCGGTGCCGATCGCGTCCGCGTCGATGCCGAAGTCGTCGAGGTGAAGGGTCGCGCCGAGCACGAGCCCGACGTCGCCGAGGGCCTGATCGCCCACGGACCGGTTGTCGTCTGCCACGTCCAAGACGATACCGGCAGCGACCGTCCGGCCGGTACGCGGCCCCTCGGCCAGCACCGCGGTCTGCAGCACCCGGGCCTCGGGGTTGCTCGTCGCCGCGAGCACGAAGACCCCGGCACCGTTCCGGCGCGCGACGTCGATCGTGCCCCGGAGCGAGCCGTAGCCGAGGTACGGCGACACGGTCATCGCGTCGGCCGCGAACGGCCCGTCACGGTCCAGCCACGCGAGCGCGTAGTCGTCACCGGTGGTCCCGATGTCGCCCCGCTTCACGTCGGCGACGATCAGGAGGCCCGCATCGCGTGCCCGACGGATCGTCGCGTCGAGCGCGCGGTAGCCCGCCACCCCCGCCGCCTCGAAGAAGGCGACCTGCGGCTTCACGATCGCCGCACGGCCGGCGGCCGCGTCGACCAGCGTCGCGCCGAACGCGGTGAGCCCCCGCTCGTCGCGGGCGAGCCCCCACGCCGCCAGGGTGGCGGCGTGGGGGTCGATGCCGACGCAGAGCGGTGAGCGCTCGCGCATCGCGGACGCGAGCCGATCGCCGAAGGAGGCCGGGCCTCCTGAGCGGGTCGTGCCCACGCTGGCAGCCGTCACCAGGTCGCGCGCTCGAGCGCGTAGTCCTGCAGGCTGCGGACGTTGAGCGGCGTGCCGATCGTCTCGATCGCCGCGACGGCCGCGCCGATCTGCGCGATCGTCGTGAACAGCGGCTTGTCCGCGGCGACCGTGGCCGCACGGATCTCGTACCCGTCCGCACGACCGGCGGCACCCGACGGCGTGTTGATGACGATGTCGACCTCGTTGCGCGTCAGCAGGTCGACGACGCTCTCGCCGCCCTGGCTGTACTTGCCGACGATCCCGACCTCGATGCCGTTGCGGCGGAGGATCTCCGCCGTGCCCTCGGTCGCGATGATCGTGAAGCCGAGCTGCTGCAGACGGTGCACCGGCAGCACGATCGCGCGCTTGTCGGTGTCGGCGACGCTCACGAAGACCGTGCCACTGGTCGGCAGGCCGCCGTACGCGGCGTCCTGCGACTTGAGGAACGCCCGCGGGAAGTCACGGTCGATGCCCATGACCTCGCCGGTCGAGCGCATCTCGGGGCTGAGCACCGAGTCGACGACCTGACCTTCACGGGTGCGGAAGCGACGGAAGGGCAGCACGGCTTCCTTCACGGCGACCGGCGACTGCGGCGGCACGAACGCCCCGTCACGCTCGGGCAGCATGCCCTCGGCGACGAGCTCGGCGACCGTGGTGCCGGTCATGATGCGTGACGCGGCCTTCGCCAGCGGGATGCCGAGCGCCTTCGAGACGAACGGGACCGTGCGGCTGGCGCGCGGGTTCGCCTCCAGGACGTAGAGCACGCCGGCGCCGATGGCGAACTGGACGTTGAGCAGACCCTGCACGCCGATGCCTCGGGCGATCTTCTCGGTCGCGTCCACCACGCCCTGGATCTCGGCGCGGCCGAGGCCGACCGGGGGCAGGGTGCACGCGGAGTCACCGGAGTGGATGCCGGCTTCTTCGAGGTGCTCCATGATGCCGCCGATGTAGAGCCGCTCGCCGTCGAAGAGCGCGTCGACGTCGATCTCCACGGCGTCGTCGAGGAACCGGTCGACCAGCAGCGGGAGCTCCGGGCCGATGATCGCCTGGTCGGCCATCCGGTCGAAGTAGTCCGCCAGCGACGGGGAGTCGTAGAGGATCTCCATGCCGCGGCCGCCGAGCACGAACGACGGACGGACGAGGACGGGGTACCCGATCTCCTCGGCCACCGTGGTCGCGCTCGCCAGGTCGTGGGCCGTGCCGTTCCGCGGTGCGAGCAGACCGGCGGCGTCGAGGATGGCGGAGAACTGCCCGCGCTCCTCGGCCGAGTCGATCGCGGTGGGGCTGGTGCCGAGGATCGGGATGCCCGCGGCCTCGAGCGGCTTCGCCAGGCCGAGGGCGGTCTGGCCACCGAGCTGCACGACGACGCCGACGAGTTCGCCCGACGCCGCCTCGGCCTCGATGACCTCGAGGACGTCCTCGGCGGTCAGCGGCTCGAAGTACAGGCGGTCCGAGGTGTCGTAGTCGGTCGACACGGTCTCGGGGTTGCAGTTGATCATGATCGTCTCGAACCCGGCGGCGCTCAGCGCGAAGGACGCGTGCACGCAGGAGTAGTCGAACTCGACGCCCTGTCCGATGCGGTTCGGGCCGGAGCCGAGGATGACGACCTTCTTGCGGTCGCTCGGCGTGATCTCGGTCTCGGTGTCGTACGACGAGTAGTGGTACGGCGTCAGGGCGGGGAACTCGCCGGCGCAGGTGTCGACGGTCTTGAAGACGGGGCGGATGCCCTGGGCGTGCCGCTCGTCACGGACCTGCTGCTCGGAGACCGGCGCCGAGTCCGTGCTGCGCAGGCTCGCGATCTGGGTGTCGCTGAAGCCGTGCTCCTTCGCCCAGCGCAGGGTGTCCGCGTCGAGGGACTCGGCGGCCCGGACCTCTTCGGCGACCTCGTTGATGAGCACGATCTGGTCGATGAACCAGGGGTCGATCTTGGTGGCCTCGAAGACCTCGGCCGCGGTGGCACCCGCGACCAGGGCCTGCTGGACCGTCACGATGCGACCGTCGGTGGGGATCGACGACTTCGTCAGCAGGGCGTCCTTGTCGAGCTCGGCCGCCGGGGTGTCCCAGTGGAAGCTCGATCCGCGCTTCTCGAGCGAGCGCAACGACTTCTGCAGTGCGGTGGCGTAGTTCCGCCCGATGGCCATGGCCTCGCCGACGCTCTTCATCGTCGTGGTCAGGGTGGCGTCGGCGGCCGGGAACTTCTCGAACGCGAACCGCGGGGTCTTCACGACCACGTAGTCGAGCGTCGGCTCGAAGCTCGCCGGGGTGACCTTCGTGATGTCGTTCTCGATCTCGTCCAGGCGGTAGCCGATGGCGAGCTTCGCGGCGATCTTGGCGATCGGGAAGCCCGTGGCCTTCGACGCGAGGGCCGACGAGCGTGACACGCGGGGGTTCATCTCGATGACGATGACGCGGCCGTTGGACGGGTCGACGGCGAACTGGATGTTGCAGCCACCGGTGTCGACGCCGACGCGACGGATGATGTCGATGCCGATGTTCCGCATGTTCTGGTACTCGCGGTCGGTCAGGGTCAGCGCGGGGGCGACCGTGATCGAGTCACCGGTGTGGACACCGACCGGGTCGACGTTCTCGATGGAGCAGATGACGACGGTGTTGTCGAAGTTGTCGCGCATCAGCTCGAGCTCGTACTCCTTCCAGCCGAGGATGGATTCCTCGAGCAGGACCTCGGTGGTCGGGCTGGACTGCAGCCCGTCGCCGACGAAGCGGACGAGTTCTTCCTCGTTGTACGCGAAGCCCGAGCCGAGGCCGCCCATCGTGAACGACGGACGGACGACCAGCGGGTACCCGAGGTCCTTCGCGAACTCCTTCGCTTCTTCGAGCGTGTGCGCGATGTGGCTGCGGGCGACGTCGGCGCCGGACTCGAGGACGAGCTCCTTGAAGAGCTGGCGGTCCTCGCCGCGCTGGATCGCCTCGACCTTGGCGCCGATGAGCTCGACGCCGTGCTTCGCGAGGATGCCGGCCTCGTCGAGCGCGATGGCCGCGTTCAGGGCGGTCTGGCCGCCGAGGGTCGGCAGGACGGCGTCCGGCTTCTCGATGCGGATGATCTCCTCGAGCGACGCGTTCGTGATCGGCTCGATGTACGTCGCGTCGGCGAAGTCGGGGTCGGTCATGATCGTCGCCGGGTTCGGGTTGACCAGGATGACCCGGACGCCCTCGGCCCGGAGGACGCGGCACGCCTGGGTGCCGGAGTAGTCGAACTCGGCGGCCTGACCGATGACGATCGGGCCGGAACCGATGACGAGGACGGAGTTGATGTCTGCGCGCTTGGGCATCAGTTCGCTTCCTTGGTGATGTCTGCTGCGGGGGTCGTGGCGTCTGCGGTGGCCGCGTCGAGCGGCTCCCCGTCGCGACGCTCGCGCACCATGTCCGCGAACCGGTCGAAGAGGTACATGCTGTCGTGCGGCCCGGCGGCGGCCTCGGGGTGGTACTGCACGCTGAACGCCGGCACGTCGAGCGCGCGGAGACCCTCGACGACGTTGTCGTTCAGCGAGTAGTGCGAGACCTCGACCCGACCGAACCCGGCCGGCGACTCGAGGACCTCGCCGAGGGGCGCGTCGACCGCGAAACCGTGGTTCTGGCTCGTGATCTCGACCTTGCCCGTGGTCGTGTCGAGCACCGGCTGGTTGATGCCGCGGTGGCCGAAGGGCAGCTTGTAGGTGCCGAAGCCGAGCGCACGGCCGAGCAGCTGGTTGCCGAAGCAGATACCGAAGAACGGGCGGCCCGTGCGCAGGCTGTCCTGCAGCAGTTCCACCTGTGCGTCCGACGCGGCGGGGTCGCCTGGGCCGTTCGAGTAGAACAGGGCGTCCGGTGCCAGGGCTTCCAGATCGCGAGCGGAGATGTCCTGCGGGACCACGTGCACCTCGAATCCGCGGGCGGCGAGGTACCGGGTGGTCGAGGCCTTCACGCCCAGGTCGAGCACGGCCAGCGTGCCGATCTGCTCGCCGACGGCGGGGACGACGTAGGTCTCCGGGGTGGACACGACCGCCGAGAAGCTCGCACCGGCCATCGTGGCCTGCGACCGGACGGCGTCCAGCTGCTCCGACTCCGACAGCGCCGCGTCGGCACCGCTGAAGACGCCGCCCTTCATGGCACCGGCGTCGCGGATGCGGCGGGTGAGGGCGCGGGTGTCGATGCCGGAGATGCCGACGATGCCGTCGCGCACCAGGTGCTCGTCGAGCGTGGCGTTCGCACGGTGGTTCGACACCACGCGGCTGGGGTCGCGCACCACGTACCCGGCGACCCAGATGCGACGGGACTCAGGGTCCTCGTCGTTCACCCCGGTGTTGCCGATGTGCGGCGCGGTCTGCACCACGATCTGTCCGGCGTAGGAGGGGTCGGTCAGCGTCTCCTGGTAGCCGGTCATGCCGGTCGCGAAGACCACCTCACCGAGCGTGCGCCCACGGGCGCCGTAGGCCCAGCCGTCGTACCGGGTGCCGTCTTCGAGGACCAGGACGGCCCGTTCGCGTGTCATGCGTTCTTCCCTTCGCCCGCGGTTCGCGGAGCATCGGCCGCAGTCGCCTGCGGCCCGGTCTCGGTCAGTCCCTGCAGGGCGTGCAGCGCAGCAGCGTCGCCCTCCGGGAACCGGAAGTAGGTGTCCAGGTCCGTCGCACCTGCGGCGCCGGTCGCCGTCCATCGCAGACGGACCAGTCCCCCGGGCTCGACCACTCGGTCGATCGCCCACGTGGAGCGGTCGGCGCCACGGACCGCGTCGCGCGCGATCCAGCGGTCGTCGGTACCGGCGAGGCGCATCACCACGCCGGTCGCGTGGACCGTCACCCCGCCGCGGCCGCGGAACCCGAGGCCGCCTGCGGTGATGCGTTCCAGCGGCTGGTCGGCGCGGGTCGTCGCGACGGTGAACCCGTCCCACGACCCGACCGCCGGTGCCAGGTCGGCCGGCACACGGACTGGAGGCACGGCCTCGGCCTGCCGCTTGGTCCGGGTCCGCCAGGTGCGTGCCATGGCGACGAACAGGGCGGCGACGGCGAGCAGGATCACCGCGCCGAGGAGCCAGCGCTGCGCGTCGCCGCTCATGCGCGCGCCCCGGTCCGCAGTGCCGCAGCGTGCGCCGCGATCGTCTCCGCGTCGACGACCCGGCCGTCGAGCACCGTCGCGTACCCCTGGTGGAAGGTGGCGACGACCCGGCCGGGCAGCGTCATGCCGAGGTACGGCGAGTTCTGCGACTGTCCGGCGAGGTCGGTGACCGCGAACTCGCGGCTGGCCGACGGGTCGTAGAGCGTGATCTCGGCGGGGGCTCCCTCGGCGATCCGCTGCCCGTGCCCCTCGACCTGGCCGATCCGCGCCGGTGCCTCGGACAGCACCCGGGCGACGTCGGCCCAGTCGAGCCGGCCGTCGTCGACCACGGCGGCCTGCACGACGCTGAGTGCGGACTCGAGCCCGACCATGCCGTTCGCGGCGGCGGGCCACTCGCAGCACTTCGCCTCGGCGGTGTGCGGAGCGTGGTCGGTCGCGACGATGTCGATGGTGCCGTCGGCCAGGGCCGCACGGAGCGCCTCGACGTCCTCGCTCGCGCGGAGCGGGGGGTTCACCTTGTAACGGGCGTCGTACCCGGGGGCACCGTCGTGCCCGGCGATCAGGTCCTCGGTGAGCACCAGGTGGTGCGGGGTGACCTCGGCCGTGACGTCGATGCCGCGGGACTTCGCCCAGCGGATCACCTCGACACTGCCCGCCGTCGAGACGTGGCAGACGTGCAGGCGTGCCCCGACGTGGTCGGCGAGCAGGACGTCGCGGGCGATGATCGCCTCTTCCGCGACGGCGGGCCAGCCGGCGAGGCCGAGCTCCGAGGACAGCCGGCCCTCGTTCATCTGCGCGCCGATGGTCAGTCGGGGCTCCTGGGCGTGCTGTGCGAGCACACCGCCGAAGCCCTTGATGTACTCGAGTGCGCGGCGCATGAGCAGCGGGTCGGCCACGCAGGAGCCGTCGTCCGAGAACACCCGGACCTTCGCCCGCGACGTCGCCATCGCGCCGATCTCGGACAGGTGGGTGCCCTGCAGCCCCTGCGACACGGCGCCGATCGGGCGGACCGTCACGTAGCCGGCGTCGTCACCGAGCGCCTGGACCTGCTCGACGACCCCGGCGGTGTCCGCGACGGGGCTCGAGTTCGCCATCGCGTTGACGGCGGTGAACCCGCCCGCAGCCGCGGCACGCGAGCCGGTGAGGACTGTCTCGGACTCCTCGTGACCGGGCTCGCGCAGGTGCGTGTGGAGGTCCACGAGACCGGGCAGGGCGATGAGGCCGTCCGCATCCACGGTCGTGGCGCCGGCCGCGTCGAGACCGGACCCGACCGCGGTGATGCGCCCGCCCTCCGTTCGGATGTCGGCACGCGAGCCGTCGACCAGCTGCGCGCCGCGGATCAGGTGAGCGGTCATACGGCGGACTCCTTCGAATCGGTACCGGTGGCGGCGCTGCCGGTCAGGGCGAGGTACAGGACCGCCATCCGGACGGAGACGCCGTTCTCGACCTGCTCGACGACGGTCGAGCGTGGGTCGTCGGCGGCGACGCCGGCGATCTCCAGCCCGCGGTTCATCGGCCCGGGGTGCATGACCAGCGTGCGCTCGGACAGCCGCCCGAAGCGTGCCGCCGTCAGGCCCCAGTGCCGCGTGTACTCGCGGGGGTTCGGGAAGAAGGCGTCGTTCATGCGCTCCTGCTGGATGCGGAGCGTCATGACGACGTCCGGGTCCTCGGCCAGGGCGACGTCGAGGTCGTGGTGCACCGCGGCGCCGAACGGCGTCGTCGTGGCGGGCAGCAGCGTCGGCGGCGCGGCGAAGGTCACGCTCGCGCCGAGGGTGCGGAGCAGCCAGGCGTTCGACCGCGCGACGCGGCTGTGCAGCACGTCCCCGATGATCAGGACCCGCACGCCGTCGAGGCCCTGGCCGCGCGAACCGGCGCCGTGCAGGCGGCGGCGCATGGTGAAGGCGTCGAGCAGTGCCTGCGTCGGGTGCTCGTGGGTGCCGTCACCCGCGTTGATCACCGGCACGTCGATCCAGTCGGCGTCGGCGAGCACCCGCGGGGCGCCGGACGCGCCGTGCCGCATCACGATGCCGTCGATGCCCATCGCGCCGAGGGTCTGCACGGTGTCCTTCAGGGATTCACCCTTCGAGACGCTCGAGCCCTTCGCCGCGAAGTTCAGGACGTCGGCGGACAGGCGCTTCGCGGCGGCCTCGAACGAGATGCGCGTGCGCGTGGAGTCCTCGAAGAACAGGTTCACGACGGTCTTGCCACGCAGGGCCGGGAGCTTCCGGACCTCGCGCGTGTTCACCTCGGCCATCTCCTCGGCGACGTCGAGGATGTGGACGGCCTGGTCACGGGACAGGTCGGCGGTGGAGAGCAGGTGCCGCATCACGCCACCCCCTGCTCGATGAAGACGGTGTCGTCGCCGTCGGTCTCGGCCAGGTGCAGCGTGACCCGCTCGTCGGACGCGGTCGGCAGGTTCTTGCCGACGTGGTCCGCACGGATCGGCAGCTCGCGGTGCCCACGGTCGACGAGCACGGCGAGCCGGACGGCACGCGGCCGGCCGATGCCCTGCAACGCGTCGAGCGCGGCACGGACGGTGCGGCCGGAGTACAGCACGTCGTCGACGAGCACGACGACCTTGCCGTCGATGCCGCCGGCGGGGATGACCGTCCGGTGCGGCGCGCGGCCGATGCCGTGGCCGAGGTCGTCGCGGTGCATGGTGACGTCGAGCGTGCCGACACGCTCCGTCCCGATGCCGCCGGCCGCCGAGGCCCACTCCGGCTCGATGCCGGCGAGGATCCGGCCGAGGCGTTCCGCCAGGACGGCACCGCGGGTCGGGATGCCGAGGAGCACGAGGTCCGAGCCCCCGTGGTTGGCTTCGAGGATCTCGTGCGCGATGCGTGTCAGGGCACGCGTGATGTCGGGCTGTTGCAGGACCGTTCTGGTTCCCACGTCGACCCCCTTCCCCGCCTCACTGGACGGCATTAAAGGATGCTGACGTGGTCAACCCTACCGGGACTCCTGGTCTCCTGCGACCGTCCGACCGGACGGTGCACGACCCCCGGCGACGGCCCCGAGCACGCCGTTGACGAAGCCCGCCGAGTCCTCGGTGGACAGCGACTGCGCGAGCTCGACCGCCTCGGCGATCGCGACCGCGTCGGGCACCTCCGGGTTGAACCGGAGCTCCCAGACGGCCATGCGCAGGATGCAGCGGTCGAGGACCGGCATCCGGGCGATCGACCAGCCCTGGGCGTGGTCGACGATGACGGCGTCGATCTCGTGCCGGGCGTCGTCGACACCCGTGACGATCTGGCGTGCGTAGTCCCAGCTGGAGGCACGCTCCGGCTGGTCCAGGTGCCGGACCGTCTCGGTGGCGAGCACGTCGGCGATCGGCAGCTCGCGCACCTCGGCCACGTACAGCATGTCGAGGGCGCGCTTGCGGGCCTTCGAACGAGCACTCATGCGGTCAGCGCCTAGGAGTTGACGCGGCCGAGGAAGCTGCCGTCGCGCGTGTCGATCTTCACCAGGGTGCCGCTCTCGAGGTACAGCGGGACCTGGATGCGGTGACCGGTCGCGATGATGGTCGCGTCCTTGGTACCGCCGGAGGAACGGTCGCCCTGCAGGCCGGGCTCGGTCTCGACCTCGGTGACGATCGACGTCGGGAGCTCGACGTAGAGCGGGTTGCCCTCGTTCATCGCGATGGTGACCATCGCGGACTCGAGCAGGTAGTTCTTGGCGTCGCCGACCACGGTCGCCGAGACCGGGATCTGGTCGTACGTGTCGGTGTCCATGAACACGTAGGAGTCGCCGTCCTCGTAGAGGAACTGGTAGTCACGACGGTCGACGACGGCGGTGTCGATCTTCGCGCCGGCGTTGAACGTGCGGTCGACGACCTTGCCGGAGACGACGTTCTTCAGCTTCGTGCGGACGAACGCGCCGCCCTTGCCCGGCTTGACGTGCTGGAACTCGACGACCGACCACAGCTGGCCGTCGATGATGAGAACGGCGCCGTTCTTGATGTCTGTGGTACTGGCCATGAGTCGTCGGTGTCCCGTTCGGTCGTGTTGTGAAGTGTCCTCGGGCCGCGGACGGCCCCGGACGAGTGTAGCGGACGCCCGCACGACGGCCGCAGCGGCCGAGCATGCGCGCCGCAGCGGCGGGGCGTGCACGCCACTGCGGCGCGACGTGCACGCCCCGCTCAGCGCCGCCGGCGGGCGCGCCAGGCGTCGATCGCCGCCCAGGCGAGCAGCACCACCGCCGCTCCCCCGAGCAACGCGCCGGCCACGCCGGTGGACAGCGCAGCGGTCGGCCGTGCCGGGAGCGCCAGGTAGACGATCGCCAGGACCCCCGCCCCGGCGCCGAGCAGCACGAGCAGGATCCTCCGGATCATCCCGGACACGAGCTGCCGGTCGCGGCTGTCCGCGAAGAGCCGGATGTTCACGGTGAACCGTCCGGTCTCGATCGCCTCGCCGATGCGGTCCACCCGGCGCGGCAGCCGACGGGCCGCCGACACGACGCCGAGCAGCTCCTTCACCGCGAGGTCGCGCAGTTTGCCGGGTCGCAGCTGGTCGGTGATCTGCTCCCGGGCGAGCCCGCGGGACTCCTCGAGCAGGTCGAACGAGGGCGCGAGCGTGCGGAGTGTGCCCTCGAAGATGGCCAGGGCGCGGGCCGCGGCGACGAAGTCCGGCGGCGGCTTCAGCCGGTAGCGGCCGAAGACCTCGACCGCGTCGTCCACCGTCTCGACCCCGATGCGGGCACCCGGGCCGAGCTCGTCCGCGACGAACCGGGCGATGTCCCGACGGAAGTCGGGCTCGTCGTGCGCATCGCGCACGGGCGCCATCCGCAGGACCGCATCGGCGATGCGCGACGTGTCGTCCTGCAGGTAGGCGGCCAACAGGTCCTGGACCGTGTCCCGGAGACCCGGGTCGAGCCTCCCGACCGATCCGAAGTCGATCAACGCGGGCCGCCCGTCGGGCAGCACCAGGACGTTCCCCGGGTGCAGGTCCGCGTGGTACAGGCCGTCGAAGACGACCTGGCGCAGGAAGGCGCGGAGGATGGCGCGCATCGGCGCGTCGAGGTCGCGCTCGGAACGCTCGGCGTGGATCGCGCTGAGCGTGTCGCCCTCCAGGAACTCCATCACGAGCACCCGCCGGCCGGACAGGTCCGGGTAGGGGTCCGGGAACCGGACTTCGTCCGGACGCGCGCTGCGGGCCTGGGCCGCACGCAGCGCGGTGAGGTTGCGGAGCTCCGAGACGAAGTCGACCTGACGGATCAGGTCGTCCGCGTACTGGGCCGCGATGTCCTGCACCCCCACCTGCCGTGCCTCGGTCGACCACCGGGCCATGAACCGGACGACCCGCAGTGCGATGTCCACGTCGCGGCGCACCGCTGCGTCGATCCCCGGCCGCTGCACCTTGACGGCGACCGCGGTGCCGTCGGGCAGCCGGGCACGGTGCACCTGCGCGATGGACGCCGCTGCGACGGGCACCGGGTCGAACGTCGCGAAGACCTGGTCGACCGGGGCGCCGAGCTCCTGCTCGAGGAGCGCGCGGACCTCGTCCGCCGGGGCCGCCGTGACGTTCCGCTGCAGGTGCGCGAGCTCCTCGGTCCACTCCTCGGGCAGCAGGTCGTCGCGGGTGGAGAGCAGCTGGCCCATCTTCACGAACCCGCCACCGGCTTCCTCGAGCGCCCGGCGCAGGTGCTCGGCCTGGTCGCGCCGCAGCTCCGACGTTGCCGGGTCGTGCGAGAAGTCGAGACGACGGAACGGCACCAGGTGGTGGCGGCGGGCGATCGAGAGGAGTTCGGTGAAGCGTCGACCACGGGAGCGCAGGGTGCCGGTGTCGGCGTCGCGCGGGCCGGAGAGGTCGCTCAGTCGGGGTGGGGTGGGCACGCCCGCCAGTCTGCTCCCCGGTGCTGGGTCCGCAGCGTGCGGGTGGCGCGGTCCGTCGCGTCGTCCCATCCTCCTCCACAGCCTGGAGGCCCGGTGCGGCTTCCACAGGCCGGCGCGGGCCCGGCGCGGGGCGCGGTCTCGGAGCGGACACTCGTGCTCGATCACATACGACATTTCGACAACGGTGCTCCGAGACCTGGAGACCGTACCGTAGTGGTCGAAGGCCGATCGCCGACTCGCGAGCCGAGCGCTCCGCAGGCGAGCCAGCGCCGACCAGGCACATGACGACGACGAACGAAGGGACCCCGACTGATGTCGATCCTGCGACCGCTTCCGGACGCTCCCGACCTCGACGAAGACGACGACGTCCTCTTCGCCTGGGACCACGGCGCCACCGTCGACGAATGGCGGGAATCCCAGCGCACCGGTGTGGTCACCGTCTCGACGCGCGTCACCTGGTGGTGGCGCAGGACGCGCCGGGTCCTGCGCTGACCGGCGGGGCTAGACGCCGACCTCCTGGTAGGCGGTGAAGAGCAGGTGGTCCTCGGGGCCCTCGAGCACGACGGGCTTGCCGACGCCGTCCAGGATGATGAACCGCAGCATGCCGGCACGGGCCTTCTTGTCACGACGCATCGTGGCGAGCAGCCCCTGCCACCGACCGACACCGTACGAGGTCGGCAGGTCGAGCGACTCGAGGATCGCCCGGTGCCGGTCGACCGTGGCGTCGTCCAGGTGCCCGGTGAGTCGGGCGAGCTCGGCGGCGAACACCATGCCGACCGACACCGCTGCACCGTGGCGCCACTGGTACCGCTCGGCGTGTTCGATCGCGTGCCCGAGGGTGTGCCCGTAGTTCAGGATCTCGCGTCGGCCCTGCTCCGTGAAGTCGTCCGAGACGACCTCGGCCTTGAGCGCGATGGCGAGCTCGACGACCCGGCGGAACTCCGGCGTCGTCGGGTCGGTGACCCGGTCGACGTCGGCCTCGACGATGTCCAGGATCTCGGGCACGGCGATGAACCCGGCCTTCACGATCTCCGCGAAACCGGTCAGGATCTCGTTGCGCGGCAGCGTGCGGGCGAGTTCGAGGTCCACGACGACGGCACGGGGGGCGTAGAAGGCGCCCACCAGGTTCTTGCCCTCGTTCGTGTTGATGCCCGTCTTGCCGCCGACGCTGGCGTCCACCATGCCGAGCACGCTGGTCGGGACGGCCACGTACGGCACACCGCGCAACCAGGTCGCGGCGACGAAGCCGGCCAGGTCGGTGACGGCGCCGCCACCGAGGCCGATCACCGCGTCGGTGCGGGTGAAGTCGGCCTGCCCCATGATCTGCCAGCAGAAGGCGGCGACCTCGACGCGCTTGGCCCCCTCGGCGTCGGGGACCTCGGCGATCAGGGCTTCGAGCCCGGCCTCGACCAGGAGCGCGCGGAGCTCGTTCGCCCGGGCGCCGAGGGTCGGCGAGTGCACGATGAGGACCTTGGCGACACGCGGGCCCAGTATCGCGGGCAGGGCGCCGAGCAGGCCCGTGCCGACGGCCACCGTGTAGCCGTCGTCACCGCCGACCCGGATCTCGGTGGTCCCGGCGGGCAGGGTCGACTCGGTCACGGTGCTCCTTCGGTGCTGGTGGTGCTGCTGGTCGTGCTGCCGGGCGCGGTGGTGGTGCCGCTGCGCTCGGTGGTGCCGGCGTCGCTGCGCTCGGTGGTGCCGGCGTCGCTGCGCTCGGTGCTGCCTGCGTCGCTGCGCAGCCACGCGACGACCTCGTCGACCACGCGGGACATCGGGCGGCGTGACGTGTCGACCACGACGTGCGCGAGTTCCGCGTAGGTGGCCGCCCGCTCGTCCATGATCGTCTGCCAGGCATCGATCCCGCCGTTCGCCAGCAGCGGCCGGTCGGACCCGGCGATGCGGTCGGCGACGGCCTCGGGCGAGACGGTGAGCAGGACGATGCGTGCCCCGCTCAGGGCCTGCCGCGTGTCCGCGTGGGTGACGGCTCCCCCGCCCACGGCGATCACGCCGCCGGTGGCCAGCGCTGCCCGGACCGCCTGGGCCTCGAGCGCGCGGAACGCCGGCTCGCCGCGGTCGGCGAAGATCCCGGGGATCGGCCCGTGCTCGCGCACGATGACCCGGTCGGTGTCCGTGAACGGGACGCCGAGGGCCTTCGCCACCCGCTTGCCGACACTCGACTTGCCCGCGCCCATCGGGCCGATGACGACCACGGGCGCGTCGGCGCGTCGGACGTCGGTGCTCACAGGTCGGTCGAGGTCGCCGACGGCTCGGTCCGGCGCGTGCGCAGGGTCTCCGGGATCGCGGCGAGGTAGGCGTCGAGGTTGCGCTTCGTCTCGACGACGTTGTCGCCGCCGAACTTCTCGAGCACCGCGTCGGCGAGCACCAGGGCCACCATCGCCTCGGCGACGACGCCCGCAGCCGGCACGGCGCAGACGTCCGAGCGCTGGTGGTGCGCCGAGGCGTCCTCACCGGAGACGACGTCCACCGTGTGCAGGGCGTGCGGGATGGTCGCGATCGGCTTCATGCCGGCGCGGACCCGCAGCACCGTGCCCGTGGACATCCCGCCCTCGGTCCCACCGGCGCGGTCGCTCGTGCGGTAGATCTCGCCGTCTTCGCGGTACAGCTCGTCGTGGGCGGCGGAGCCCCGGCGCCCGGCGGTCGCGAAGCCGTCACCGACCTCGACCCCCTTGATGGCCTGGATGCCCATGATCGCCGCGGCGAGGCGGGCGTCGAGCCGGCGGTCCCAGTGCACGTGCGAGCCGAGGCCCGGCGGGACGCCGTAGAACAGCACCTCGACGACGCCGCCGAGGGTGTCGCCGTCCTTCTTCGCGGCCTCGACCTCGGTGACCATGCGTGCGGAGGTCTCGGCGTCGAAGCAGCGCAGCTGGTCCTCGTCGAGGCGGTCCACGTCGTCGGGCAGGGGCAGGTCCGTGCCGTCCGGGACCCGGACGGTCCCGACCTGCAGCGTGTGCGCCACCGACCGGATGCCGAGTTCGGCGAGGAACGCCTTCGCGACGGCACCGAGCGCGACCCGGGCAGCCGTCTCGCGGGCGCTCGCACGCTCGAGGACCGGGCGGGCCTCGTCGAAGCCGTACTTCTGCATGCCGACCAGGTCCGCGTGGCCCGGACGCGGTCGGGTCAGCGGGGCGCTCCGACCGCGGGACATCTCGGTGGATTCGACCGGCTCGGGGCTCATCACCTCGACCCACTTCGGCCACTCGGTGTTGCCGATGCGGATCGCGATGGGGCTGCCGAGCGAGTACCCGTGGCGGACGCCGCCGGACACGTGCAGCTCGTCCTGCTCGAACTTCATCCGCGAGCCACGGCCGTAGCCGAGCTTGCGGCGCGCGAGGTCGGCACGGATGGACTCGAACGACACCGGGACACCCGCGGGCAGGCCCTCGAGCATGGCGATCAGTTCGGGTCCGTGGGACTCACCAGCAGTCAACCAACGAAGCATGCCGCAATCCTCCCACAGCGTTCGTCCGTGCGACGTCGCCGACTACTGGTAGTCGGGGTGTGCCCGGAGCCAGGCCTGGAACCGCTCGACCGCGACCAGGTGCTGGTCGTAGGTGTCCGAGAAGACCGTCTCACCCGATTCGAGGTCGACCGTCACGAAGTACAACCACTTGCCCGAGGCCGGGGCCGTGACCGCCTTGATCGCGATGTCACCCGGGTTCGAGATCGGTGCCGGCGGCAGCCCCTCGTGCACGTAGGTGTTGTACTCGTTCGACGCGTCCGCACGCTCGGCGTCGGTCGTCGTCACCGTGTGCGTGTTGCCCGTGCCGTAGGCGACCGTGGCGTCGGACTGCAGCTTCATGCCCTGGTCGAGTCGGTTCTGGAACACCCGCGCGACCTTCGGGTAGTCGGCTGCGAGCCCGGCTTCCTTCTGCACCAGCGACGCGAACACGATGGTGCGCTCCTGGTCGGCCTCCTTGACGCCGGCGGCGGCCAGGTGTTCCTTCATGGTGTCGACCATCGACGCGAAGTACTGCTCGGCCGTCCAGCCCGGGTTGATCGGGTAGGTCGCCGGGAACAGCCATCCCTCGAGCGTCGTGACACCGGACGGCAGGTCGTACGCCGCGAGGTCCTTCGCCGCCGCGTCGACCTCCTTCTTGGTCAAACCGGCCTTCGAGACCATGCCGGCCTTGATGTCGGCCAGAGCGGTGCCCTCCGGGATGATGATCGACGCCTGCACGCGGTTGTCCTCGTCCTGCAGGGCCGCCAGCGCCGACTTCGAGCTCATCTCCTTCTTCAGCGCGTACGAACCCGGCTGGAACTGCACGTCGGGCGACGCGAGCAGGAGCTTGTAGAACACCTTGGAGTCCTTGACGACGCCGCTGCGCTGCAGCGTCGCGGCGACGTTCTCACCGATGTCGCCCTGCTTGATGGTGATGGTCACCTTCGTGGTGCCGTCGCCCGTGTAGTCGTCGGGCTCCTGCGCGCCGCTGACCGCGGCGACGAGCTGCTGGATCTTCGGGGCCGCGAACGTGTAGGCCCCGACACCGGCGGCCAGCACCACGGCGACGATGACGATCCCCGCGACGAGCGGTCCGCGTCGACGCTTCGGTCGGGGTTCGCGGGGCGGCCTGGAGGCACGTCCTCCGCCGCCTCGTCCCCCGCGTCCGCCGCCTCCCGCGGCGCCACCGCCGCCGGTCGCGTCACGGTCGTCGGTCCCGTCGGAACCGGATCCGCCGGCCGCGGCCTCGGTCTCGGTCGGTAGTTCGCCGGTCAGCAGTGCGGCGACCTCGGGGTGCAGCTCTTCGGGGCGGGTGGCGATCGGTGCGTCGGCGGGGGACGCCGGGCGATCGTCGGTCCCTGCCGATCGGTCGGGCGCCGGCTCGTCGCTGGTCGGTGCCGTGCTGGTCGGTGCCGCACTGGTCGGTGCTTCGCTCGACGAGTCGACCGCGGACGGCTCGTCCGCCGCTGCGATGCGGGCGCGTTCGGCCTCGAGGGCGCGGGCTTCCCGTCGGGACATCGGACGAGCCGGGGGTGGGTTCACCTGACCAGCGTCGTCGCGGACATCGGTACCTGTCGTGCGGTCGGAAGTCGCCTTCCGCCGCTCGGCGTCGTTGCCGGGCGCGATGATCGCGTTCCAGTCCAGATCGTCTGCCAACGTCCTCGGTCTCTCGGTCGGGAACTCCACCTGGGCACCGTCGTCCTCACAGGTGACGACGAGAGCACCCATGTGTGGTACCGGGCAGCCCTGTCAGGGAAGCGTGGTGCCCGGAGGGGCACCGGCACTGCGCTCGTGGTCGAGCGCGTGTTGCAGAATGATAACAGCGGCTGCTTGGTCGATCACGGCCCGCGACTTCTTCGTGTTCTTGCCGGCCTGGTGCAGCCCCCGCTGGGCCGTCACCGTCGACAGTCGTTCGTCGACCAGGCGCACCGGTCGACGCGCCGCGATGCGGGCCGCGAACACGCGGGCGTCCTCGGTCGAGGCGGTGTCACCACCCGACATCGACAGGGGCAGCCCGACGACGACCTCGAGCACGTCGTACTCGTCCGCGAGGTCGAGGATGCGCCGGAGGTCCTTCGAGTCGTCGCGACGAACGGTCTCGACGGGCGTCGCCAGCAGGCCGTCACGGTCGCACACGGCGACGCCGATCCGGGCGCGGCCGACGTCGATGCCGAGCCGGCGCCCGGACCGGATGCCCACGGTCAGCCCGCGAGCCGTGCGGTCACGGCGCGGAGCGCCGCCGGGAGTGCGGCCGCGTCGGTCCCGCCGCCCTGCGCCAGGTCCGGCTTGCCGCCGCCACCTCCTCCGAGCACACCGGCGGCCTCCTTCGCGAGGGGGCCTGCCTGGACGCCCGCGGCACGAGCGGCGTCGTTGGTCGCGACGATCACGATCGGCTTCCCACCCACGACGGCACCGAGCACGACGACGGCTGCACCGTCACCGAGCTGCCCGCGCACGCCGATCGCGAGGGAGCGCAGGTCGTCGCCGGACTGCAGGCCGTCGACCGTCTCGGCGACCACCGTGGTGGCGCCGACGGTCGTGGCGTTCCGGGCGATCGCGGGCACGCGCTGCTGCAGGTTCGCCGACTCGTACTCGGCGAGCTTCTTCTGGGCGGAACGCAGGTCCTCCATCAGGCTCTGCACACGGGACGGCAGGTCGGCGCGGGGGGCCTTGAGCGCGCTCGAGAGCTGCGACACGATCGTGCGCTCGACGGCGAGGTCGCGGAACCCCTCGAGCCCGACCAGCGCCTCGACGCGGCGGTTCGTCGAACCGACGCTGGACTCCCCCACCAGGTTGACGAGCCCGATCTGGGCGCTCGAGGCGACGTGCGTGCCGCCGCAGAGCTCGCGGGACCACGGGCCGCCGATGTCGACCATGCGCACCTCGGCGCCGTACTTCTCGCCGAAGAGGGCCTGCGCGCCGAGGGCCTTCGCCTCGTCGATGGGCAGGATGCGCGTCGAGACCTCGAGGTCGGTGCGGATCGCGGTGTTCACGACCTCCTCGATCTCGGATCGGGTCTCGAGCGAGACCGGCTGCGACCAGGAGAAGTCCAGACGCATGTAGCCGGACTTGTTGTACGAGCCGGCCTGCAGCGCCTCCGGCCCGAGGATGTCGCGGAGCGCCGCGTTCACCAGGTGCGTGGCGGAGTGTGCCTGGGTCGCGCCGCGACGGTACTCGGCGTCGACGACGGTGCTCGCCGCGTCACCGACCCCGACCTCGCCGGAGCGGACCTGCACCGTGTGGCTCCAGAGCCCGGAGACCGGACGCTGGACGTCGAGGACCTCGAGGTCGAAGCCGTTGCCGACGATCGATCCCTGGTCGGCGTCCTGGCCGCCGGACTCGGCGTACAGCGAGGTCTCGCCGAGGATGACCTCGGCGATGTCGCCCGCCACCGCACGGTCGACGCTCACGCCGCCCACGATGATGCCCAGCACGCGCGTCTCGGCCTCGAGCGCGTCGTAGCCGAGGAAGGTGGTCTCGCCCCTCGCCCGGAAGGCGCTGTACACGCTCAGGTCGGCGATCGCGGTCTTCTTGCTCTTCGCGTCGGCCTTCGCCCGGGCACGCTGCTCGGACATCAGGGTCTCGAACGCGGTGCGGTCGACGTGCACGCCGGCCTCTTCGGCCATCTCCATCGTCAGGTCGATGGGGAACCCGAACGTGTCGTGCAGCAGGAACGCCGTGTCGCCGCCGATCGACGGGGCACCGTCCTGCTTGGCGCGCTCGACCGCGACGTCGAGGATGGTCGTGCCCTGCGCGAGCGTGCGGAGGAAGGTCTCCTCTTCCGCGTAGGCGATGCGGGAGATCCGGTCGTAGTCGGACGCCACCTCGGGGTAGGCGTCGCGCATCGCGTCGCGGGACGCGGGGAAGAGCTCCGGGAACGTCGCCGTCTCGACACCGAGCAGCCGCATCGCGCGGACCGTGCGGCGGAGCAGGCGACGGAGGATGTAGCCGCGGCCCTCGTTCGACGGGCTCACGCCGTCGGCGATGAGCATCAGCGAGGAACGGACGTGGTCGGCGATGACGCGCATGCGGACGTCGTCCTCGTGCACGGCGCCGTACCGCCGGCCGGAGATCTCGGCGGCGCGGTCGAGCACCGGCCGCACCTGGTCGATCTCGTACATGTTGTCGACGCCCTGCTTGATGAAGGCGACGCGCTCGAGCCCCATGCCGGTGTCGATGTTCTTGTTCGGCAGCTCGCTGGTGATCTCGAAGTCGTACTTCGACCGCACGTCGGCGATCTGGTACTGCATGAAGACGAGGTTCCAGATCTCGACGTAGCGGTCGTCGTCCGTCGCGGGGCCGCCGTCGATGCCGTACTCGGGGCCACGGTCGAAGAAGATCTCCGAGCACGGGCCCGCGGGGCCGGGCTGCCCGGTCGACCAGTAGTTCGTGTCCTTGCCGAGGCGCTGGATCCGCTCGTCCGGCAGCGAGGAGTGCTGCTTCCAGAAGGCGATCGCCTCGTCGTCCTCCTCGTACACGGTGACCCAGAGGTCGTCCGCCGAGAACCCGAGTCCCCCGTCGGACTCCGCCTTGGTGAGGAACTCCCAGGCGAACTGGATCGCCTGCTCCTTGAAGTAGTCGCCGAACGAGAAGTTCCCGTTCATCTGGAAGAACGTGCCGTGGCGCGGAGTCTTGCCGACCTCTTCGATGTCGTTCGTGCGGATGCACTTCTGCACGCTCGTCGCCCGTGGGAACGGCGCCGGGATGAGCCCGGTCAGGTACGGGATGAACGGCACCATGCCGGCGACCGTGAAGAGGAGCGACGGGTCGTCGGAGACGAGGGACGCGGACGGGACGACGGTGTGGCCGCGGTCACCGAAGTACTGGAGCCAACGGCGGCGGATCTCTGCGGTCTGCATGGTGCTTCCTGGGTTCAGGTCGTGGTGGAGGAGGGGCGTGGCGGCTCGGCCGGCGCGCTCAGACGTCGGTGCGGAGCTCGGCCTCGCGTGACCGGTAGCCGTCCGCGACGGCACCCGTGAAGGCCTTCGTCTTGGCGTTCACCTCGGCGACGAGCCGCGCACCACCGGAGGTCTGGGCGACCTGGTGTGCGACGGCGAACCCGATGACGATGCCGACGGCGACGAAGAACAGCTGCTTCACGGTGCCTCTCCCTCTGTGCACCCGGGCGGTGCATGCCCGGACAAGCTTAGCCGCCGGTGCCGGAACGCCGAACGGCGGGTCGCCCTCGAGAGGACGACCCGCCGTTCGGGCGTGATCAGTGGATCAGCGAGCTGCGTAGTACTCGACGACGAGCTGCACTTCACAGGTCACGGGGACCTCGGCGCGCTTCGGGCGACGCACGAGGCGGGCCTGGAGCTTCTCGATCTCGACCTCGAGGTAGCCCGGGACCTTCGGGAGGACTTCCTGGTGGCCACCGGCAGCGGCGACCTGGAAGGGCTCCATCGACTCGGACTTCGCCTTGACGTGGATCAGCTGGCCCTCCTTGACGCGGAAGGAGGGGCGGTCGACGAGCTTGCCGTCCACCAGGATGTGGCGGTGCACGATCAGCTGACGGGCCTGCGCGGTGGTGCGGGCGAAGCCGGCACGGACCACGAGGGCGTCGAGGCGCTGCTCGAGGAGCTCGACCAGGTTCTCACCGGTCAGGCCCTTCGTCTTGCGGGCCTCTTCGAAGACGATGCGGAGCTGCTTCTCGCGGATGCCGTACTGGGCGCGCAGACGCTGCTTCTCACGGAGGCGGACGGCGTAGTCGCTGTCCGCACGACGGCGCGTACGGCCGTGCTCACCGGGCCCGTAGGGGCGCTTCTCGAGGTAACGGGCCGCCTTCGGCGTCAGCGGGATGCCGAGTGCGCGCGAAAGGCGGGTCTTGCTGCGGGTACGTGACTTGGTAGACACAGGGTCCTTTTCTCTGTTCGAACTGAATACTCGCCGGGCACTCCACGAACACGCTCGATGACGCAGCACGTGCTCGGCCCCGACGACGGGATCCAGAGGGATGAGCCTGTGGGATCGGACGGCTACAGTCCGAACCTCTGCCCCCGTACCACCGGAGTGGCACTCTGTCCTCGACGCAGCCGTGCTCGAGGACCAGGACGTAGGCCCGCCAATGCTAGCAGCATCGGGGCGAGCGCAGAAGCACCGACACTACTGACCGCGTGTGATCTTCCGGAGTCGTTCGAGCCGGGGCCCGACCTCACGCTCGTAGCCGTTGGCCGTCGGCGTGTAGTACTCGGTGCCCTCGAGGGCGTCCGGCAGGTACTGCTGCTCGGCGACCCCGTGCTCGGCGTCGTGCGAGTAGACGTACCCCTTGCCGTGCCCGAGGCGCTTCGCCCCGGCGTAGTGCGCGTCGCGCAGGTGCATCGGGACCGTGCCCATGCGCCCCGCCTTGACGTCGGCCATCGCCTGGTTGATCCCGTTGTAGGCGGCGTTCGACTTCGGCGCCGTCGCCAGGTAGACGACCGCCTCGGCCAGCGGGATCCGTCCCTCGGGCATCCCGATGAGCTGGACGGCCTGCGCCGCGGCGACCGCGATGGGCAGCGCCTGCGGGTCGGCCATGCCGATGTCCTCGGACGCGGAGATGATGATCCGCCGCGCGATGAACCGGGAGTCCTCGCCGGCCTCGATCATCCGGGCGAGGTAGTGCAGCGCGGCGTCGACGTCGCTCCCCCGCACCGACTTGATGAACGCGCTGATGACGTCGTAGTGCTCGTCACCCTGTCGGTCGTAGCGCAGCAGGGCCCGGTCGACCGCAGCCGAGACGGTGTCGGCGTCGACGACCGGGACGGTGTCGTCATCCTCGTCCTGCGCCGCGGTGGCCGACGCCGCCGCTGCCTCGAGCGCGGTGAGGGCGCGCCGGGCGTCACCGGACGCGAGGCGGATGATCGCGCTCCGGGCTTCGTCCCCCAGGACGACCGCACCGCCGAGCCCGCGCGGGTCCTCGACCGCGCGGTCGACGAGCATGCCGAGGTCGGGGTCGGTGAGCGGCTTGAGCGTCAGGAGCAGCGACCGGGAGAGCAGCGGCGAGATGACCGAGAACGACGGGTTCTCGGTGGTGGCAGCGATGAGGATCACCCACCCGTTCTCGACCCCGGGCAGCAGGGCGTCCTGCTGGGCCTTGCTGAACCGGTGGATCTCGTCGAGGAACAGCACCGTCGTCGACCCGTAGAGGTCGCGGTGGGTCAGCGCCTTCTCCATGACCTCGCGCACGTCCTTCACGCCCGCGGTCACGGCGGAGAGCTCGACGAACTCACGACCGGACTGCCGCGCGATCGCCTGTGCCAGCGTGGTCTTGCCGGTGCCGGGCGGCCCCCACAGGATCACGGAGACCCCGCCGGGGTTCTCCCGCGTGCCGGTGGCGAGCTGCACGAGGGGCGATCCCCGGCCGAGCAGGTGCTGCTGGCCGGCCACCTCGTCGAGGCTGGTCGGACGCATCCGGACGGCGAGCGGGACCGAACCCTGCGCGAGACCGGCGCGACCACCCGTGGTGGGCGCGTGCATGCCCGAACGATCCGCTGCCATGCTGCAATCGTAGGCCGGTCCACCGACGCGGGCCGCGCCTCCCCCGCGGTCCCGGTCGACGCTGGTGACCGTTCGGCTACGCTCGTTGCACACTGCGACGAGAGGGCAGACCAGCACCGTGGCACCGAAGAACCCAGCGCGTGACAACCGTGAGGCGCGCGAGCGCCTCCGCCTCTACCAGGCCCGTCAGGGCCTCCACGAGCGGCAGCGCCGCCGCCGTGTGCGCGACAACCTGATCGGCGCCGGTGCCCTCGTCCTCGTGGCTGCCCTCGCCACCGGGTCGCAGCTCGCCTTCGCCGGCTCGCGGGGGTCGGACGCCCCGGACCCGAGCGCCTCCGCGTCGTCGACACCCACGCCGTCGGCCAGCGCCACGGCCGGGAACACCGGCGACGTGCCGAGCAAGTCGATCGCGAAGGGCGCGACCTGGTCCGGCACGCTGACGCTCAACAAGGACATCGACCTCGGCATCGAGCTGGACGGTGCGAAGGCCCCGCAGGCGGCGAGCGTCGAGATCTCGTTGATCCGCGACCAGTTCTACAACGGCACCACGTGCCATCGACTCGCGGACAGCGACGGGCTGAAGTTCCTGCAGTGCGGCTCCGCGAACGGCGACGGCACCGGCGACGCCGGGTTCGAGTACGGCCCGCTCGAGAACGTGCCGGAGGACGGCGTCTACGACGAGGGCACGATCGCGATCGCCCGGTCCGACTCCCCGTACTCGCAGTCGACGCAGTTCTTCATCGTCTACGGCGACACCACGCTCGACGGCTCGACCGGCGGCTACACGGTCGTCGGGAAGGTCACGAGCGGCCTGTCCGAGCTCGAGTCGAAGATCGCCGCGAAGGGCATCGCGTCCCCCGGCAGGGACGGCACCGGCGAGCCGAAGGTGGCGACGAAGATCACCGACGCGACCATCGCGGAGGAGAAGTAGTCCACAACCCGTCGCACCGGTCGGGCGGCGGAGCCCGTCCGTGCAATAGGCTGACGACCTGACCGTGCCGACGGTGACGTCGGCGATGCACGACCACGATCGAGGCGAGACCTGTGGGATCTGACGAAGCAACGACCTGGGGGCGGGTCGACGAGAACGGGACCGTGTACGTCCGGTACGAAGAGACCGAACGTGCTGTCGGTGAGTACCCGGACGCCACCCCCGAAGAAGCCCTCGCCTACTTCGCGCGGAAGTACGCCGACCTCGAGGGGCAGGTGAAGATCGCCGAGCAGCGCGTCCAGCGCGGTGCGTCGGCCAACGACGTCGCCCGGACGGTCGAGCACCTGACGGCCCTGGTGGCCGACGCACGGGTGGTGGGCGACATCAAGTCGCTCGAGACCCGCGTGGGTGTGCTCGCCGAGCAGCTCGGCTCGCTGACCAAGGAGCAGGCGGAGCAGGCCCAGCAGGCCCTGCAGGACGCCCTGGCGCACCGCACCGCCCTGGTGGAAGAAGCCGAGGCACTCGCAGCGGTCGACCCGGCGCGCGCGCAGTGGAAGCAGATCACCGCGCAGCTCGACGACGTCTTCGCACGGTGGCAGCAGCACCAGCACGACGGCCCGCGGATCCCCAAGAACGAGGCGAACGACCTCTGGAAGCGGTTCCGCGCAGCGCGGTCCACCGTGGACCAGCACCGTCGTGCGTTCTACTCGGAGCTCGACGCGCAGCACCGTGACGCCCGGACCCGCAAGCAGGAGCTCGTCGCACAGGCCGAGGCCCTCGCGCCTCGCGGCTCCGACGCGATCCCCGACTACCGGCAGCTGCTCGACGACTGGAAGAACGCCGGCCGTGCCGGCAAGCGCCACGACGACGCACTCTGGGCGCGCTTCAAGGCCGCCGGAGACGTGCTGTTCGAGCAGCGCCACGCCGAGAGCGCAGCGGAGAGCGAAGAGTTCTCCGCCAACCTCGAAGCGAAGCAGGCGCTCCTGACCGAGGCCGAGCCGCTGCTCAAGGCGACCGACCGGGTCGCGGCGCGCAAGACCCTCACCGGGATCCAGCGCCGATGGGACGAGATCGGCAAGGTCCCCCGCGGCGACGTGCGTCGTGTCGAGGACCGCCTGCGTGCGATCGAGGACCACGTCCGTGGTCTCGAGGACGCGCACTGGAAGGAGTCCAACCCGGAGCGCAAGGCCCGTCAGAACGGCCTCGCGAGCCAGCTCGAGGACGCCATCGGCAAGCTCCAGTCCGAACTCGCCGCGGCGCAGGCCACCGGCGACGCCCGGAAGATCAAGGACGCGCAGGAAGCCCTCGACGCCCGCAAGATCTGGCTCGACGCCCTCGGCGGCTGACACCCCGCACGCACACGACGACGCCCCCGTGACCGATCGGTCACGGGGGCGTCGTCGTCGTGCTCGTCGGGTCAGACCGGCGCGGGGAGCCCGAGCAGCAGCCGGATGTCGAGGTCGTCCTGGCGCATCTGCGCCGCGAGGTCGTCCATCGACGAGAACTTCACCATGCCGCGGACGTACGAGACGAAGAGCACCGAGATGCGATCGCCGTACAGGTCGATGTCGACGTCGAGCAGGTGCGCCTCGATCTGCTTCGCCGGCACCCCTTCGAACGTGGGGTTGTTGCCCACCGACACCGCGGCCGGGTAGACCGTACCGTCGTGCAGCACCCGGGCCGCGTAGACACCGTCCGCGGGGACGAACCCCTCGCACGCCGGGTCGAGGTTCGCGGTCGGGTACCCCATGGCACGCCCCCGCTGGTTGCCGTGCACCACGACGCTCCGCACGGAGTGTTCGCGGCCGAGGAGCCGGGCTGCTTCGGCCACGCGGCCCTGGCCCAGGAGCTCCCGGATCCAGGTGGAGGACACGCGACGCTCGCCGTCGGGTCGGACGTCGTCGATCAGGTCGACGTCGTCGATGAGCTCGACCGTGAACCCGTGCTGCTCCCCGAGCGAGCGGAGGAGCGCGACGTCACCGGCGCCCTTCGCGCCGAAGCGGAAGTCGCTGCCGACGAAGACGAGCCGGGCGTGCAGGGTGTCCACGAGGATCTCGGACACGAACGCCTCGGGCGACTTCGACTGGAGTTCCTGGTCGAAGCGGAGCAGCAGGGTGGCGTCGACCCCGGCTTCCTCGAGCAGCTCTCGGCGCTGCGCGGTGCTCGTGAGAGCCGGCGGCACGTGCGGCGGGTCGATGACGTTGAGCGGGTGGCGGTCGAAGGTCACGACGGTGGCGACGAGGTCGTGCTCGCGGGCAGCACGCTCGAGGTGCGCGATCACGGCGCGGTGACCGACGTGCACGCCGTCGAACTTGCCGATCGTGACCGCGGTCGGCCCGAACCCGTCCGCCACGTCGGCGGTGTCCTCGTAGAACTGCACGGTGGCTCCTACTCGCTCGCGGGAGCGGTCGAGGCGGCGTTCGACGGGGTGGCCGACGACGCCGTCGTCGCCGGGTCGACGGCCGCTGCGGCAGCGCGGTGGTGCTTGCGGAGCCACCAGAGCCCGGCGATCGGCAGCACGAGCGGCGCGAACGCGTAGCCCATGCCGTAGTACGACCAGATGGTGTCGTCGGGGAACAGCTGGCGATCGAACAGCGACAGGGTGCCGATGACCAGCACACCGGTCATCTCGAACACGATGGTGACGCAGGCGACCCGGTACCAGGTCCGGCCGGGGACGATGAGGGCGATCATCGCGACGATGTAGACGACGGCCGCGACGGCGCTGAGCGTGTACGCGAACGGAGCGAACGAGAACTTCTCGATGATCTGCACGACGCTGCGCCCGGTCGCCGCCAGCGCGAGGATGCCGTACACGGCGATGAGGACGCGGCCGATGCCCGTCGCGAGTGAGGATCTGGTCGCCATTGCACCGATTCTACCGACGTGCGGGGCCGACCATGACCTCCGGCGTCAGTTCAGCGCGAACCAGATCTGGTACATCCGGTAGACCATCACCGCGACGGTGAAGGCCCCGGCTCCGAGCACGACGGTGCTCCACTTCGTGCGGTCGATCAGTGCCCAGACGACCGCGGCCGGAGGCACGAGGAGCACCGACACGGCGTACACGCCGAACTCCAGCGCGTTGCCCTCGGGCGGGCTGCCCGTCACCGGCAGCACGATCGAGATGACGCCCTGCACCAGGAGCAGCAGCTCGACGAGCACGAGCGCGCCGACGGTGTAGTCGTTCGGTTTCCACCCGATGAACCCCACCACGACCGCGAACAGCCCCACCACGACCGCGAGCACCACCTGCACCCACATGAACCACTCGATCACGCGCGTGCACCCGTCTGCGAGGAGGACGACGCACCGGGCGCCGGGAAGTTCGTGATGACCCGCAGCAGTCCGCGCCGGACGGACACGAGGCCGACGAGCCGGTCGTCGTCCGCGGCGACCGCAGCAACAGGCCCGTCGGAGTCGGGGTGCTCGGCGGCCACGCGCTTGCCGTCGGTGAGGTCCTTCGCCGATGCCGCGTCGAGCGTGACCGAGGAGAAGAGTCGGCGTGCGATGTCCGCCGGGCGCGCGAGGGCCGCACGGACGTCGACGTCGTCGTCCTCGAGGTCGACGGCGTCCTGTACGTCGAACGGTCCGACCCGGGTGCGCCGCAGGGCGACCAGGTGCGCGCCGGTGCCGAGGGCCGCGCCGACGTCACGGGCGAGCGCGCGGACGTAGGTGCCGGACGAGCACGTCACGACGACGTCGAGGTCGACCACGGCGACGTCGGCGCCGTCCACGGCCACGATGCGGTCGTTCCGCGTCGTGACGTCGAACTGCGAGACGGTCACGGTGCGGGACTTCAGCTCGACGGCCTCGCCCTTGCGTGCCAGGTCGTACGCGCGGCGCCCGTCGACCTTGATGGCACTGACCGTGGAGGGGACCTGGTCGATCACGCCGCGCTGCTCGGCGACGGCCGCCTCGATCGCGGCGTCCGAGACGTCGGCCGCGGCCACACCGGGAGTCGCCGTCGGCGTGCCGTCAGCGTCGTCGGAGTCCGTCGAGACGCCGAGCCGGATGGTGGCCGTGTAGGTCTTGCCGAGGCCCACCAGGTGCGTGAGCAACCGGGTGGACGGGCCGATGCCGAGCAGCAGCAGCCCGGTGGCCATCGGGTCGAGGGTGCCCGCGTGACCGACCTTCTTCAGGCCGAGGCGACGACGGGCGATCGCGACCACCCGGTGACTGGAGATCCCCTGCGGTTTGTCGACGAGGAGGATGCCGTCCGGCGCGGTTTCGAGCACCAGAGGAGATTACCAGCGCCGGTCAGCAGGCGTCGTTCCACTCGCGACGCGGGTGCTCGGGGTCGGTGACGTCGAGGACGGCGGACGCCGCGATCTTGACGTCGGCGCGGCGTTCGAGCCGGCCGGACTCCTGCTCGACCCACAGCGACCAGCGCCAGAGCGTGCGCACACCCGGGGCGAGGACACCCTGCCCGTGCACGATCAGGACACCGTCGCCGGCACCGGTCGTGCGGAAGGGCACGACGAGGTTGGACCGGAGGGTGTCCTGGTCGGCCGACGGTGCGGCGGCCGCCATCGCGGGGACCCCGTGCTGCTCGAAGCCGGTGACGAGCGCGGCGGCGACCCGTTCGAGGTCGGTGCCGTCCTGGCCGTCGATGCCGATCACGGTGCGGTTCGTGCCGACCTGCGCGATCGCCTCCGCAGCGATCGCGGCCATCGTGTCGGTCTCTTCAGGTGCCCAGCGTGCCATGCGTCCACCGTAGGCTGTCGTGGTGAACGCGAGCAGAGCCTCCCGTCCGACCGTCGACCACGTCGACGACGCGACGGCACCCGACATCGCGACCCCGCTGATCACGTGGTTCCGGCGCGAAGCGCGGGACCTGCCGTGGCGGCGCCCCGGCTTCCCCGCGTGGGGCACGCTGGTCAGCGAGATCATGCTGCAGCAGACGCAGGTCGCGCGCGTGGTCCCCCGCCTGGAGGCATGGCTCACCCGGTGGCCGACCCCTGCGGACCTGGCGGCCTCACCCCCGGCGGACGCGGTGCGCGCCTGGGACCGGCTCGGCTACCCGAGACGCGCGCTCGCGCTGCACGCCGCGGCGACCGCGATCGCGACCGACCACGGCAACGTCGTCCCGCGTGACGTCGACGCGCTGCTCGCGCTGCCGGGCATCGGGGACTACACCGCCCGCGCGGTCGCGGTCTTCGCGTACGGCGACCGGCACCCCGTCGTGGACGTCAACGTGCGTCGTGTCCTCGCGCGCGCGGTCCTCGGGCAGGGCCAGCCCGGGCCGGCGAAGGCGAAGCATGACCTGCCGCTGATGGAGTCGGTGCTGCCGGCCGACCGCGAGGACGCCGCCGCCACGAACGCCGCCGTGATGGAGCTCGGCGCCCTCGTGTGCGTGTCCCGCGCCCCCGCGTGCGACGCGTGCCCGATCGCGGACCGCTGCGCCTGGCGCGCGGCCGGGTACCCGGAGCACGACGGGCCGCGGGCACCGCGGCAGGCGAAGTTCGCCGGCAGCGACCGTCAGGTCCGCGGCCTGATCATGGCCGAGCTGCGTGGGAGCGACGTGCCGGTCATGCGTTCGGAGATCGAACCGGTGTGGCCGGACGCCGAGCAGCGGGACCGGGCGCTCGCGTCGCTGCTGCGCGACGGACTGGCCGTCGGGGACGACGCGAGCGGGTACCAGCTGCCCGGGGTCTAGGCGCGCGGCTCGGCTTCGTCGGTCTCGGCAGCGTCGTCGGACTCGTCGTCCTCGTCGCGCTTGTACGGGTCGGCGTCGCCGGCGTACGTCGCGCCCACCGAAGCGGCGCGGACCTGCTCGTCGCGCACCTGGGCCTGCACGAGCAGGTCCTCCATGTGCGCCGAGGTCTCCGGCAGGGCGTCGGCGATGAACTCGAGCGACGGCGTGAGCCGTGCGGTGATGTTCTTGCCGACCTCGGACCGGAGCATGCCGGTCGCGGCCTTGAGGGCGGCGGCGGAGTCCGCGCGCTCCTCGTCCGTGCCGTAGACGGTGTAGAAGATCGACGCGTGCTGCAGGTCACCGGTCACACGGACGTCGGTGATCGTGACGAACCCGAGTCGCGGGTCCCGCAGACCCTTGTCGAGTCGACGTGCGACGACTTCCTTGATGCGGTCCGCCATCTTGCGTGCGCGCTGCGGATCGGCCATTGGGTGCCTCCTGAGGAAGTGGCGGGACGCTTCCCGCCGGTGGTCCTGCGTGGGAAAGGGGTCGGGCCCCGGCCTCCCGCGTGGGGAGGCCGGGGCCCAGGGTAGTCACGCGATCAGTCGCGCGGCTTCTCGACGAGTTCGGTCGTCTCGACCTCGTCGCCGATCTGGATGTCGTTGAACTTGCCCAGACCGATACCGGCTTCGAAGTCCGTGCGGACCTCGGTCACGTCGTCCTTGAAGCGACGCAGCGACTCGATGGCCAGGCCATCGGCGATCACCACACCCTCGCGGATGACGCGCGCCTTGGCGTTGCGCGTGATCGTGCCGGAGCGGACGATGACACCCGCGATGTTGCCGAACTTCGAGGAACGGAACACCTCGCGGATCTCGGCGACGCCCGACTGGACCTCTTCGTACTCCGGCTTGAGCATGCCCTTGAGGGACTGCTCGATGTCGTCGAGTGCGTTGTAGATGACCGAGTAGAAGCGCACGTCGATGCCTTCGCGCGCCGCACGCTCACGGGCCTTGACGTCCGGACGGACGTTGAAGCCGATGACGATGGCGTTGTCGATCGTGGCGAGGTCGATGTCCGACTCCGTGATCGCACCGACACCGCGGTGCAGGATGCGGAGCTGGACACTGTCGTCGACCTCGATGTCCAGGAGCGACTGCTCGAGTGCCTCGACGGCACCGGAGACGTCACCCTTGATGATGAGGTTGAGCGACTCGACCTTGCCCTCTTCGAGCGCACGGGTGAAGTCCTCGAGCGAGATGCGCTTGCGCGACTTCGCCAGCAGGGCGTTGCGCTCGGCCGCTTCACGCTTCTCAGCGATCTGACGGGCCGTACGGTCTTCCTCGGTGACGAGGAAGGTGTCGCCGGCGCGGGGCACCGAGGACAGACCCTGCACCTGGACCGGGCGGCTCGGCGTCGCGGCCTTGACCGCGACCCCGTTCTCGTCCGTCATCGCACGGACGCGGCCGTAGGCCGTGCCCGCCACGATGGCGTCACCGACGTGCAGCGTGCCGGACTGGATGAGGACCGTGGCGACTGCACCGCGACCCTTGTCGAGCCGGGCTTCGATCGCCACACCACGTGCGTCCTTGTCGGGGTTGGCACGCAGGTCGAGACCGGCGTCCGCGGTGAGCAGCACGGCGTCCAGGAGCTCCTGGATGCCGATGTTCTGCCGCGCCGACACGTCGACGAACATGACGTCGCCGCCGTACTCCTCAGCCACCAGGTTGTACTCGGTGAGCTGCTGGCGGACCTTGGCGGGGTTCGCGCCTTCCTTGTCGATCTTGTTGACCGCGACGACGATCGGCACACCGGCCGACTGCGCGTGGTTCAACGCCTCGATGGTCTGGGGCATGATGCCGTCGTCCGCCGCGACCACGAGGATCGCGATGTCCGTCACCTGGGCACCGCGGGCACGCATGGCCGTGAAGGCTTCGTGACCCGGGGTGTCGATGAAGGTGATCGGGCGGTCGATGCCCTCGTGCTGCGCGACGATCTGGTAGGCACCGATGTGCTGGGTGATGCCACCGGCTTCACCCTCGACGACCTTGGAGTTGCGGATCGCGTCGAGCAGTCGGGTCTTACCGTGGTCGACGTGGCCCATGACGGTGACGACCGGGGGACGCTGCTGCAGGACGGAGTCGTCCTCGTCGGCGTACTCGGCGTCGATGTCGATGTCGAAGCCCTCGAGGAGCTCCTTGTCCTCGTCCTCGGGCGAGACGACCTGGATCTTGTAGCCCAGCTCGTCACCGAGGACCTCGAACGTGGCCTCGTCCAGCGACTCGGTCGCGGTCGCCATCTCACCGAGGTGGAACAGCACCGTCACGAGGTTGCCCGGCATGGCGTCGATCTTGTCCGCGAAGTCCGAGATGCTCGCACCGCGACGGAGTCGGATGACCGTGTTGCCGTCGCCACGAGGGACCTGCACACCGCCGAGCGACGGCGCCTGACGCATCTCGTACTCGGCGCGCTTCGTCCGCTTCGACTTGCGGGCACGGCTCTTGCCGCCACCGCGACCGAACGCACCAGCGGTACCACCGCCGGGGCCACGACCACGGCCACCGCCACCGGCGGGACGCGGGCCGCTGAAGGCCGGACGCGGGAAGCCGCCACCGGCACCGCCACCGGCACCCGGACGGGCACCGGGGCCGCCACGGCCGCCACCCTGGCCCGGGCGCTGCCCGAAGCCGTTGGGACGGTTGCCCTGACCGGGGCCACCCGGACGCGGAGCACCCGGACGGGGCGTGCCCGGACGCGGGGGCTGCGGACGCGGGATGCCACCGCCACCGGCTGCGCCGGCGGCCGGGCGCTGGCCCATGCCCTGGTTGGACGAGTACGGGTTGTTGCCGGGGCGCGGCGGGCGCGAGCCCATGCCCTGGTTCGACGAGTACGGGTTGTTGCCCGGACGTGCACCGGGCTTGGGGCCGCCCGGCTTGGGACCGGCGGCCGCAGGGGCCTTCGGGCTGGTGCCCGGCTTCACCGCGTCGGACTTCGGTGCTGCGTCGGTCGAGCCGCCTGCCTGCTCGGCAGCCTGCTTCTCAGCGGCCTGCTTCTCGGCACGGGCCTTCTGCGCAGCCTCGGCCTCGGCCTGTCGCTGGGCGACGGACTTCGGTGCGGCCGGTGCTGGCACGTCGGCGGCGGGCTCCGCCGGGGCCTCGGGCTCCGGAGCGGGTGCCGGACGAGCCGGACCCGGACGGGGGCCGCCGGGCTTGGGTGCACTCGACTTCGGCGCGCTGGCCTTGGCGGGTGCGCTCAGCGCGGACGCCGAGGCGGCGGGCTTCGCCGCGGGGGCGCCGTCTGCCTGGAGTGCGGCACGGAGCTTCCGTGCCACGGGGGGCTCGATGCTCGAGCTGGCACCCCGGACGAACTCGCCGAGCTCCTTGAGCTTCTCGAGTGCGGTCTTGCTGTCGACGCCGAGTTCGCTTGCGATCTCGTGTACGCGTGGTTTAGCCACTGTTCTCCTTCACGGGTCCCACCCCGTGAAGGGGCAGGACTCAATGGATGACGGGTCTCATTTCGAGCCGCTCATCAGTTGTCCATAAGCCGTTCAGCCTGTTCTGTCATGTCCGGGCGCTCGGTCGGCTCCTGTGGGAGACCGACGATGTGGTCGAGCACCGCGGACGTGTCGGGATCGCGATCCAACCGGAGCGCACGGCGGAAAGCCCTGCGCTTGACGGCCAGATCGTAGGCA
The DNA here is from genome assembly GCF_018598405.1 of Curtobacterium flaccumfaciens. Classification (NCBI taxonomy): domain Bacteria; kingdom Bacillati; phylum Actinomycetota; class Actinomycetes; order Micrococcales; family Microbacteriaceae; genus Curtobacterium; species Curtobacterium flaccumfaciens. The sequence continues at coordinate 19,831 of NZ_JAHEWS010000026.1, read as the reverse complement.
TCGACGGTCGGTGTGAGCCATGCTCCCCGGCCCGGCATGACTGCCTTCGGATCCGCCACGACACGACCGTCGCTCAGGGCGACTATTCGGAGAAGGGAGGATCGGGAAGCGCGACGACGACTGCCGATGCACGTTCTGACGGGAACCACTCTACTCCTTGCCTCGGACGTGCGCGATCCGGCGCGCCCTCGAGGGGCACGCCGGAGGCGAAATCGTCTTAGTCCTCGCCGTCCAGGATGGAGTCCGGCTGGATGTCGATGCGGGCACCGGTGAGCTTCGCGGCGAGGCGGGCGTTCTGCCCCTCCTTGCCGATGGCGAGCGACAGCTGGTAGTCCGGCACGAGTGCGCGGACGGCCTTCGTCGAGGCGTCGAGCACGAACGCGCTCGTCACCTTCGCCGGCGACAGAGCGCTCGCGACGAACGACGCCAGGTCGGACGAGTAGTCGACGATGTCGATCTTCTCCGCGCCGAGCTCGTTCGTGACGGACCGGACGCGCGCGCCGAGCTCGCCGATGCAGGCACCCTTCGCGTTGACGCCCGGCTCGTTCGCCTTGACCGCGATCTTCGTGCGGTGCCCGGCTTCGCGGGCGAGCGAGGTGATCTCGACGACGCCGGACGCGATCTCCGGCACCTCGAGCGCGAAGAGCTTCCGGACCAGGCCGGGGTGCGTGCGCGACACCGTGATCTGCGGGCCCTTGTTGCCGCGGGCGACGCTCGTCACGTACACGCGGATGCGGGAGCCGTGCGTGTAGGACTCCCCCGGCACCTGCTCCTCGGGCGGCAGGATCGCCTCGATCGTGCCGAGGTCGACGTGCACCATCTTCGGGTTCGGGCCCTGCTGGACCACGCCCGCGACGATGTCGCCTTCCTTGCCGCGGAACTCACCGAGGATCTTGTCGTCACCGATGTCGCGCAGGCGCTGGTTGATGACCTGCTTCGCCGCGAAGGCCGCGATGCGCCCGAAGTCGCTCGGCTGGTCGACGGCTTCACCGATGACGGTGCCCTCGTCGTCGAGCTCCGGGACGTAGACGCTGACCTCGCCCGACTTGCGGTCGAGTTCGACACGGGACTCCGCGTGGGCCGGCTCGCCGTTCTCGTCGGCGTGCTTCTGGTACGCGGTCAGGATGGCAGATTCGATGATCTGGACGAGTTCGTCGAACGGGATCTCCCGCTCGCGCTCCATGAGTCGCAGGACTGCGAGATCGATCTTCACCGAGGTGCCTCCGTATTCAGATGAGTCGCTCCTGCGGGGTGGAACTGCGCAGAAGTCGGCCACAAGCGTACCCCAGAACCAGGAGACGCACGGGAGGCCCGTGGCGGCGTCGCACCCCTCCCTCGCAGGCTCGGTCGGCGCGCCCCGCGTGACGCTGGCGCGTCACCGCTGAGCGGGGCGCGCCCGTCCGTCAGGGGTCGCGTCTAGATCGCGCGGACCGCGTCGAGCAGGTCGGCCACCGGCACGTCGCGGCGGTCGCCGGTCGCGCGGTCCCACAGCTCGACGACGCCGTCGGCGGCGCCGCGGCCGGCGACGACGACGATCGGCATGCCGAGCAGCTCGGCGTCACGGAGCTTCACGCCGGGAGACACCTTCGGGCGGTCGTCGTAGAGCACGTCGAACCGCTCGCCCTCGAGCTCGGCGACGATGGAGGCCGCCAGCTCGTAGGCGACCTGGTCACGGCCGGTGGCGACGATGTGCACGTCGAACGGGGCGACGTTCTTCGGCCAGGCCAGGCCCTTCTCGTCGTTGTGGGACTCGGCCAGGATCGCGAGGATGCGGGTCACGCCGATGCCGTACGAGCCCATCGTGACCGTCGCGAGCTTGCCGTTCTCGTCCTGCACCTTGAGTCCCAGCGCCTCGGCGTACTTGCGGCCGAGCTGGAAGACGTGCCCGATCTCCATGCCGCGCGCGGTCTCGAGGGGACCGGAACCGTCGGGCGACGGGTCACCGGCACGGACGTCGGAGACCTCGGCGACACCGTCGGCCACGAAGTCACGACCGGCGACGAGGCCGGACACGTGCACCCCGCGCTCGTTGGCACCGGTGATCCAGCTCGTGCCGTCGACCACGCGCGGGTCGACGAAGTAGCGGATGCCCGTGGCGCTCTCGGCACCGAGGACCTGCGGGCCGATGTAGCCCTTCACCAGTCCCTTGTGCTTCTTGAAGTCGTCGTCGCCGGCGGCCTCGACCTCGGCCGGGGCGAAGGCCACCTCGGCGCGCTTCAGGTCCACGTCACGGTCACCCGGCAGCCCGACGACCACGACCTCGCGCGTGCCGTCGAGGTGGGTGAGCGCGAGGACGACGTTCTTCAGCGTGTCCGCCGCGGTCCACGGGGCGCCGTCTCGCGGTGCGACCTCGTTCGCGTGGGTGACGAGGGTGTCGATCGTCGGGGTGTCCGCCGCCGGCAGCAGCACGGGCTCGGGCTGGCCGTCGATCGGCAGCGACTCGGGGACGGGGGTGACGTACGCCTCGACGTTGGCCGCGTAGCCGCCGGCACTGCGGACGAAGGTGTCCTCGCCGACGCCGATGGGGTGCAGGAACTCCTCGGACTTGGAGCCGCCCATCGCGCCGGCGTCCGCCTTCACGATCACGTAGTCGAGGCCGAGGCGGGCGAAGATCTTCTCGTACGCGTCGCGCATGACCTGGTAGCTGCGCTCGAGGCCCTCGTCGGTGAGGTCGAACGAGTACGCGTCCTTCATCGTGAACTCGCGGCCGCGCAGGAGTCCGGCGCGGGGGCGGGCTTCGTCGCGGTACTTGTCCTGGATCTGGAACAGCGTGACCGGCAGGTCCTTGTAGGACGAGTACAGGTCCTTCACCAGGAGCGCGAACATCTCCTCGTGCGTGGGCGCGAGCAGGTAGTCGGAGCCCTTGCGGTCCTGCAGGCGGAACATGCCGTCGCCGTACTCGGTCCAGCGGTTCGTCGCCTCGTAGGGCTCGCGCGGCAGCAGCGCGGGCAGCAGGACCTCCTGCGCACCGGCGGCGACCATCTCGTCGCGGATGATCGCCTCGATCTTGGCGCGGACCCGGAGGCCGAGCGGCAGCCAGGCGAAGATCCCCGGGGACTGGCGACGGACGTACCCAGCGCGGACGAGCAGCCGGTGACTCGTCACCTCGGCGTCGGAGGGGTCGTCGCGGAGCGTACGGAGGAACAGATGCGAAAGCCGTGTGACCACGGGGCAAGCCTAGTGGCGGCGGACAGGCGACGCGGGTTCCCCGCGGTGTCCCCGCCGCTGGGCGTGCGGAGCGAGGTTCGGCACGGTGCGAGGTTTGGCGCGGTGCGAGGTTCGGCACGGTGCGCGGTTCGCTGGCTCGTGCGGCGGCAGCCGCTGGGTGCGCGCCTGCAGGCTCGCACCGGGCGATCAACCCGGCGGCCGCTCGCGAAGTCCGCACCGTGCGGAGGGGACGCGCGTCGAGCAGCCGCAGCGGGCCTCCGGGCCGGTCCGCGGTGCGTCGCGGGCGTCGCGAGCGTCGCGGAGTAGAGCCGCACGGTGCGGGGTTCCTCGGCCGGTGCGCCACCGATCGCCTCGTGCGAGCCGGCAGGGTCGCCCCCAGCAACCAGCCCGGCACGGAAGCACGAAGCACGCACCGTGCCGACCGGCGCCGGCGCCGGCGCCAGCGCCAGCGCGACACGACGACGGACCGGAGGGTGGTCGCGCCTACGGCGCCATGATCACCTGGGGCGTGCCGGTGGCCGCCGCCGGACCCATCTCGTCGGCGATGCGGTTCGCCTCGTTGATGAGGGTCTGGACGATCTCGGCCTCCGGCACGGTCTTGACGACCTGGCCCTTGACGAAGATCTGCCCCTTGCCGTTGCCCGAGGCGACGCCGAGGTCGGCCTCGCGCGCCTCTCCCGGGCCGTTCACGACGCAGCCCATGACGGCGACGCGGAGCGGGACGGTCATGCCCTCGAGCCCCTTGGTGACGTCGTTCGCGAGCTGGTAGACGTCGACCTGCGCGCGACCGCAGCTCGGGCAGGAGACGATCTCGAGCTTGCGCTCGCGCAGGTTGAGCGACTGCAGGATCTGCAGGCCGACCTTGACCTCTTGCGCGGGCGGGGCGGAGAGCGACACGCGGATGGTGTCGCCGATGCCCTCGGCCAGCAGGATGCCGAACGCGGTGGCGCTCTTGATGGTGCCCTGGAACTCCGGGCCGGCCTCGGTCACGCCGAGGTGCAGGGGCCAGTCACCGGCGGCCGCGAGCTGACGGTAGGCCTTGACCATGACGATCGGGTCGTTGTGCTTGACCGAGATCTTGAAGTCGTGGAAGTCGTGCTCCTCGAACAGGGAGGCTTCCCACACGGCGGACTCGACGAGTGCTTCGGGGGTGGCCTTGCCGTACTTCTGCAGCAGGCTCGGCTCGAGCGACCCGGCGTTCACACCGATGCGGAGCGAGACGCCGGCGTCCTTGGCTGCCTTGGCGATCGCGCCGACCTGGTCGTCGAACTTGCGGATGTTGCCCGGGTTCACCCGCACGGCTGCGCAGCCGGCGTCGATCGCCTGGAAGACGTACTTCGGCTGGAAGTGGATGTCGGCGATCACCGGGATCTGCGACTTCTTCGCGATGATCGCCAGCGCGTCGGCGTCGTCCTGCGTGGGCACGGCGACCCGGACGATGTCGCAGCCGGAGGCCGTCAGCTCGGCGATCTGCTGCAGCGTCGCGTTGATGTTCGTGGTCTGCGTCGTGGTCATCGACTGCACGGACACCGGGGCGTCGCCGCCCACGAGCACCTTGCCGACCCGGATCTGCCGCGACTTGCGACGCGGAGCGAGGGTTTCGGGGGACTTGGGCATACCGAGGTTGACTGCGGGCACGTGAGCACTCTACGCGCTCGGTCCGAGCGCGCCGGGTCCGGTCCCCGTGGGTTCGTTCAGAGGTCCTGGACGGAGTCGACGACCGTGATGAGCGGGGCGTAGAGCCGCATCACCGCGAGGGCGCGCTCGTGGTCCTCGTCGGTCCCGCCGGCGCAGGCGTCCGCGACGACGGTCACCGTGGCACCGGCGTCCGCCGCCGCCAGCGCGGTCGACAGCACGCAGCAGTCGGTCGACACGCCCGTCAACACCAGGTGCGGGTGGTCGCCGACGACGGCCTGGAGGCTCGTCCCCCACTTGCCGAAGGTCGGTTCCGTCACGACGGGGTCGTTCCGGTCCGCGGCTGCGGACGCGAACGGCTCGGTGAGCGCGTACAGCGGGTCGGTGTCGGGGACCAGTGCGAAGGACCAGTCGCGGTAGTACGGCACCCAGGCACCCTCGGGCTGCGTCGGAGCGACGAAGCGGGTGAAGACCGTGCGGCCTGTGAAGCGCGGCAGCAGCCGTTCGATGCCGGCACCGGCGTGGTCGTACCGCGGTGTCGACCACGGGTTCTCGCCGGTGAAGACCTGCTGCATGTCGATGACGACGAGCCAGGCGTCGTCGGGGACCGCCGCGCTCATCGCAGGTCGTCCGGGGTGCCGATCGCTTCCTGCCGACGGATCGACCCGCGCGCGAACAGCAGCGTGCCGAGGAACCCGACGACCAGGGCGACGAGGAGGCCGAGGTTCGCGTACGCCCAGGGCCCCTCGCGTCCGCCGAGGCCGAACGGGCCGAGCAGGTAGCCCTGCCAGTTGAGCCAGGACGGCACGCCGAGGGTGTTCGTGACCAGACCCCAGCCGAGCGCGGTGCCGAGCACGACGAGCGCGATCGGCAGCCACCGGACGTCGCCGTAGCGTCCGTGACGGTCGTCGAGTTCGGCCTCCGCGTAGGCGCGGCGTCGCAGGACGACGTCAGCGACGAAGATGCCGGCCCAGGCGGCGATCGGCACGCCGAGGGTGATGAGGAAGGCCTGGAACGGCGCGACGAAACTCGAGGCGAAGAACGCGATGTACACGGCGCCGGCGACCATGAACAGGCCGTCGACCCCGGCGGCGACCGGACGCGGGATCTTCACGCCGACGCTCAGGAGCGCCAGTCCGGACGAGTAGATGTCGAGCACCGCGCCGCCGACGAGCCCGAGGATCGCGACGATCGCGAACGGGATGAGGAACCACACCGGCAGGATCGTCGTCAGGGCGCCGATCGGGTCGTTCGCGATCGCTGCCTGCAGGTCCGGCGACGACCCGGCGAGCATGACACCGATCACCACGAGGATCGCCGGCGCGAGGGCGCCGCTGAACGTGGTCCACCCGACGACCCCACGGGTCGAGGCCGAACGGGGCAGGTACCGGGAGTAATCGGCCGCGGCGTTCACCCAGCCGAGTCCGAAGCCGGTCATCACCAGGACGAGGGCCCCGGTCACGCTCTGGGCGCTGCCCGACGGCAGAGCGCCCAGCGTCGCGAAGTCGATCGTCGGCGCAGCGAGCACGATGTAGACGACGGTCAGTACGGCCGTGACGACGGTGATGACGGCCTGCAGACGCATGATGACGTCGAACCCGGCGATCCCGGCGCCGACGATGAGGGCCGCGACCACGACGAGGGCGACGAGCTTCGTCAGCACGCCGCCGTCCCACCCGAGTTCGGTGAACACCGTCGAGGTGGCGAGCACGGCCGCCGCGGCGAGCGAGGTCTCCCACCCGACGGTCAGCACCCAGCTGAGGAAGGAGGGCAGTCGGTTCCCACGGACCCCGAAGGCCGCGCGGCTCAGCACCATCGTCGGCGCCGACCCCCGCTTGCCGGCGATCGCGACGATGCCGCAGAGCAGGAACGAGAAGGCCACCCCGATGACCGAGACGATCGTCGCCTGGGCCAGCGAGATCCCGAAGTCGAGGACGAACGACCCGTAGGCGAGACCGAGGACGGAGATGTTCGCCGCGAACCACGGCCAGAACAGTCCCCGTGGGGTGCCCTTCCGATCGGACTCGGCGATGACGTCGAGGCCCTGGCGCTCGACGGTGCGAACCTCGGGAGGGTTCGGGGCGGCTGTGGTCATCCGTTGAGCGTAGCGCCGGACCGACTACCCGAACAGGTTCACCGGCCGCACGATGTCGGCGTAGATCAGCAGCGCGCTCATCCCCGCCAGCAGCACCACGACGACCATCGTCAGCGGCATGGTCTTCGCCAGGTCGATGGGCCCCGGGTCCGCCTTGCCGACGAGTTTGAACGACCGTCGCTTGATCGCTTCCCAGAGCGCACCAGCGATGTGTCCGCCGTCGAGCGGCAGCAGCGGCACCATGTTCAGCACGAACAGGCCGATGTTGAGCGAGGCCAGCAGCCCGAGGATCGTGTACGCCTTGTCCACGACGGGGACACCGCTCATCGACGAGACCTCGCCGATCGCGCGACCAACGCCCACCACCGACACGGGGCTGTCCTGCGACCGCTCCTGGGCACCGAACGCGGCGTTCCACACGGCGACCAGGCGCTGCGGCAGGTCGATGATCAGGTGCGCCGACGCCGCGATCTGGGCGCCGGTCGCGGGCAGCACCTCGGCCGGGGACTGCCGCACCAGCGACTGTCCGATGCTGACCCCGACCACGCCGACGCGCTGGGTCTTCGTGGTGCCGTCGTCGTTCTTCACGACCTTGCCCTCGGCGTCGTAGACGTCGCGGGTGGCGGTCGTCGGGGTGATCTCGAGCGTCTTCTCCGCCCCGTCGCGCTCGACCACCACGGTGACCTGCTCGCCGGCGGACTCCTGGAAGACCTCGGAGACCCGCGCGATGGTGGGGTCCTGCTCGCCGTTCACCGAGAGCACGACGTCACCGGACGCGATCCCCGCCTGCTTCGCCGGGGACACCGCGTCGCCCGGCGAGCACTCGGTCGTCTGGCTGTCCGGCAGCACGCACGCGACACTCGAGGTGAAGGTCGTGGTCGGGGACCCGAACCCGCACAGCAGCACGCCGAACAGCACGATGCCGATCACCAGGTTCATGGCCGGACCGGCGACCATCACGATGATGCGCTTCCACGGCGTCAGCCGGTAGAAGGCTCGCGAGTCGTCCCCGCCGGAGTCCGCGATCTGCTCCGCGCTGGCCTGGCGGGCGTCCTGCACGAACGCGCCGTACATGCCGGTGTTCGTGATGGCGTTCGCCCGGCCCGAGGCGCGCGGCTTCAGCATGCCGACCATCGAGATGTAGCCGCCGAGCAGGATCGGGCGGATCCCGTACTCGGTCTCGCCCCGCTTGAACGACCAGATCGCCTTGCCGAAGCCCAGCGAGTACTGCGTCACCTTGACGTTGAAGAGCTTCGCGAAGGACAGGTGCCCCAGCTCGTGGAGTCCGATCGAGACCAGCAGGCCGATGATGAAGACGACCACGCCGAGGACGAAGAGCAGGACGGATTCGACGGTCACCGGGAAAGAGTACGGGACTGATTCCATGACGGAGCCGAGCGCCGTCTGAGAGGTGATCGGGGCCTCCAGGCCTGTGCGTCACGTCCGCGGTCTGCCGCCTCCGCGTCGGACGGGAGGCGCGACTCGCGTCAGCGGGTCAGCGCGCGGTCCGCAGCGGTGCGGGCCCACTGCTCCGCGGCGAGCACGCCGTCGAGTGACGACTCCCCCGCCGTGTGCTCCTCGACGACGCGCGCGACGGTGTCGACGATGTCGAGGAAGCCGATCGCGCCGGCGTGGAACGCGGTGACGGCCTGCTCGTTCGCGGCGTTGAAGACGGCCGGGTACGTCCCGCCGAGCTCGCCCACCCGCTTGGCGAGGGCGACGGCACCGAAGGCGTCCTGGTCGAGGGGCTCGAACGTCCAGGTGCTCGCGGTCGTCCAGTCGAGCGGGACGCCGACCCCGGGCACCCGGTCCGGCCAGGCCAGGCCGAGGGCGATCGGCAGGCGCATGTCCGGGGGCGACGCCTGGGCGATGGTGGAGCCGTCGACGAACTCCACCATCGAGTGCACGATCGACTGCGCGTGCACGGTGACGTCGATGCGGTCGTAGGGGACGTCGAAGAGCAGGTGTGCCTCGATGACCTCGAGGCCCTTGTTGACCAGGGTCGCGGAGTTGGTCGTGACGACGAGCCCCATGTCCCAGGTGGGGTGCGCCAGTGCTTGGGCGGGGGTGACGTCGCGGAGCTGCTCGCGGCTGCGCCCACGGAACGGGCCGCCGCTCGCCGTCAGGACGAGCCGCTGCACCTCGGCGTCTGCGCCGGAGCGCAGCGCCTGCGCGATCGCGGAGTGCTCGCTGTCGACGGGCACGATCTGCCCGGGCGCCGCGGCCTGCTGCACGAGGGAGCCGCCGACGATCAGGCTCTCCTTGTTCGCGAGGGCGAGGGTCGCGCCGCTCTCGAGCGCTGCCAGCGTCGGGCCGAGGCCCACCGAACCCGTGATGCCGTTCAGGACGACGTCAGCCTCGACGCCCCGGACCAGTCGCTCGGAGTCGGCGGCGCCGAACGCGGTGTCACGGACGCCGAACCGGGCGGCCTGCTCGGCGACGAGGTCGCGGTTGCTGCCGGCGGTGAGGCCGACGACCTCGAAGCGGTCGGGGTTGCGGGCCACGACGTCGAGCGCCTGGGTGCCGATCGACCCGGTGCTGCCGAGGACGACGATCCGTCTGCGGTCCGGACCGGTGCTGCCGACGCGGCGGTCCGTCATGGTCAGCCCTTGGCGAGGATGTCGACCACGAAGACGAGCGTCGCGTTCTTCGGGATGCCCGAGCCCTCCTGCGGGTTGGCGCCGTAGGCGTCCTCCGGGGTGGCGACGATGAGGACCTGTGAGCCGACCTTCTGGCCGACGAGCCCGGTGACGAAGCCCTTGATGAGCGCGCTCTCCGACACCGTGAAGGTGGTGGGGACGCCCTTCGACCACGAGGAGTCGAACTCCTTGCCGGTGTCGTAGACGACGCCCTTGTACTGCACGAGCGCGGTGTCGCCGTCGGCGATGTCGGCCCCGTCGCCCTGCTTGAGGACCTCGACCGTGGTCTTGGTGGGGGCCTTCACACCCTTGGGGACCGTGATCTCCGGCTCACCCGATGCCTTGAGCGTGACCGTGGGCAGACCCGGGTCCTGGTCCTGCGGGGTGCCGTTCGCCTTGGTCGGCGTCTGCGCGACGACGTCGGCGACGACGACGATCTCGCCGCCGGTGTTGAAGCCGAGCGCGGAGGACTGGCCGACCGCGGCGACCCGGTCGCCGACCTTCGAGCAGGCGAGGAGCGCGCCGAAGCCCGATCCGCCGACGGACAGCACCTGCGGGTTGCCCTCGTCGAAGCCGACGGTGCCGAGCTTCTTGGCGTCGGACGCCTCGTACACGCTGTAGGACACCTGCGCGTAGTCGCCGTCAGCGAGTGCCGCGCCCTTGCCCTTCACGAGCCGGGTGGCCTGGGGGGTCTTGGCGGAGAGTCCGGACGTGAACTTCACCGCGGGCGCCTTCGGACCGCCGAACGACCCGGTCGCCTTGATGGCGTCGGACGACTTGCCCGGGTCGGGGCAGGAGGTGATCGCCGAGGCCGTGGCGCTGGCCGACGGGGTCGGCGAGGCGGAGGATCCGTTCGAACCGGAACCGGAGCAGGCGGCGAGTCCCAGCACGACGGCGGGGACGATGGCGATCGGGAGCAGGCGCAGACGCTTCACGAGGACCTAGTCTGCCCCACCTGTCGAAGAGTCTCCTGCCAATGACGCAGGTCGGACGACCAGCTGCGGCTCGTGGTGCACCGGGAACGCCACGGACCGTGCGATGAAGCAGAGCTCGTTGGCGGTGACGTGTGCGGCTTCGGCGTCCGCGACCCGGTCGGCCTCGAGGATCGTGACCACCGGGTGCAGGGTCGCCGCGGTGAGCTCGCCCGAGCCGTCACGGTTCAGGCGGAGGGACGCGGTCGCGGTGTCCCGGTAGTCGACGACCGTGAAGCCCTGTGTGACCGCCACGTGCAGGTAGCTGAGCATGTGGCACTGCGCCAGTGCCGCGACCACCATCTCCTCGGGGTTCCACCGGTCGCGGTCCCCGCGGAACGTCGGGTCGGCGGAGCCGGGGACGTCGGGCTTGCCGGTCGCCGAGACCACGTGCTCGCGGCCGTAGTCGCGGTACCCGGACGTGCCGGTCCCGCGGTCGCCGGTCCAGCTGACGGAGACCTCGTAGGAGTGGTCGTTCACGGTTCGGCCCTTCTCGTCGGCGTCGGTCCGGCCGTGGCGGGTGTCCGCCTTGGCTAGCATGGCGGCATGACGGTGAGCCCCGAAGTCCGCACTGATCGCCATCCTCTCACCGCCGACGGTTCCGTCGAGCTGGCGGTGCTCGAACGCTCAGGGTTCGACGAGAGCCGACACATCGGGGCAGGTGTCGTCGTCGACGCGGCCGGCACCGTCATCGACGCCGTGGGCGACGTCGCCGCGAGCATCTACCCGCGCTCGACCATGAAGCCGTTCCAGGCGCTGGCGGTCCGAGGCGCCGGTGCGCTGTTCTCCGATGAGGAGCTCGTCCTCACCACCGCGAGCCACGCCGGCACCGCGGCGCACCAGGCCCTCGCCCTGCACATGCTCGAGTCGTTCGACCACGTCGAGGCCGACCTCGGCTGCCCGCCCGACATGCCCTTCGACCGCGGCACCGCCCGAACGATGGACGGTCCCCGCCGTCTGGCGATGAACTGCTCCGGGAAGCACGCCGGCATGCTCGCGGCCTGCCGGGTGAACGGGTGGGACGCGGCGACCTACCTCGACATCGAGCACCCGTTGCAGCGGCGGGTGCGCTCCGTGGTCGAGGAGTACACGCACGAGACCGTCGACCTGGTCGGTACCGACGGCTGCGGCGCTCCCGTGTTCCCGCTGACCCTGACCGGTCTGGCACGTGGGTTCGCCGGTGTCGTGGCCCGGGCCGACGGCGACTCCGCCGCGCTGACCGACGCCGTCCTCGCGCACCCGTGGGCGATCGACGGCGTGGGGCGTGCGAACACGGTGACGATCGAGCGGCTGCAGGTCCTCGCCAAGCTCGGTGCCGAGGGAGTGATGGTGATGGGCCTGCCCGGCGGTGCCGCGGTGGCGGTGAAGGTGCTCGACGGTTCGCAGCGTGCCGGCACCCTGGCGGCCCTCGCGCTGCTCGAGCGGAACGGGCTCGTCGCGGCTGACGGGGTCGCCGAGGTGCTCGCCGCGACCGGGGAGCCGGTGCTCGGCGGCGGCGTGCCCGTCGGGTCGGTCCGCGTCGGGGCCGGGCTGCGCTGACCGGTCGGTGCTGACCCTCATCCGGTGAGGAGCGGGAGCACCGGTGTCACCCGGACGGCCCGTGCCTGGTCGGGGCGTCGGACGGAGCAGCCGTAGCGCGTGACCTCGACCGCGACGTCCCAGTTGCGGGGCATCGATCCGAGCCCGGCGACGAGCACCACGGTGCCGTGCGGTCGGCCGTCCGCGGTGAGCCGGGCGACGACGGAGGTGCCCGGCGGCAGGGTCCGCATCGTCGGGCCACCGTCGGCAGCGGCCCCGGCGGCCCCGGTGGCCCCGCAGATCAGCGTGTCGCCGACGTCTCCGGTGTCGCAGTCCGGAGGCACCATGCCGATCGTCGCGGCGACGAACCCCGGCGAGACGGCCCACCGCAGCTCGTCGTCGTCACGGGCGGCTGCGGCTCGGAGCTGTTCGGCGAGTCCCCCGAACACGGCGTCGGCGAGCACCCCGGTACCGAGGACCACGACGTGGGACACCGGGTCGACCTCGAACACGCTGGCATCGGGCCCACACCCGTACCCGAGGACGAGCACGGCGGCTCCGTCGTCGTCGCCGGCCCCGACGAGGCGCTCCGGCGCGCCGGGGTGGTCCGGTCCTTCGGGGTGGTCCGGTCCATCGGGTCGGGCCGTCGCGTCGGGTCGGGCCGTCGCGTCGTACTGGCCTGGTGGCGGTGGTGCGACGATCACGACGGGGCCGGTGCCGGTGCCGGTGCCGGACCGAGGTGACGCCGAGCGATGGAGCACGACGTCGACCAGGGCGCAGCAGGCGCCGCCAGCGAGCAGGACACCGTGTCCCAGCCCGCTGACCGGGGCCAGGAGCCCGGCCACGACGAGCACGATCGCGGCAGCGACGACCAGGCAGCGGGCGGTGAACGGGGACACCACCCCATCGCACCAGGCCGGGCCGATCAGCACCGGCGCCGAACGAGATCTGTGGAGAAGTCGCCTACTGCACCAGGAAGAACTGCTCGCCGATGTCGACGCGGGCGCCACGTTCGACCCGGTACCGACGCCCGGGCTCACAACGCCGGATGGAGCCGTCGATGTGCCGCACCACGGTGCCGTTGCCGGAGAACCGATCGGAGACCCACAGGTCATCGCCGTCACGGCCGAGCTCGAGGTGGGTCTTGGAGACCGACTTGCCCGGGTCGTGCACGGTCAGCAGGTCGTCGTACCGCTCCCCCGGCTGCGGGCGCGGCAGGCGGCCGAGGAGCCCAGTGCCGTGCACCCCGAAGCGTTCTCCGGTGCTGAAGTGCAGGACGAAGGGCGCCCGGGTCGGGGTCTTCGCGACGATGCGGGTCTCGTCGACGTCCTCGTCGAGGTCGTCGAGCGCGTCGGCCGCTGCGACGGGCTCCGAGCGGTCAGCGGGCGGCAGTGGGAGCGCGGGTCCGGTCGCCCCGGGGACCGGGGGCAGCGGCGCGGCGAGGGGCACGCCCGCGGTCGTCGCGGACGGCGCCGAGGACGGGGCCGTCGCGGAACCGGGCACCGGTGGGATCGGAGCGTGCGGCGCGGCGGGAGCATCGGACCGTGTCTCCGGCTCGGCCACCGGGGCCGCATGTGCCCCGCGGGGCCGTCGGCCCGGCTCGGACTGCTCGACTCCGGCGTGGACGGACTCGTCGTCGCGGACCGACTCGTCGTCCGCCGGGACCTCGTCGTCCACCGGGACCTCGTCGTCCACCGGGATCTCGTCGTCCGGTTCTGCGGACGCATCGGACTCGTCCGACGCGTCGTGCGCGTCAGCACCGTCGGCATCGGTGACGTCGGAATCCTCGGCTGCCCAGTCGGGTCGCGTCATCGGCAGCGGCATGACCGGTCCGGTGAACGCCGCGGTGACGGCCGGTCGGACCGCTCCGCACTCGCCGCAGAAGATGTCGTCGGGCTCGAGCCGGTTGCCGCAGACGTGGCAGATGGTCGTCTCGTGCATGCCGGGCGTGACGAGCGGGGCCGGACGCGGGGGCCGACGGTCGACCAGAGGCTCGACGACGGCGGTGTCCCCGGGTTGCGGGGGCGACACGACGGCCGGCTGCTCGGTGGCGGGTGCCTGGGCGGCGCTCGGATCCGAGGCAGCGACGACGGTCTCGTCGTGGTCCGGCTCGGGGGCGTCTCGATCGTCCTGAGCGGGGGCCGCCTGCTCGGCGGCTGGCTCTGCAGGAGCGTCCGGCATCGGCGGGACGGCCGGATCGGCCGGAGCGTCGGCAGCGGCCGGGGTGCCGCGACCCACCCACCAGGACGGACCGGCGGGTGCAGCGGGCGGCGCGGTGGACGCCGGCGGTGCCCAGACCGGCGCGGTGGGTTCGGCGACCGGCCGGGGTGCGACCGGTTCCGGCGCGACGGGCTCAGCGGGGGCAAGCTGGTCGGCCACGGGCAGCTCGACGTCGTCCACAGGGGTGGCGGGGGTCGCCGGGGCGAGACGCGTGTGCTCGGGGTCGTCGGCGTCGACGGGTCCGGCCGGGTACGCGTCCGGGTCGAGCGCAGGCTCCGGGTCCGACTGGGCCGGGGCTCCCGACCAGTCCTCGAGCCCGGATCCGGCACCGTGCACGTGCGACGGGGCCTGCCGCGGGGCGAAGTCGTCGGGGCGCTGCACCGGAACGGGTGCGGGCGGCTCGGTGCCCCTGCGGTCGGCACCGGTGAGCCAGGCGCGGGTGGCGGGGTCGAGGGTGGCCTCGGGCAACCAGGCGTCGGACGCCGGGTCGGACCGTCGGCCGTGGGCGTCCGGCTGTTGCAACGGTGGCGGCGGTGCCTGTTCGACGGGGGTCGGCGCGACCGGGCGACGGCTGGCCGCGGCGGTGACCGCGCGTCCGCACTCACCGCAGAAGATCGCCCCGTCCGGGAGCATCGATCCGCAGTGTTCGCATCTGATCACGTGGTGCCTCTGTCCTCACTCGGCCGTCCACGACGCTCGTCCGGCCTCTGGCCATCGTAGTCGCCGTGCCCCGACGCACCCTGGCCGCCGGTTCCGCGTCGACGACCGGGTGCCGGACGTCCACCGGATCCGCGCAACGATCGGAGCGAGACCGCGGTCCGGAACCGCTCTCGTCTGGTGCGGCCGGTCCGCAGCGAACCGATCGCGTCGTCCGTCGCCGCCCACATGCGGTCCGAGGTGGTCCGGTCGACGTCGCTCGGCCCGAAGACCGCCCGGTCGGCCAGCGCGGCGAGTCCGGCGCCACCGTCCCCGGGTGCGCCGACGACCGTTTCGCGGCGGGTGGCGGAGCGACGCACGTCGTGCCCGCGGTCCAGCAGGGCGTCGCGGTACTCGTCCCATGCGCCGACGATGCGGCCGCGGGGTGTCGCGGCGTTCCGCCGTCGCCGACGCCGCAGCCGCTTCAGCAGGACGATCACGACGAACGGCAGGAGCACGAGGGCGACCACGCCGAGGGTGCCGAGCGCCCAGGGCAGCACCGCGAGGAGGATCTGCAGCCACAGCGGTTGCACCGGCGGCGTGTTGCGGTCGCTCTCCGGCGGCGCCTGCTGGTCCTGGTCCTGCCGGTCGACCGGGGGCGGCGGCACGACGGTCTCCGGTCGGGTCACCGGCTGCGGCGTCTGCTGCTGTTCGTTCGGGATCTCCCGGACCTCGGGGTTGGGGTTGAGCATCACCCATCCCCACTGGGCGGTGTCCACCTCGATCCGGGCGGTGACGTCCGAACCGCGGAACGTCGTCGTGCCGCCACGCTGCGCGGTGCCGCCAGTGCCCGAGTCTCCCCCGGCCGTGAAGCCCATCACGACCCGCGCGGGGAACCCGATCTCGTCCGCCATCAGTGCCGCGGCCGCGGCGTACTGCTCCTGGTCGCCGATCATCAGGGGCGAGGTGAGCAGCTCCTGGAGGCGGTCGGCGCCGTGACCGGAACGGCTCATCCGGTCGTCACCGACGCCGTGGCTGACATACCCGTTCCGCTGGAGCGCCTGCAGCGCCGCGAGCAGTTTCGCCCCGGGCGCCGACTCGCTCTTCGTCGTCGACTCCACGGTGTCGCGGACGGCCTCGGGGACGTCGCGCGCGGTGGGCACGGCGGCGCTCCCCGGTCGCGCGGCGGCGAGCTGTCGTTCCGTCGGCTGGTCGGGCACCACGGCAGTCAGGTCGTAGGACGTCCGGGCACCGACACCGCCGACCACGGCTCCGGTGCTGGTCGACCCGTTGTAGAAGAAGGCACCGCGCTCGTCGTCGGCGTCCGGTCCCGTGAACTCCACGCGCTCCAGGTCGCCCACCGTCGGCAGCCACACACCACGGTACCCGTCGACGGTCACCCCGACGTCGACGGTGGTGCCGCGGACGCCACGCACGTCGACGGCGGTCGGGACGCGTTCGAAGGTGCCGGACCCGGAGGAACCGTCCGCGCCACCGACGCGGTAGACCACGCCGTCGTAGGTGTCGAGCGTCGCGATGCGGACGAAGCCGTCCTCGGGCAGTCCGGTCACCCGGAGTTGCGTCGCATCGGCCGCGTCGGACCCCTCGTAGGCGCGGAACCCACTGAGCGGACTGACGTAGTCGCGGGGGTCGAACGGCTTGACGACGTCGGTGCGGGCGACGGTGCGGTCCCCCGATGGCGGCGCCACGAGGCCCAGCCCCGTCGCCACGACCGCCGCGGCCACGATGGTCCCCGTCCCCACGAGCGCGGGGCGGACGATGGACCGTGCGACCGGCACGCTCGAGCCGATGGTGGTCGCCACCGCGACCGCGCGCCGCGCGTGCCGCACCGTCAGCGCCCAGACGAGCGCGATGCCGACAAGGACGACGGCCGTCACGATCGACGTGTCCAGCCGGCTCGGTCCGACGACCACGCCGACCGCGAAGAGCACCAGTGCCGGGATGCTGGCGAGTTCCTGCCTGGAGGCGCGGGTCGCCACGCTCACGGCCGTCACCGTGGCGACGAGCAACGTCACGAAGTAGGGCACGAGGAGCGCCTCGTACGACCCCACCGGCAGACTGATGGTCACCAGCTGCTTCCAGCCGAGGGCGACGCCGGCGAAGAGGTCGAGGAGTCCGCGGCCGGTGGGCAGCAGGCCGTTCGCCTGCACGGGCACCGCGGCCGGGACCCCGGTGAGCGTGAAGGCCGCGACCGTCGCGATCGACACCACGGCCATCGGGAGCCGCAGCACCGTGCCGAGCAGTGCGACGAGCGTGCCCGCGACGATCGCGGTGGCCGCTGCGGCGATCATCGCGCCGTCGCGGTACACCGGCCACCAGGACGTGCTCGCGACGGCCAGCAACAGCCACACCGCCAGGGTGCCGCCGGCCAGCCGGAACGGGACGAGCCGTCGTGCGTCGCGACGGTCGGATCGGCGGGTCGAACGCCTCGCCCGGTCCGCCGGGACCGGGGTGGTGACGGGTGCCGCGCTCACGCTGCCGACGCCGATCGGTGCAGGGCGTGCCGGAGGTCGTCCAGGTAGCCGACGGTCATGACCGTGAGGCCGGCGACCCGCAGGAACCGGGGCTGGGCCTCGGGCTCGCAGATCACCGCGACGACCTCGACGCCGACCGGGAACCGCGTGGCGGCGAGCCGGAGGGCCGCGAGTCCGACGGTCGACCCCACCACGAGGAACGCGACGGAGATGCCATCGGTGTCGCTGCCGACGATCCGGGACACCTCGGCGATCGGCAGGCAGGCGTCGGCCAGACCGACCGACGCGAAGTCGTCGAGCAGCCGCGTCGGGGTGACGGTGGGGAGCGTCCGGACGGCGTACACCGCACGCTTCGCGAACTCCGGCGTGCGCTGCGACACCACGACCGAGACCTCGCGGCCGTCCCGGATCGCGCGGGCGCCCAGCGACGCCGCTGCACTCACCGCGAGCTCGAACTCCTCGTCGTCGGCGAACTCGGAACGGGCGATGCCGAGTGCGACCACGAGGTGCGAACGCCGGGTGTCCTCGAACTGCCGGACCATGAGCGCGCCCGACTTGGCGGTCGACTTCCAGTGGATGGTGCGCGGGTCGTCACCGGGCATGTACTCGCGGATGGCGTGGAAGGCGATGTCCGCCGGCGACAGGTCCGTCGTCGCCTGGCCCTCGAGGTCGCGCACCAGACCCGTGCTGGTCGACGGGATCGCGATGGTGCGGGGGTGCACGATGACCTGCTCGCGGGCGGTCCAGACGACCTCGCGACGGACGAGTCCCACCGGGTCGGCGCGGACACCGGTCACGGGTCCGACGTCGAGCACACCTCGACGGACCGTGGGGACGGGGACCTGCCGCTCGAAGGTGCCGTGCGGGCCGATCACGGGGATGGCGACGTCGACGAGCCCGGAGCCGACGGGCACCTCGACGGTGGTCGGCACCGAGGGCAGACGCGTGGGGTTCTCGGCCGTCACGATCACGCCGGCCTCGTCGCCGACGGCCACGCGGTGCTGCGGCAACCGCATCCGGATCGCCAGCCGCGACCGTCCGATCAGCGCCACCGCCGCGACCACGGCGAGCACGGCACCGGCGAACCCGACGACGACGACCTCCCGCAGGCCGAACCGGTAGCCGGCCACGAACGCGACGAGCGTGAGCGCGGCGACCGTCCACCCGAGCCCGGTGACGACGGACGAGACCTCGCCCCAGAGACGCAGGACGAGCCTCCAGACCGTTGCCCAGAGCCGGACGATCCCGATGACCGCATCGGCTGCGACGCCCTCGCGGTCCCCGACGATCCGCGTGCGGACGTTGGTCATGCCGGTGACCGTCCCCGTGCGCTCGTACGCCGTCGTGCCACGACGCGACCGCGTCGAGGACGGACGGCGCGAACGCGTGGAGACGGGCCGGCGGTCCGTCACGTCGTGACTCGGTCGGCGGGCGGCGGGGTCTCCACCAGGAGCTGCGCGATGACGCTCGGCGCGCTGACACCGTCGAACTCGGCCTCCGCGTCGAGCACCATGCGGTGTGCGAGGACCGGGACCGCCAGGGCCTTCACGTCGTCGGGAGTGACGTAGTGCCGACCGCTCAGGGCCGCCAGGACACGGGCGGCACGGATCAGGCCCATCGCTCCGCGGACGCTGACGCCGAGTCGGACCTCGCTCGCGGAACGGGTGGCGTCGACCAGTCGGGCGACGTAGTCGGCGATCACGGCGTCGACGTGCACGGTGCGTGCCAGCGCGGCCATCTCGGTGATCGTCGCGGCGGGCACGACGCTCGCCAGCGGGACGGACGCCGACGGAGCCGACGACGTCTCGAGGATCTTCACGGTCGCGGCGTGGTCGGGGTAGCCGATGGACGTCTTCATGAGGAAGCGGTCGAGCTGCGCCTCCGGCAGCCGGTACGTGCCGGCCTGCTCGATCGGGTTCTGCGTCGCGATCACCATGAACGGGGCGGCCAGACGGTGGTTGACGCCATCGACCGTGATCGCGGACTCCTCCATGGCCTCGAGCAGCGCGGACTGGGTCTTCGGACTCGCACGGTTGATCTCGTCGGCCAGCACGATGTTCGCGAAGACCGGGCCGCGGTGGAAGTCGAACTCCTGCGTGCGCTGGTCGTAGACGCTGATGCCGGTGATGTCGCCAGGGAGGAGGTCGGGCGTGAACTGGATGCGGTTCGTCGTGCCCTGCACGCTCTGCGCCATTGCACGAGCGAGGCTCGTCTTGCCCGTGCCGGGGACGTCCTCGAGGAGCAGGTGCCCCTCGCTGAGCATCGCCGTGACCGCGAGGCGGATCACGAACGTCTTCCCGAGGAGCACCTGCTCGACGTTGGTCACGATGCGGCCTGCGACGTCGGCGAACCAGGTGGCCTGCTCCGGGGTCATGCTCATGCGTGGTGGTCCTTCGGTCGTGACGGGAGGTGCGGCGGAGGGCGGGTTCGGAGCGGCGGGGGTCAGCCGCCGGG
>NZ_JAHEWS010000025.1:0-58458 GCF_018598405.1 Curtobacterium flaccumfaciens | reverse complement strand
GGTGGGGGCGCAGGCGCCGGGGCGGGAGCTGGCGCCGGCGCCGGCGCCGGCACCGGTGCGACTGCCTTGCGGACGGGGTCCACGGCGACACCGACGACCTTGCCGACCTCGCCGGTCACGCCCTGCACAGTCCCCCCGACGCTGCCGACGAGTCCGCGCTGCTCGGTCGGAGCGGGCGGGGTCGTGGTGGCGGAGGCCGGTCGGGCGCCGAACAGCAGGGACAGCAGCACGAGGGCCGCGAGGGTCCCGACGCCCAGCAGGACGATCCGGAGTGCGGCGCGCCAGGGTGCGCGCAACGCCTGGTCCATGCGCTCACCTCCTGATCTCGGCCGCGCACGTAGAGTGGTTGACCGGCAATGTACGCCGATCCGGTCCGGAGCACACCCTGTTTCGGAAGAAATTCTCAGGAAGGGCCGTCCGTGGTCTCGATCTTCAACGCACCGACCCGCAACCTGGACATCGTCACGCTGCACGAGATCCTCCGACTGCGGCAGGACGTCTTCGTCGTCGAGCAGGAGTGCGCGTACGGCGACATCGACGGCCGCGACCTCGAGCCGGGCACGGTGCAGTTCTGGGCAGGCAGCGGTTCGGTGGACGCGACCCTGCGCCTGCTGCGGGAGCCCGACGGCACCGAGCGCATCGGCCGGGTCGCCACCGCGATGCACGCCCGCGGGCAGGGCCTTGCCGGCCAGCTCATGGAAGCCGCGATCGCCGAGTCGCGCTCGTCGAGCATCGCGCTCGGCGCCCAGGCCCACCTCGAGCAGTGGTACGGCCGCTTCGGGTTCGTGCGCTCCGGCGACGAGTACCTGGAGGACCGGATCCCGCACGTCCCGATGACCCGGAAGCGCTGACCCGGGGTCCCTGCGGGGTTCCTCGCGTCAGGCCCGCCAGCGGCGTAGCTCGTCGAACGAGCGGCCCTGCGCGGCCCGGTCGGCGACGAGGCGTTCGAACACGATGTTCGTCTGGGTCGTCGCAACCGAGGGGTCGCCGCTGAGCTCGTCGGCGACGAAGTCCCGGAGCTGTTCGGTCGACTCGCACGCGATGTGCACGAGGAAGTCCTTGTCCCCCGCCAGGAACGACACGTCCTGCACGACGGGCACCCGCAGCAGGCGCTTGGCGAAGTCGCGCAGCTCGTGGCGCGCCGCGGCGTGCACCCGCACGGACACCATCGCCTCGATCGAGAACCCCAGGCGGGCGACGTCGACCTCGGCTCGGTAGCCGCGGATCACGCCGGTGTCCTCGAGCGCACGGACACGGGCCAGGCAGGTCGACGGCGCGATGCCGACGGCGGCCGCGAGCCGGTTGTTCGGGATCCGGGCGTCCGCCGCGAGGGTCCAGAGGATGCGCTCGTCGACCTCGTCGAGGCGCGGAGCGGGGTCGGGGCGACGTGCGGGTCGGTCGGACACGGCTCGACGCTACCGCGAGGGCGCGAGCAGGGCGCGGAGCGCGTCCTCGAGGGCCGCCGACACGACGGCGTCGTCGGCGGACGCCAGGGGCTCCACCGCGGTGGACTGCCGGAGCATCGACATCCCGAGGACCACCGCGAGCGCGATCTCCGCCCGGACGAGCATCTCGTCGGACCCCGCCTCGCCGACCGTGCCCGCGAGTCGTTCGGCGTACCGGCGCAGGGTCTCGCGGCGGATGGCATCGGCGCCGTCGTCGCCGGAGGACCGGAGCAGGAGCATCAGCTGCAGGGAGTCGTCGTCGGTGGGGGCCCGGACGATGTGCGTGACGATGCCCGTGAGCGCCCGCTCGAGCCCCTGTTCACGCGACTCCTCAGCGCTCAGGTCGCGCACGACGCGATCGAGGCAGGCGCGGAACAGCCCCTCCTTCGAGCCGAAGTACCGGCTGATCAGGGCGACGTTCACCCCGGCGTCCCCGGCGATGTCCCGCACGGTCGTCGCCCGGTACCCGTCGAAGGCGAACCGACGCCGGGCGGCCTGCACGAGCAGCAGTCGGGTGGCCGCGGCGTCCTTGCTCATGGTGCGCAGCCTATCGGTCCTCACAGGGATGTAAGCAAGCGTTGACATGGCCTCGCGACCGCGTACGCTCGTCATGTCAGCAATTGTTTACATCGACGACCACGACGACACGGAGCACGATGACCGACACCATGCAGAGCCCACGGACCGGCTCGCACCCCACCACGGACCCACGCCGGCCGAACAGCACGGCGATCATCGTCTACCTGTCCCTCGGCGGCCTGTCCTTCGCGGTCCTGCAGTCGCTGGTCGCCCCGGCGCTCTCGACCATCGGGCAGGACCTCGGCGCCTCCACCAGCGCAACGAGCTGGGTGCTCACCGCCTACCTGCTCTCGGCGTCGGTGCTCACGCCGATCCTCGGCCGGCTCGGGGACATGATCGGCAAGCGCAAGGTCCTGATCGTCGTGCTGTCGATCCTGCTCGTCGGCGCCGTGCTCGCCGCCCTCGCACCGAACCTCGGCGTCCTGATCGTCGGGCGCGCGCTGCAGGGTGCCGCCGGCGCCGTGATGCCGTTGTCGATCGGCATCGTGCGCGACGAGCTGCCGAAGGAGAAGGTCAGCGTCACGATCGGCCTCCTATCGGCGATCTTCGGCATCGGTGCCGGTGTCGGCATCGTCGCCGCCGGGCCCATCGTCGAGCACCTGTCCTGGCACTGGCTGTTCTGGCTCCCCGCCGTGCTCGTCGTCATCGCACTGCTCGGGGCGGTCTTCGGCATGCCGGAGTCCCCCGTCCGCAAGCCCGGCCGCCTCGACATGGCCGGCACCTTCGTCCTCGCGGTGTCGCTCGTCGCGATCCTGCTCGCCGTCAGCGAGGGCGAGACCTGGGGCTGGGGCGACGGCAAGACCGTCGGCCTGCTGGTCCTCGGCGCCGTTGCGCTGGTCGTGTTCGTCCTCGTCGAGCTCCGGGTCGCCGAGCCGCTCATCGACGTCCGCCTCTTCGCGGTCCGCGGCGTCTGGACCGCCCACGTCGTCGCACTCGTCTTCGGGTTCGCGATGTTCGGGACGTTCGTCCTCGTCCCGACGCTGCTCCAGCTGCCGACCGGGACCGGCTACGGCTTCGGCAAGGACGTCACCCAGGCAGGCCTCTTCCTGCTGCCGACCGTCGTGATGATGGTCGTCGCCGGGCCCATCGCGGGCATCCTGGTGCGCAAGGTCGGCCCGAAGCCGCCGATGCTCATCGGCGGGTTCGCCATCGTCGCGGCGTTCGTGCTGCCGGCGATCGCCCACGGTGAGCTGTGGCAGGTGGTGGCCTCCGGCGTCCTGACCGGCATCGGCATCGGCATGGCCCTCGCCGCCTGCTCGAACGCGATCATCGAGAGCGTCCCCGCGAACCAGACCGGCGAGGCCATCAGCGCCAACACCGTCGTCCGCACCATCGGCTCGAGCGTCGGCACGGCCGTCATCGCGGCACTCATCACCTCGCACAGCACACCGCAGGGCCTGCCGACCGACGACGCCTTCACGATCGGCTTCTGGGTGTGCACCGCGGTCGCGGTCGTGGCCGTGCTCGCCGCGCTGGTCGCCCCGTCCATGCGCGCCCGCCGTGCCGCGGCGGCCGCCCGCGGGATCGACGACCTCGAGGAGGTCACCGGGTAGGGCCGTTGGGCCCGACCATCCGGCCAGGCCCGTCCAGCGTCGTCGACGCGGGGCGGGCCTCCCGTCCGTCGCGCAACCTGGGAACGCACCGGACGCACGCGCGTCAGCGTGACGATCATCGGACCAGCCACGTCCCGCAGGGGGACGCGGACCGCCGTGCCCGGACAGGAGACCCCATGAACACCACCGACCACGACGACACCACCGCATCCGGCCGGCAGTCGTTCCGCGACACGGTGACCGCCGGACTCGTGCAGAAGGCCCTCGAGCCGGTGCTGCGCGCTGTGCGCGAGGAGGTCGCTGCGGCGCGTCGCGAGATCGGCGAACGCGCGAGCGGCGCGAAGACCGGGCTGGTGCTCACAAGCGTCGCCGTCGCGTTCGCCCTGACGACCCTCGTGGCGCTGGCCGGTTTCGCGGTGGCGCTGCTGGCCCTGGTGCTGCCGCTGTGGGCGGCGACCGGGATCACGTTCGTCGTGTTCGCGATCGTGACCGCGATCCTGTTCGTCGTCGGGCTGCGCGGGATCCGACGCGGTGTGCCGCCGGTGCCGAAAGACACGATCCAGGCGGCGAAGCAGCGGGTGTCGCACGCCGGGGACGCCTCGACGGACAGCGCGGCGCGCGACTGACGGGGCCGGCCGCTCCCGCTACATCGCGAGGGTCATGCCGACCACGGCGACCGTCATGGCGAAGACCTCGCCGCTGCGGACGGCCCGCCGGTCCTCGCGGCCCCACTCGTACCGGAGCAGCCAACCGCTGAACGCGCAGTAGCCGATCACGCCGGCGCCGAGCACCGCGGACAGCGCGATGCCGTGCCCGCCGTGGGCACCCGCGACCCCGGTGGCGTGTCCCATGAGCAGCATCCCCGCCATCACGACGGCGGAGAGCGCGCGGTGCACGTCCATCGGCTCGCCACGGCGACCGTCGGCACGGCGGCGACGCATCACGGGCAGCGGCGCGAGCAGCAGCAGCAGGGTCGCGGCGAACAGGGTCCACACCGCGCCGGCGTCGACGACGGGCATGAGCATCGCGACGAGCATCACGCCCGCCGGCACGATCACGCCCGGGCGCGGTCGGTAGCGGTCACCGACGATGCAGCACACCGACGCGAACTGCGGCACGACGAGCATGGCGTCGGCGACGGTCTCGTGCACGTGGGGCGTCCTCGGTGCGGCGGAGTGGTGCGGGGTAGGGTCAGTCCTCGGCGCGGGCAGCGGCCTTGGCGGCGCGCTCCTGCTTCACGCGGGCGTTCTCGGCGTGCACGGCGGCCTGCGTCGCACGCTCACGGACGAGCCACTCGGGCTTCTGCTCGAGCAGCGTCTTGATGTCCGCCGTCGTCAGTGCGTCGTCGATCCCCGCACGGCTCAGGCCGGAGATGGAGATCCCGAGCTTCTGCGCCACGACGGGTCGCGGGTGCGGGCCGTCGCGTCGGAGGTCCTCGAGCCAGGTCGGGGGTTCGGTCCGGAGCTCGTCGAAGGCGGTCCGCGTGAGGGGAGCGCTCTGGAAGGACTCCGGAGCGGCCGTCAGCAAGATGCCGAGCTTCTTCGCAGCCGTCTCGGGCTTCATGGTCTGTTCCTGCGCCATGAGGACAAGGGTACGGCCCCTATGCTCGTCTGCATGACCGCGGCTCTCACCATCGCCTTCGTGCCGGGGGTCTCCCCCGCAAAGTGGGCCCGTGTCTGGCGGGAACGCTTCCCCTCCATCGAGCTCCGGCTGCGGCCGATCGGTGCCGACGACGTCGACGACACGCTGGCGGGCGAGGCCGACATGGTCTTCGCTCGCATGCCAGTGTCCGAGCAGCACAACGCCATCCCGCTCTGGACAGAGACGGCCGTCGTCGCGATGCCCAAGGACTCCCCCCTCGCCGAACTCGCCGAGGTGGACCTCGCCGACGCCGAGGTCCACGTGATCGACGCCGGCCCGGTGCCCGCCGACATCGACGGATCGCTCGACCTGGTCGAGGCGAACGTCGGCGTCGTGGTTCTCCCCCAGTCACTGTTCCGCGCCGCCAGCCGCAAGGACCTGGTCGGTCGTCCGCTCATGGACGCCGAGGGCACGCGCATCGCGCTGGTCTGGCGGGACGAGGACGCCACCGAGACCACCGAGGAGTTCATCGGCGTGGTGCGCGGGCGGACCGCCAACAGTTCGCGGAGTCAGCCGGACCAGCCGGGAGGCACGGATCGCGACGACTCCGACGGGTCGCGTCCGGCTCGTGGTGGCACCAAGGCCGGATCAACCGGGTCCGGCGGGTCGGGTGCGTCGGGGTCCAAGGGCGGCGGCGGCGCTGGCGGCGGCGCCGGCGGCAAGGCCAAGGCGAAGTCACCCGGCAGCGGCAAGTCCGGCGCCGGCAAGAAGTCCAACACCGGCAAGGGGCCCACGCCCGGACGCGGCAAGATGCGCGGCAAGCCGAGCCGGGGTTCCAAGGGCAACCGATGACGGACACGCGGCTGGTCGTCATGCCGGCCACGCGCCTCCCGGCCTGGCTCGACCGCACGATGGCCGAGTACGTCGAGTCGCGGATGCAGGCGGGCGAGACCCGCGAGCAGGCCGAGGCGAACAAGCAGCAGTCGCTGGACCGGTGGTTCCCGGGCAGCTCGCCCGCTGACGGGCACCTCGTGTGGGACGTCACCGACCAGGACGACAGCGTGGTCGGGTACCTCTGGATCGGACCGTTCACCCCGGGCAGCGCCGAGTGGTGGGTGTTCAACGTCGAGATCGATGAGGCACACCGTCGCCGTGGCCATGCGCGTCGTGCCCTCGAACTCGGGCACCGTGCCGCCGCGGAACACGGTGCGACGAGCATCGGGCTGAACGTGTTCGGCTACAACGCGGGGGCGCAGGAGCTCTACGCGGCGCTCGGGTACCAGGTGACGTCGGCGCAGATGCGGAAGCCGCTGGTCTAGCGCAGGACGGCTGCGGCGGCGCGGGTGACGCGTTCGCCGCGTGTTTCCTCGGCTGCCGCACGGGCCCGGGCGACCACGACGGCGTCGGCGCGCTCGGCCGATCCGTGGTCGAACGGCGGTTGCGGGTCGTACTCGATCTGCAACTGGATCGCCTCGGCCGCGGGTTGTCCGGCGAGCTCGGCCGCGAGCCACAGCGCCATGTCGATGCCCGCGCTCACCCCGGCGGCGGTGACGACAGCGCCGTCCCGGGTGATTCGGGTGTCCACCGGCTGCGCGCCGAAGGCCTCGAGCATCGGCTTCGAGGCCCAGTGCGTCGTGGCCCGCTTGCCGGCGAGCAACCCGGCGGCACCGAGCACGAACGCGCCCGTGCACACCGAGGTGACCCACGTCGCCCCTTCGGCCTGGCGACGGACGAAGGCCACGACGTCCGGGTCGAGCATCGCGTCGAAGGCGCCGTCACCGCCGGGCACGACGAGCACGTCCGCGCGGGCGGCGCCGTCGGCCCCCGCCCGGGCGATCGTCTGGGTCGGGACGAGTGACAGGCCGCAGTCGCTCGGGACCGGGTCGAGGGTGGCCGCGACGTACTCGACGCGTGCGCCGGGCACGCGGCTGAGGACCTGCGCCGGACCGGTCAGGTCGAGCTGGGTCAGGTGCGGGAACAGCAGGAACACGATCCGGATGTCGTCGGCCATGTCGTGACCATAGTCCCGGCGTTCTCGTTCTCGTGCCTGCTCGTGTTCCTGGGCTGGGCTGGGCTTGGCTCGCCTGTCAGCTCCAGACGCCGGAGGTCCCGCGCCGGTGGCTGCCGATCAGGTGGGTGTCGACGATGCCGAGCGCTTCCATCAGGGCGTACATCGTCGTCGGCCCGACGAAGGCGAAGCCGCGCTTCCGCAGCGCCTTCGACAGGGCGAGGGACTCGTCGGACTTCGTCGGGACCTCGGCGTACGAGTGGGGCTCGGGCGTCGTCGTCGGCCGGAACGACCACACGAAGTCGGCGAGCCCGCCGTCCTGCCGCAGGGCGATCGTGGCGTTCGCGTTGGTGATCGTCGCGAGGATCTTCGCGCGGTTCCGGACGATCCCGGCATCCGCCATCAAGCGGGCGACGTCGTCCTCACCGAACGCCGCGACGGTGTCGGCGTCGAAGTCCGCGAAGGCTGCACGGAACGCCGGTCGTTTCGCGAGGATCGTGCGCCAGGACAGCCCGGACTGGAACGCCTCGAGCGAGAGCCGTTCGAACACCCCGCGTTCGTCGCGGACGGGCATGCCCCATTCGTTGTCGTAGTACTCGCGCAGGAGCTCGTCCGACGAGGCCCAGACCGGCCGCGCGAGGCCGTCGTCGCCGGTGACGAGGTCGGGCACGGGCGGGGCGTCGACGGGCTCGGTGCTCATGCGACCATCCTGGCGGGCGCCGCCGACAGCGCGTGGCTCACTCGGCGGGCGGGCCGTCCTGCGTCGCCTGCTCGTCCATCCACACGTACTCCCAGCGGTGTCCGTCCGGGTCGGTGAAGCTCCGCTGGTACATGAAGCCGAGGTCCATCTCCGGGCGGTCCTCGGTGCCGCCGGCAGCGACCGCGGCGTCGACGATGCGGTGGACGTCCTCCTTCGACGGTGCGCTGAGGGAGTTGATGACCTCGATCGTGTCGGCGTCGGCGATCGTCTTGTCGGTGAACTCGGCGAACTTCGCAGTCGTCAGGATCATCACGCAGATGGCGTCACTCACCACCACGCACGCCGCGGTGTCGTCGCTGAACGCCGGGTTGATCGAGTACCCGAGTGCCTCGTAGAACGCCTTCGAGCGCTCGAGGTCCGTGACGGGCAGGTTGATGAAGACCATCGTGTCCATGGCGGTTCCTTTCGTCACGCTCAACCTGGACCCACCTGGACCAGCGCGCAACCGTTTCGTGGGGGAACCAACCGGTACACAATATGCCGGTTGGATGCGGGCGTACGTGGACGAGTCAGAACCCGGTGGAGGACGGGACCACACTGCGTACGTCCTCGCTGCGGTGATCATGCGGATCAACGGCGAGGACGAAGCCCGCGAGGCGGTTCGACGGGCGACCCCTCGGCGGATGCGGAAGCTGCACTGGTACGAGGCACTACCGAGCCAGCGCATCTCGTGGCTCGATCTCCTGCGGCATGCGGTGGCCGTCATCGTGGTCCGGTACGACGGCGCCGTGGCACGGACCGAACGCCGGCGAAGACGGTGCATCGAACGCCTCGTGCACGAACTCGAGCTGCGAAAGGTCGGACACGTGGTCCTCGAGACGCGCGGAACCGCCCGTGACAAGGATGACCGGGCGATGTTCGATGCACTCCGGGATCGCGGAGTCGGGCATGGATTGCGGTTCGAGCACCTCAACCCGTCCGAGAAGCCGCTCCTCGCGTTGGCCGACATCGCCTGCGGGGCTCATGTTGCCGGCCTCGCCGGGGACCACCGACCGGCGAGCCCGATCCTGGTCTCCTGACGGACGCCCCCGGAAAGCGCAAATCCTCGGGCCCGCGCTGGCTGCAGGACATCCGAGGATCACTTTCAACCGAGCAGCACCCGATCGACATATCAATGCTACTTGCCATGCTCAGCCCCGGTCAAGGCATCCGCCGCCGAGGCCGGAAACGACGAAGTCGCTGTCGTGCGACAGCGACTTCGTCGTTCTGCGTCAGGCCGGGGACGCCCGACCGAGCGGCCTCAGGCCAGCTCGCGCCCCTCGCCCGCGGCACGCTGGTGCGCCTCGGCTTCGGCCTGGCCGATGATGTCCTCGGCGGGGACCGGGTTCAGGCGGTCCCAGAGGAAGAACAGCAGCCCGCCGACGAGCAGCGAGATGCCGACCCACAGGTTGATGTGGATGCCGCCGGTCTTCTCGGGGTCGGTGTTCCAGTGCACGATGCCGACGATCGTCGTGATGACGCCGTAGAGCACGAACAGGCCGCCGAGGATGCGGCGCAGGTCGAGCCGGCGGGTCGAGCAGACGAGGGCGGCCTTCTGCTCCTCGGTCATCGCGCCGGGGGTGGTGGTGTCACTCATGGGTGGTGATCTCCTTCGCGGATCAGAGGAACGGGAGGTACAGGACGACGCACAGCACGAGCGCGACGGTGCCGAGCAGGGCGGGCGAGCGGTACCAGGCGGTGTCGGTCGCGACGGAGTCACCGTGCAGGTCGATCTTGCCGATGCCGTAGACCAGCCCGCGCAGCTCCTTCTCGTCCTTCGGCTTGGTCAGCATCGAGACGACGAAACCGACGACCAGCACGGTGACGAACGAGATGATCGCGCCGTACAGGGTCTCCGCGGTCGCGGTGGCGAACAGGTCCGGGTTGACCAGGTACGCGATCCAGGTGATCGTCGGGGTGACGATGCCGAGGACGTACCCCCAGAGCGCGCCCTGTGTCGTCATGCGCTTCCACAGCAGGCCGAGGATGAACACGGCGAACAGCGGTGCGTTGAAGAACGAGAACAGCGTCTGCATGTACGTCATGATGTTCGACGCCTGGGCCGCGATGAACGCGGTCGCGATGCCGACCACGACGCCGACGACGGTCACCCATCGACCGGTCTTCAGGTAGTGCAGATCGGGCATGTTCGGGCGGATGTAGCGCTGCCAGATGTCGTACGTGAAGACGGTGTTGAACGACGAGACGTTCGCCGCCATGCCGGCCATGAAGGACGCCAGCAGACCGGTCACCGCGATGCCGAGCACGCCGGTCGGCAGGTACATCTGGATGAGCTTCGGGATCGCGTCGTTGTAGGTCAGCGTGCCGTCGGCGAACTGGTTGCCGACGACGGCCGCGGCGATCAGGCCGGGGATCACGACGATGGCGGGGATGAAGAGCTTCGGGATCGCTGCGATGAGCGGGGTGCGGCGGGCCGCGGACATGTTCTTCGCCGAGAACGCGCGCTGCACCTCGGTGAAGTTCGTGGTCCAGTAGCCGAAGCCGAGCACGAAGCCCAGGCCGAGCACGATCGCGAGCCAGTTGGCGCCGATCGGGTTCGTGACGTCGCCGAAGCCGGTGCCGGCCCACGCCTGCAGGTGCTGCACGCCTTGGGTCTCGGTGATGGCCTTCGACAGACCGTCCCAGCCGCCGACGCGGTGCAGGCCGACGATCGTGAGCGGGATGAGCCCGGCGATGATCACGAAGAACTGCATGACCTCGTTGTAGATCGCGCTGGAGAGGCCGCCGAGCGTGATGTAGACGAGCACGAAGCCGGCGGAGACGATGATCGCCAACCACTCAGGCCAGCCGAGCATGGCTTCGATCACGATGGCCATCGCGTAGAGGTTGATGCCCGCGATGAGCACGTTCGACACCGCGAACGCGATCGCGTTCACCAGGTGCGGGGCCTTGCCGAAGCGGCGCAGCATGAACTCCGGCACGGACCGGACCTTCGAGCCGTAGTAGAAGGGCATCATCACGAGGCCGAGGAACACCATCGCGGGCACGGCGCCGACGAGGTAGTAGTGCAGGGTCGCCATGCCGATCTGGGCACCGTTGGCCGCCATGCCGAGGATCTCGGTGGCACCGAGGTTCGCGGACACGAACGCCAGACCCGTGATCCACGCGGGCATCGACCGCCCGGACAGGAAGAAGTCCATGCTCGTCCGGACCTGTTTGCGGGCGGTGAACCCGATCCCGATGACGACCGCGAAGTACACGATGATCATCAGGTAGTCGACCCAGCCCAGGTCGAGCCGTATCCCTGTGTTCGCTGCAGCGAGAACCATTCAACATCTCCACGTCAGTGTGTTGCAGTCGACAACTCTGCCGACCCGGACGGAGACGTTACACCGGATTGTGACCGTTCACATAGCCAGGGCATGCATCATCCCGCCCGCGCTGTGCTCCTCGTCCTCGCTAGGCTCTCGCCATGACCGACGCGTCGCGCATCCTCGTCCTCAACGGCCCGAACCTCGACATCCTCGGGCGTCGCGACCCGGAGCAGTACGGCACCGTGACGCTCGCCGAGATCGAGGCGATCGTGCACACCGAGGCGGCCGTGCACGGGCTCGAGGCCGACTTCCGCCAGACGAACCGCGAGGGCGAGCTGGTCGAGTGGCTGCACGAGGCCCTCGACGACTTCGCCGCCGTCGTCATCAACCCCGCCGCGTACGCGCACACGTCGGTCGCGCTGCACGACGCCGTCGAGGCTCTGTCGGTCCCCGTCGTCGAGGTGCACCTGTCGAACACGTGGAAGCGCGAGCCGTTCCGCCACGTCGACCACGTCGCCACCGCCGCGACGGCGGTCATCGCCGGCGCGGGCGCCGACGGCTACCGCCTGGCGGTCGCGCACGTCGCCTCCCTGCTCGGCTGAGCCACAGACGGACGGGAGGCCCGTGGCGGCGTCGCCACGGGCCTCCCGTCCGTCTGCTGGTCACGTTGGGTCGCGCCCGTTCCTTCCCATTGCACGCGCGATGCAAGGTCGTTCCGGGCGTACCTGATGAGAAGTTCTGACCAGGTACGCCCGGAGACACCAGGTACGCCGGGACGAGCCAGGCGCGAGCGCGCCGGTCAGAAGTCGGCGGGGCGCCGCACGTCGTCGAGTCCGGCGGTGGCGAAGCCACCACGGATGAGCGGCACGGCCCGGCGCACGGCCTGGTCGATGCGGAGTTCGAGGTCGATGCTGGCGATGTCGTAGCCGCCCTCGCGCTTGGTGAAGTCCCGCTCGTTGCCGAAGACCCCGAGCGGCAGCGTCGTCGACTGGAAGAAGCCGAACAGGGGGCGCATCTGGTGTTCGACGAGCAGTGCGTGCCGGTCGCTGCCGCCGGTCGCGGTCAGGAGCACCGGGGTGTCGACGAGGTCGTACTGTCCGACCCAGTCGAAGAACAGCTTGAACGCGCCGGAGTAGGCGGCTCGGAAGGCCGGGCTGCCGACCACGAGCACGTCGGCGGCCTCGACCGTCTCGAGTGCCCGTCGGGTGCGGTCGGACATCGCCTCGCGACTCGTCGCCGCACCGAGGTCGGCGAGCAGCGGGCCGATCTCGATCGTCTCGGTCCGCGCACCGTCGATCTCCTCGGACAGGCGGGCCACCGTCGCCGCGACCAGGGTCGAGGTCCGCGAGGGGTCCGATGGGCTGCCGCTGACGCCGACGACCAGTTCTCCGCTCATGCGGTCGATGCTCACACGGTGCCGGGCAGGGCGGCACGTTCGTGACGACATGTGTCGGATGCCAGTCGTCCGGCGTAGCGTCCGCGCCATGCAGACGTTCCTGCCGTACGCGGACTTCCGGGCATCGGCCGAGGTCCTGGACGACCGGCGGCTCGGCAAGCAGCGGGTGGAGACCCTGCAGGTGATGCGGGCGCTCACGCTCCCCGACTACGGGTGGCAGCACCACCCGGTGACGGCGATGTGGCGCGGCTACCGGCCGGCACTGATGGCGTACCAGGAGGCGACCTGCCGGGTGTGGGCCGAGCGCGGGTACGCCGACACCTGCCTGGAGAAGACCCTGCTCGACCTGGGCCGTGTCCCGGAGGACCTGGCGGCGTACGAGCGCGGCGACGTGCCGATCCCGCCGTGGAACGACGACGAGGCCCTGCACGTGTCGCACCGGTCGAAGCTCGTGCAGAAGGCGCCGGAGCACTACCGGGAGCTGTTCCCCGACGTGCAGGACGACCTCGACTACGTCTGGCCGGGCACACCGGAACCGGCGACGCACACGGCCTGAACGTCAGGCCACGGGCACCCAGCGGCCACCCTCGCGGCGGGTGACGACGTCGGATCGGATCTCGACCACGTCCCGCAGGCCGTCGACGGTGGCGTCACGGACGGCCGCGGCGGCGCGGTCGTCCTCTGCCTCGAAGCGCACGACGGCACAGGGCACCCCGCGGAGCAGCCGGACGTCCTCGGCCTCGACGACGGCGTGCGCCCGCACCAGGCGTGCGGCAGCGGGCAGGACGGCGTCCGGTGCCGTGCCGGGAGCGAGGGCACCGATGGCCAGGGTCACGCGGTACGAGGGCATGCGACGACGCTACCGGTGGACCGGAACCCGCCGTGGGCTGCAGGGGAACCGACGCCGCTCAGGGGTGCGGACGTCGACCCACGGCGGGATCGCGGTGTACGGCGGGACACGACGACAGGGGGAACGTCGCGCCCCGCGCCGGACGCCGATCAGGGAATCGGCACCCGGTCTGGGTCCACCGCGCGGCTCGGTTCAGGGGAACCGCACGGTGGTGGACCTCAAGGGTGTTCGGTGTCCTCTCGGTACCGGTCCGTCTCGGTCGGTGCTGGCATCGACCGGTGGGCGGCTGCTGGCTGGACCATCGGGAGCAGGGCACTCCCGGCGGTCGCGAGCGCACCGACCACGGCGATGAGCCCGAGGGGGGCCGTGCCGAGGTCGTGCTGCGCTGCCAGGGCGAGCGCGACGAGGGTCGCCGGCGCCGGCAGGAGCTGCACCGCTCGGAAGCGGTCGTCCCGTCGTGTCCGGGTCATCATCGCGTTGGCCATGGCAACACTCTGGCGCAGATCGGTTGTCCACAGAAGAGGGGACACGTACCCAGAGATGGAGTAGAACGTCTAGTACACCTCAGCCGAGGGCCCGGACCGTCGCGACGGCCTGGGCCACGGCAGCGACGACGAGCGGGACGTCGTCGGCCGTGAGTGATGCGTCGAACGTCAGGCGGAGGGCGGTCCGGGCCACGTCCTCGGGGATGCCGAGCGCCGTGAGCACGTGCGACGCCTCGGTGCTGCCCGCCGCGCACGCACTGCCCGACGACGACACGACGTCGCGCTGCTCGAGCTCGAGCAGGACGGTCTCGCCGTTGACGCCCGGGAAGCAGAACGAGGCGTGCCCGGGCAGCCGGTGCTCCCGCGACCCGGTGACGAACGCGCCGGGGACGGCTGCGAGCACCCCGTCGAGCACGGCGTCACGCACGGTGGTCGCCGCGTCGGACGCTGCTGCTGCCGAGGCCGACCCGAGTGCCGTCGCGACCGCCACGGCACCGGCCACGTCCTCCGTGCCCGACCGCCGCCCGCGCTCCTGCCCGCCACCGTGCAGCAGCGGCTCGAGCGGGACGCCGGAGCGCACGGCGAGCACACCGGTGCCCTTCGGGGCGCCGAGCTTGTGCCCGGACAGCGACAGCGCGTCGACGCCGAGGACGTCGAGCCCGATCGGCAGCCACGGCGCGGACTGCACGGCGTCGGTGTGGAACCGCGCCCCGACCTCGTGCGCCGCCTCGGCGAGCGCCGGCACGTCCTGCACGGTGCCGATCTCGTTGTCGGCGTGCGCGATCGAGACGAGCGTGGTGTCCGGGCGGAGCGCTGCGCGCAGCACCGCCGGGTCGACGCGGCCGTCCGGCCCGACGGGCAGCACGGTGACGTCGAAGTCGTGGAAACGGGCGAGGTACGCGCAGCTCTCCAGCACCGCCTCGTGCTCGATGGCGCTCGTGACGACGTGCCGACCGCGGGGCGCGGCGAGGGCGATCCCCTTGATCGCGGTGTTCGCGCCCTCGGTGCCGCCGGTGGTGAAGACGACCTCGGCAGGCCGGCACCCGAGCACCCCGGCGACGGCGGCCCGTGCGGCGGTGAGTCCCCGCGCGGCCTCGTCCCCGACCCCGTGCGTCGACGAGGGGTTGCCGAACACCCCGGTCAGGTAGGGCCACATCGCCTCGAGCACCTCGCGGCGGACCGGGGTCGTGGCGGCGCGGTCCAGGTAGAACACGTCAGTCCCGCACGGGCACCGCGACGTGCTCCGTCGGCACCGCGACGTCGATGTCGAGCCCGAGGTCGAGCGCCCGCGCCGAGTGGGTCAGTGCGCCGACCGAGATGACGTCGACGCCGGTCGCCGCGATCGCCGCGACGGTGTCGAGTGACACGCCGCCCGAGGCCTCGACGAGCGCACGCCCGGCGACGATGCCGACCCCGGTCACGAGTTCGTCCGGCGTGAAGTTGTCGAGCATGATCGTGTCGACCCCGGCCGCGACGACGGGTTCGATCTGGTCGATCCGGTCCACCTCGACCTCCACGTGCACGGTGTGCCCGAGCCGCTGGCGGGCCTGGGCGATCGCGTCGCCGATGCCGATGCCGCCGGCCAGGAGCACCGCCAGGTGGTTGTCCTTGGCGAGCACGGCGTCGGACAGCGAGGTGCGGTGGTTGTGTCCGCCACCGCACCGGACGGCGTACCGCTCGAGTGCTCGGAGGCCCGGCGTCGTCTTCCGGGTGTCGACGATCCGCGCGGACGTGCCCGCGGTGGCCGCGACGTGGGCCGCGGTGGCCGTGGCGATGCCCGACATCCGC
This sequence comes from Curtobacterium flaccumfaciens, assembly GCF_018598405.1. NCBI lineage: Bacteria > Bacillati > Actinomycetota > Actinomycetes > Micrococcales > Microbacteriaceae > Curtobacterium > Curtobacterium flaccumfaciens. Next base: position 42,759 of record NZ_JAHEWS010000025.1, on the reverse strand, counting down.
TGGACCAGGTTCAGGGCGACCCGTTCGGCCCGCAGCACGGCGCGCGCCGATCCGGTCACGGTCGCGAGGACGTCGCCCGCCACGAACCGGGTGCCGTCGGCGACGTGCACCACGGCCTGGATCGACGGGTCGACGGCGTGCATCACCGCGACGAAGACCCCACCGCCGCTCAGGACGCCGGGTTCGCGCGCGCCGAGGGTCGCGGTCGCGGTCGCCTCCACGGGGATCAGGGTCTCGCTGGTGACGTCGCCCCAGGGCGCGTCCTCCTCGAGCGCGGTCTCGATCACGCGACGGAGCGCGTGCGGCGGGATGGTGCCGGGGTCGGTGGTCATGCGGGTACCTCCTGCGGGACGACGGCGGAGCCGTCGGCGCGTTCGTCCGTGTGCTCGTCGGGATGTGCGTCGGTGTGGTCGGCGACCCAGCCGTACGAGGCCGGGGCGGTGGGGTCGGTGTCGGGGTGGTCGGTGCGGGCGTGCGCCCCACGCGACTCGGTGCGGGTCTCGGCGGCGAGCGCGACGAGTCGCGCCAGGTCGAGGAGCGCCAGGTCCTCGTGCTCACGCACGCCGCCGCCGGTCGGCGCGGTCAGCGCGTCGAGCTCGCGGCGCGCGCTGGCCAGCCCGACGGCGTCACGGAGCAGCCCGACGCGGTCCGTCATGACGGACTGGACCGCCTGTCGGACGGCACCGACGTCGTCGAGGCGGGTCGCGCCTCCAGGCAGGGTCGGACTGGGCCCACGCCTGCCGGTTCCGGCGCGCTGCGGAGCCTGCGGAGCGGCGTGACGGCCGAGCAGGTGGGGGGAGGCGCAGATCGCGTCAGCCGCTCGGGGCACGCTGGTGACGTGGAGACCGGCGTCCCCGCGCAGGCGGAGCAGGCCGGGTCGCGGTGCAGCGACCGCGTCCGCTGCGCGGACCGCGAAGACGAGTCCCTCGAGCAGGGAGTTCGAGGCGAGCCGGTTGGCGCCGTGGACCCCGGTGCAGGCGGCTTCACCGACGGCGAGGAGTCCGGGCAGGCTGGTCCGGCCCTCGGCGTCGGTGGCGATGCCGCCCATCGAGTAGTGCGCGGCCGGTGCGACGGGGACGCCCTCGCGAGTCCAGTCGAACCCGGCGGCGCGGGTGGCGCGGGTGAGTCCGGGGAACCGCGTGACCAGGAACCCGGCGTCGAGGCCGGTGGCGTCGAGGAGGACGGGTGCGCCGCCCTGGTCGCGCACCGCGGCGGCGATGCCACGGGCGACGACGTCGCGTGGGGCGAGCTCGGCGTCCGGGTGCACGTCGGTCATGAAGCGGTTCCCGGCGGCGTCGCGGAGGACGGCGCCCTCACCGCGGACGGCTTCGGACACCAGGCCGCCGCCGGGGACGGCCAGCCGGGTCGGGTGGAACTGGACGAACTCCAGGTCGGCGAGGACGGCACCGGCGCGCCAGGCGGCGGCGACCCCGTCGCCGGTCGCGACCAGGGGGTTCGTCGTCTCGCGGTACAGGTGTCCCGCTCCCCCGGACGCGATGACGACGGCGTCGGCGTCGAGCCGGCGGGGTTCCCCGAGCAGGTCGAGGACGTCGACGCCGACGACCGCCCCGTCGCGGACGACGAGGTCGGTCAGGCTCGTGCGCTCCAGGATCGTGACGTGTCGACGGTGCAGTGCCGCGATGAGGGTGCGTTCGATGGCGGCCCCGGTCGCGTCACCGTCGGCGTGCACGACGCGCCACCGGCCGTGCGCGGCTTCACGGCCGCGGGCGAGGTCGTCGCCGTACCGGTCGAGTGTCGCCGGGTCCGACGACCGGTCGAAGGGCACCCCGAGGGCGAGCAGGTCGCGGACGCGGGCCGGGCCGTCGGTGCACAGGACCTCGACGGCGCGGGCGTCGGCGCTGCCCGCCGCGGCGACGTGGGTGTCGGCCTGGTGCAGCGCCGCGGAGTCGTCGGCGCCGAGCGCCACCGCGATGCCGCCCTGGGCGTACGCGGTGGCGCTGTCGGCGAGCGCTCCCTTCGTCACCAGGGTGACGTCGTGCAGGGCACTGGCGCGGATCGCTGCGGTCAGCCCGGCGATGCCGGAGCCGACGATGACGACGTGCACGGTGGTCTCCCTCGTTCGTCGGGCTCGCGTGTCAGCCGCGGGGCTTGGCGGCGAGCATCCGCTCGAGCGCCACCTTGGCGTCCGCCTGCACGTCGGCGGGGACGACGATCTCGTTGAGGACCTCGCCGCGGACGAGCGCCTCGAGCACCCAGGCGAGGTAGCCCGGGTGGATCCGGTACATCGTCGAGCAGGGGCAGACGACCGGGTCGAGGCAGAAGATCGTGTGCTGCGGGTACTCGGCGGCGAGCCGGTTCACCATGTTGATCTCGGTGCCGATCGCGAACGTCGTCGGTTCGGTGGCCGCGGCGACGGTCTTCCGGATCAGGTCGGTGCTGCCGGCGTGGTCGGCGGCGTCGACGACGGCCATCGGGCACTCCGGGTGCACGATGACCTGCACGCCCGGGTGCTCGCGGCGGGCCTGGTCGATCTGGTCCACGGTGAAGCGGCGGTGCACCGAGCAGAAGCCGTGCCAGAGGATGACCTTGGCCTCGAGCAGCTCCGCGGCTGTGTTGCCCCCACCGGGCTTCCGGGGGTTCCACAGCGGCATCAGGTCGGTGCTGATGCCCATCGCCTTCGCGGTGTTGCGGCCGAGGTGCTGGTCGGGGAAGAACAGGACGCGCTGCCCGCGCTCGAACGCCCACTCGAGCACGGTCGCGGCGTTCGACGAGGTGCAGACGATGCCGCCGTTGCGACCGCAGAAGGCCTTGAGGTCGGCGGCGGAGTTCATGTAGGTGACCGGGATCACGGGGACGCGGCCGTCGGCGTCGGGCTCGGTGCCGTACACCGCGGTCAGCTCGGCCCACGCGGCCTCGACGCTGTCGATGTCTGCCATGTCCGCCATCGAGCAGCCGGCCGCCAGGTTCGGCAGGATCACGCGCTGGTCGTCGCGGGCCAGGATGTCGGCGGTCTCGGCCATGAAGTGCACGCCGCAGAACACGATCGCCTCGGCGTCGGGCTTCGTCAGGGCGGCGTTCGCGAGCTGGAACGAGTCACCGAGGAAGTCCGCGTGCCGGACGACCTCGTCGCGCTGGTAGAAGTGCCCGAGGACGACGACCCGGTCCCCGAGGGTGGCCTTCGCCCGCTCGATGCGCTCGTGGAGCTCGTCGGTCGCGGCCGTCTTGTACTCGTCGGGCAGGACACCCTGGCGCGGGGCACTCGTCGGGATGACGTCGGACATCGACGACCCCGGGCCGTACCCGGGGCGGGAGTCGAAGTCCCACGTCGGCACGGCGAGGTCGGGCGTGCAGGTGCTGCCACCGGCCTGGCCGTTGGAGATGAGTTCGATCGTCGTGGCGATGGACACGGGGTTTCCTATCGGTTCCGCTGCTGGTGCTGATCGGCTCCGGTCTGCAGCGGGCCGTTGTCCGCGTAGGCCAGGTCGGGGTTCGAGCGGTACAGCCGGGCCGGACGGTGCCGACCCCCGCTCGTGGTCTCGTCGGTCGGCAGGACCGCGTCGGTCTTCTCGACCTGCCGACGGAAGTTCGCGGGGTCGAGCGCTCGGCCGAGCACCGCCTCGTACACGCCCCGGAGTTCGGCGAGGGTGAAGCGGTCGCCGAGGAACGCCTGCGCGATCCGCGAGTACGACATCTTGTTGCGCAGCCGCCACAGGGCGTACTCGACGATGCGGTCGTGGTCGAAGGCGAGCGGCGGGTGCTCGTCGGCCAGGAACCACCGGACGTTCCAGTCGTCGGGCACGACGTTCGCCTCGTCCGGGTGCACGAGCGCCCAGTACACGATCGACACGACCCGGTTCGGGGAGCGTCCGACGTCGCCGAAGGCGTAGAGCTGCTCGAGGTACCGCGGCTGGACGTTCGTCGTCTCGCGGAGGCGGGCGGCTGCCGAGTCCTCGAGCCCCTCGTCGTCGCCGACCCAGCCGCCGGGGAGCGCCCAGGACCCCTCGAACGGCTCGGCGACGCGGCGGACGAGCGGCATCCACAGCGCCGGAGCCCCGGTGTCGGGGTGCGGGCGCAGGGCGACGATCACGGTGGAGACCGCGACGCGGATGCCTGCTTCGTCCATGGTGGAGATAGTGTCAATCTGACTCGAAGTGTTCGGGTTGGGATGACACTATCACTGCCGCAGCGGTCGGCTCGTCACGAGCCGGAAACAGATCGTCACGGGACCGAAAACTCCCGGGGCCACGCCGCGGATAGCGTGAGGACATGACGACGGTGACGAGGGTGCACGCCGTGGTGTCGGGGACGGTCCAGGGGGTCGGTTTCCGGTACTGGACCGCGCGGAAGGCCGACGGGCTCGACCTCGTCGGGTACGCCAGGAACCTGTTCGACGGCACGGTCGAGGTCGAGGCCGAGGGCCCGTCGGTCGCGGTCGACTCGCTCGTCGAGTGTCTCCGCACCGGTCCGCCCTCGGCGACCGTGACCGACGTCACGCTCCGGACGGTCGCGCCGCACGGCGACGCCGACGGGTTCGCCATCCTGCACTGAGCGAGCCCGACGGGAGGACGGATCGCGCGGCACCGATCGTTCACCTGCGGATGTCGGAGCGAAGCGGAATAATCGCATCCACTCAGGGGGTTGCCCTGTCTGCGCGTCCTGCGCCACACCCGTTCCACCCGTCGTGACCCACCAGGAGCACCCGCATGACCCAGGCCGTCGATTCCGCCCCGCGCACCGGGAGCGTCTCGCAGCCGTCCGCTGCCGAGACCCGACTCGTGATCGGGCTGCTGCTCGTCTCCGCGTTCGTCGTCATCCTCAACGAGACGATCATGGGTGTGGCGCTGCCCCGCCTCATGGACGACCTCCGGATCAGCGCCGCGACCGGTCAGTGGCTGACCACCGGCTTCCTGCTCACCATGGCGGTCGTCATCCCGATCACCGGGTTCCTGCTGCAGCGCTTCAACACCCGCCCGGTCTTCGTCTGGGCCATGGGGCTCTTCTCGCTCGGCACGCTGATCGCCCTGCTCGCGCCGGGCTTCACGGTCCTGCTCGTCGGCCGCATCGTGCAGGCCAGCGGCACCGCGATCATGATGCCGCTGCTCATGACGACGGTCCTGACCCTCGTCGACCCGGCCCACCGCGGCCGCATCATGGGCAACATCTCGATCGTCATCTCGGTCGCACCGGCGATCGGGCCGACCATCTCCGGGCTCATCCTCAACGCGTTCTCGTGGCGCTGGCTGTTCGGCTTCGTCCTGCCCATCGCGATCGCCGCGCTCATCCTCGGCATGGTCAAGGTGCAGAACGTCTCGACGCCGCGCAAGGCCCCGATCGACGTGCTCTCGGTGGTGCTGTCCGCCTTCGCCTTCGGCGGGATCGTCTACGGCCTCTCCAGCATCGGTGAAGCCGCCACGACCGGTCTCGCCGTCCCGGTGGGCGCGCTCGTCGTCGGCGCGGTCGCCCTCGCGGTGTTCATCGTCCGGCAGACCCGTCTGCAGCGCACCGACAGTGCCCTGCTCGACCTCCGCACCTTCCGCACGCGCGGCTTCACGGTGCCGATCGTCGCGATGGGCCTGAGCTTCATGGCGATGTTCGGCACGCTCATCCTGCTGCCGATCTACCTCGAGCGCGTCCTCGGGCTCGAGGTGCTGCAGGTCGGCCTGCTGCTGCTCCCCGGTGGGCTGCTGATGGGGCTCCTCTCCCCCATCGTCGGGCGCATCTACGACCGTCGTGGTCCGCGCGTGCTGCTCATCCCCGGTTCGATCATCGTCAGTGCCGTGCTCTGGGCACTCTCCACCGTGGACGTCGACACCAGCGTGTGGTTCGTCCTCGGCGCACACGTGGTGCTGAGCATCGGCCTGGCCCTGACCTTCACGCCGCTGTTCACCGCGGCGCTCGGCGGACTGCCCCCGAAGCTGTACTCGCACGGCAGCGCGGTGCTCGGCACGGCGCAGCAGCTCGCCGGGGCCGCCGGCACGGCACTCTTCGTCACACTGCTGACGATCGGTGCGGCGACCGCCGTCGAGGGCTCCGGAGCCGACGGCCTGGCCGTGGCCACCGCCTCGGGTGTCGGCACCGCCTTCCTGGTCGGCGCGGTCATCTCGCTGTTCGGCATCCTGGCCTCGGTGTTCGTCCGTCGGCCGGAACTGCCCGAGGGCGCGCCGACGCCCCCGCCCGTGCACTGACCGACGAGCCTCGCGCACTGACCGACGAGCAGGGCCGGACGCCGAACCCGTGACGGGACCGGCGCCCGGCCCACGCCCGTCTCCGGACCGCGTGGCAGGGTGGGCGCCATGCGGTCGACGACGAGCGAGCTCAACTGGTCCGGCACGGTCACCTACACGGCCGAACGGGTCGTCCGGCCGTCGTCGATCGACGAGGCCGCCGAGGTCATCGCCGGCACCGGACGGGTGCACGGACTCGGTACCCGGCACTCGTTCAACGACGTCGCCGACACCGCGGGCGTCCTCCTCGACCTGACCGGGATCCCGACCGACCTCGTCGTCGACGCCGAGCAGCGCACCGTGACGCTCGGCGCCGGCACCCGGTACGGCGACGTCGCGGCCGACATCGACCGCGCCGGGTTCGCCCTGCACAACACGGGTTCCCTGCCGCACATCTCGGTGGGCGGGGCCATCGCGACGGGCACCCACGGTTCCGGCACGACACTCGGTTCACTGTCCACCGCCGTGCGCTCGCTCGAGGTGCTCGGGCCGGACGGTACCGCGCGCACGATCGACCGGACCGACCCGGCGTTCGACGGCGCCGTGCTGCACCTCGGACTGCTCGGCATCGTGACCCGGGTGACCCTCGACGTCGAACCGGCCTACCGGATGCGTCAGGACGTCTACGGTGCGATCCCGTGGGACACCTTCACGGCGAACGTCGCCGAGGTGCACGCCGCCGGGTACTCGGTGTGCGCGTACACGGTGTTCGGCGACGCGATCAGTGAGGTCCTGGTGAAGTCGCGCGTGCCCGACGGAGCCGACGACGTGCCCGTCCCGGACGCACTCGTCGGCGCACCCCGGCTGCCCGGCACACCCGGTGACGACCGCCGCACCGCCCGCGACGGGTCGGTCGGCCCGTGGTGGGACCGACTGCCGCACTTCCCGTTCGGATCCGTCCCGAGCCACGGGTCCGAGGTGCAGAGCGAACACTTCGTCCCCCTCCGGCACGCGGCGGCCGCCCTGGACGCGCTCCGGGGGCTGGCGGACCGGATACAGCCGCACCTGCACGTCTGCGAACTCCGGACGATGGCCGCCGACGGGTTCTGGCTCAGCCCGACCCAGGGCGAGGACGTCCTCTGCATCGCCTTCACGTGGAAGAAGCACCCGGCCGAGGTCGCCGCGCTCCTGCCCGACCTCGAGGCCCGGCTCGCGGCATTCGACGGCCGTCCGCACTGGGGCAAGATGAGCTCACTCGACCACGCGGCCATCGCCGGGCTGTACCCGCGGCTAGCGGACTTCCGCGACCTCGTCGCCCGAGCCGACCCGGAGCGGACGTTCGCATCCGCGTTCGGCGAACGCGTGCTCGGGACCTGACCCGGGCCTCCAGGCAGTGCCCCGCTAGTCGGTCGTGAGCGCGAGCGGCGTGATCGTCCGCGTCTCACCGTCCCAGTGCCGGACGCCACCGACGTCGAGCGTCTCCGGCAGGGGCACGGCGCGCAGCGCAGCAACGGCGCTCGGCAGGTCCTCGTCACGCACGCGGCGGGCCAGCGTGACGTGCGGCGACCAGTGCCCGGGCAGCGACGTCTCGACGCCGCCGGGCGCGATCGCGTGCACCTCGCCGTGGAAGGTCGTGAGCGCCGCGTCGACGACCACCGCGCGCACGAGCACCGACCGACCGGCACCCGCGGGGAAGAGCAGGAGCCCGCCCAGCCGGATCGACGTCGGGACCGGCGTGCGGAACCCCGCCGGCACGGGCAGCGTCTCCCCGACGGCCAGGGTGACGTGCGGGGCGTTCGACGGGGACGGGTGCCGCCCGAGGCTCGGCAGGTCGGCGTCGATCAGGGCCTGCCACGCCGACCGCACGGCGGCGTCCGACTCCGGGCCGAGGACGAGTTCGATGCTGCGCACGGTGCGAGTCAACCAAGTCCTGCCGGGACGCGTCCCGCGACGGACGCGACACGGGTCGAGTGCCGCGTAACACAGCGGAACGGAACTCGCTCCGGGGGTGGGGCGCACGTCACACTCGTCTCCACACCGCGGACCACCGCGGCTCCCCCACACGCACGGCCCACGAGGAGCACCAGCATGTCCGCAGCCCCCGCACTGCCTGAGAAGCCGAAGGGCAAGCGCCCGATCGGCTGGATCGTCGCCGCCGCGATCGTCGTCGTGGCGATCGTCGTCGCCGTCATCGTCGGAGCCGTCCGCTCCGGGAGCAACGACGCCGGCGGCGCCGGTGCCGCCGGTGACGCCGCCCCGAAGACCGTCACGATCGGTGTCGCGGACAAGTCGCTCGGCTACTGGAGCACCTACACGAAGCTCGCGAAGGAGCAGCTCAACGTCACGGTGAAGCTGACGAACTTCTCCGATTACTCGCTGCCGAACCCGGCGCTCAAGGACGGCCAGCTGGACATCAACCAGTTCCAGCACATCCAGTACCTGGCGGACTACAACGTCACCTCGAACGACGACCTGCAGCCGATCGGTTCGACCGCCGTGTACCCGCTGCCGCTCTACGCGACGAAGTACGACGAGCCCTCCGAGCTGCCCGCGAACGCGAAGGTCGCGATCCCGAACGACTCGATCAACCAGGCGCGTGCGCTCCTGATCCTGCAGGCGGCGGACCTCATCACGCTCAAGGACGGCGGCTCGGCGTTCTCCACCGCGGACGACATCGAGACGAAGAAGGTCGACGTCCAGCCCCTCGACGCCTCGCAGACCGCGAACGCCCTGCAGCAGGGCTCGGTCGCCGCCGCCGTCGTGAACAACAACTTCGCCACCGCGGCTGGCCTGCCGATCTCGGACGCGATCTACCAGGACGACCCCTCCAGCGCGAGCGCTGCCCCGTACGTGAACGTCTTCGCCGTCCGCGACGAGGACAAGGGCAACAAGACCTACCTCGACCTGGCGGAGCTGTTCCAGGAGGACGCCGTGCAGAAGGCCTTCGCGAAGGACCTGCCCGAGGCCGTCGCCCGCGACGAGAGCGCCTCGAAGCTGCAGGACGAGCTCGCCCAGGTCGAGCAGGACGCGAAGGCGGCCAAGCAGTAGTGCCGGTCCTCGTCGAACTCCGCGGCGTCTCGAAGCACTACCGCCGCGCCGACACCGGCGAGACCGTGGTGGCCGTCGAGGACGTCTCCCTGGACGTGCACCAGGGCGAGGTCCTCGGCGTCATCGGGTACTCCGGTGCGGGCAAGTCCACCCTGGTCCGCCTGGTCAACGCGCTCGAGCTGCCGAGCTCCGGCACGGTGACCGTCGCCGGCCGTGAGCTGACGGCGATCCCCGAGCGGGACCGCCGTCTGGCGCGTCGCAACATCGGGATGATCTTCCAGCAGTTCAACCTGTTCCGCTCCCGCACGATCGCCGGCAACGTCGCGTACCCGCTCAAGGTCGCCGGTGTGCCGAAGGCGGAACGGAACCGCCGGGTCGCCGAGCTGCTCGACTTCGTCGGCCTGCTCGAGCGCGCGCACGCCTACCCGGAGCAGCTGTCCGGCGGGCAGAAGCAGCGTGTCGGCATCGCCCGTGCCCTCGCGGCGTCGCCCGACCTGTTGCTCGCCGACGAGGCGACCAGCGCCCTCGACCCGGACACCACGTCCGAGGTGCTCGCGCTGCTCCGCCGGGTCAACCGGGAGCTCGGCGTCACCATCATCGTCATCACCCACGAGATGGACGCCGTCCGCCAGATCGCCGACCGCGTCGCCGTGATGGAGCAGGGGCGGGTGGTCGAGGTCGGGGACGTCTACGACGTGTTCTCCGCGCCGAAGACCGGTGCCGCGCAGCGCTTCGTCCGCACCGCACTGCACGACCGGCCCTCCCCCGAGACGCTCCGGCGGCTGCGGGACCGCCACCCCGGTCGGCTCGTCACGGTGCAGATCACCGACGAAGCCGGGCTGCAGAACCGCATCGACGCCGCCTTCCGCGCCGCCGGGGCCACCGCCGAGCTGGTCTACGGCGGGGTCGGCGAAATCCGGGAGCGCCGGATCGGCTCGCTCACCTACGAGTTGAGCGCGCCCGCCGGCGGGTCCGGCGCGGCAGTCGCGTCCGGCTCGTCGGGCGCGGCCGGCGGTTCGGATGCGTCCGGCGCCATCGACGCCGCGATCGCCGCACTCCGCGCCGACGGCGTCACGACCGACGAGGAGGCCGCCGCGTGAACAACAACTCGTTCCAGAGCGTGATCGACACGTTCGACGTCTTCTTGGCGGCCATCCGCGACACCATCGTGATGTCGCTCGTCTCGCTCGTCATCGCCGGGGTCATCGGCCTCGCGCTCGGCCTGCTGCTCTACGCGACCCGGCCCGGCAACGTGCTCGGCAACCGCACCGCCTACACGGTCCTCAACGTGTTCGTGAACCTGATCCGCCCGATCCCGTTCGTGATCTTCCTCGCCGCGATCGCGCCGCTGTCGCGAGTGGTCGTGCAGACCACGATCGGCGTCCCGGCGGTGACGTTCGCGATCTCGCTGGCGGCGGCGTTCGCGGTGTCCCGGATCGTGGAGCAGAACCTGCTGTCGGTCGACCCGGGCGTGGTCGAGGCGGCTCGGGCCTCGGGCGCGCACCCCGTCTCGATCCTGCTGACCGTGCTCATCCCCGAGGGCCTCGGCCCGCTGATCCTCGGCTACACGTTCATCTACATCGGCATCGTCGACATGACGGCGCAGGGTGCGCTGATCGGTGGCGGCGGACTCGGCGAGTACGCGATCACCTACGGCTCGCAGCGGTACGACTGGTGGGTGGTCTACGTCTCGGTGGCGGCGATCGTCGTCATCGTGCAGCTCGGCCAGTTCATCGGCAACCGCTTGGCGCGGGCGACCCTGCGTCGCTGACGCGGGCGGCCCCACCACCCTGCGTGGTGCGTGGGCCCGTCGCGGGCACGTCGGGAGCCCTTCGGCTCGACCGCCTGGAGGCCCGGTGCCGGTTCCTGGAACCGGCACCGGGCCTCCAGTGCGTTGCCGGCGGTGCGGGCGCACCCCGCGTCGTCCGCCGAGCGGTCACCGGCGACTCGCCACTCATGTCCGCTCAAGTTCCACGACTCGCCGCTGTCGAGGCGCCGAGGTTTCACGAACGCACGCTGCGGTCGCCGAGGTTCCGAAATCTCGGGACCTCCAGAGCAGGAGGAGCGGGACGGGACCGCAACGAGAGGGGTCGTGTGCGGAACGGTCCCCGGCGCCGCTCGATCTCGTCCCTGCGCTGTCCGGTCGCTGAGGTTCCACGACTCGCCGCACCCGATACCCCGAGGTTCCGCGAACACCCGCGGCGAGCGCCGAGATGCCAACATTTCGGAATCTCGGGGCAGCGGGGCGGGCGGGGGTGGGGCGAGCGGGCGGCCGGCAGCGCCGGGTCAGGCGGCGGGGGCCTCGATGGTGGTGACCGCGCCGGTCTCGCCCGGGTGCTCGTAGTGGGCACGCACCAGGATCGGGCGGTGGTCGGAGATGCCCGCCGGCAGCGTCTCGACGCCCGCGATGTGCAGTCCGACGCTCGTCGCGAAGTCGAAGTGCCCCGTGAACTTGCGGTACCGCAGGTACGTCGGCTGGTCGGACAGCGAGAGCGCGAAGCCGTGCTGCTCGATCTTGCGGCGCAGGTTCGTCTGGAACCACGGGTAGTTGAAGTCGCCGACCATGATCGCGGGGGCGTCGTTCGACAGCTCGCGGAGGAACTGGTGCGCGGCCTCGATCTGCTTGCGGCGCAGGGAGTTGGTGGCCGTCAGCGGCGAGGCGTGGAACGAGGCGACGATGACCTCGGCGTCGGCCTCGGTGTCGCGCAGGTGCATCGCGATGAGCCGCTCGTGCGCCGGCGCGAGGACCCGGTCGTGCAGGGACTTCTGCAGCGAGTGGATGCTGAAGTCCTGCACCTCGAAGCGGTCGTCGCGCTTGTAGATCGCGAGCCCGAGGCGGTTGGTGCGGGTCGACGCGGCGAGCGAGAGCCCACCGATCGACGGAGCGAGGTCGTTGCTGTCGCACTCCTGCACGCAGAGGACGTCCGCTTCGGACGCCTCGGCCAGTGCGGCGAGCTCGCTGTTCGCGGTGTGCTCGCGGAGGTTGTAGCTGACGACACGGAGCTGCGTGGGCTGCACGGTCTGTTCTGATGCGATCGTGCTCTGCTGCTCTGGCGCGGCCATGCTGCCTTCCTGTCCGGGTGTTCCGGTCACCCTGCCGCGGTCACCGTACTCGGGGATCGCGGACGGTTGCTGAGACTGTAACGCGTGCCGGGTTTCGTCCGCGTGACCGTGACGCAAACGGACAGCGGCGGGATCAGGCGCGGACACGACGGACCGGGCGGACGGTGTCCCCCGCTGTGCGACTCATCAGGATGCCCTCGACGCAGGCGACCGCGAGCAGGGCGGCGATGACCCAGAACGCGACCGCGTAGGGGCCGTCGCCCCCGAGCCCGGAGGCGGCCCGGATCACCACGGCGGCGACGGCGACCCCGAAGCCGGCGGCGGTCTGCTGCAGGGTCGACGACAGGGTGTTGGCGGGGGTCATGTCCGCCTGTTCGACGTCGGCGAAGGCGATGGTGTTGTACGCCGTGAAGCCCACGGACCGGGCCGCACCACTGACGACGAGCAGCACGGCGAGCAGCCAGAACGGGGTGTCCTCGGTCATGAACGCCATCGCGACCACGGTCAGCGCGGCGATCGCCGACGACACGATGATGACCGGGCGGTAGCCGAACCAGCGCAGGAACGGGGTCGTCATCGGCTTGATGCCGAGGTTGCCCACGAACACCCAGAGCACGGCGGACCCGGCGAGCACGGCGCTCCAGCCCCAGGCGTCCTGGAACAGCAGCGGCAGGACGAACGGCACGGCGGACACCGCCAGGCGGAACAGGCCGCCGCCGGCGTGCGACACCCGGAAGGTCTCGAGCCGGAACGCGTCCAGCCCCATGATCGGGTGCGGGGCCCTGCGGAAGTGCCGGATCGCGAGCCAGCAGCACACCGCGCCGAGGATCCCGGAGACGACGACCGCGGTGACCGGCACGACGTCGAGCGCGAGCAGGGAGGCCATCACCACGAGCGAGCCGAGCCCGACGCACGCGAGCAGCGACCCGAACCAGTCGAACGGCACCCGCTGCGCCGCGCGCTCCTGTGGGACGAGCACCAGGGCGGCGACGAAGGCGACCACGCCGAGCGGGATGTTGATGAGGAAGATCCAGTGCCACGACAGCGTCTCGACGAGCACACCACCGATGAACGGCGCGATGATCGGGGCGGCGAGCGCCGGCCAGGTCAGGATGGCGATGGCGGTGACCAGCTGTTCCCGGCCGGCGCTCCGGAGCACGACGAGCCGACCGACGGGCACCATGAGCGCTCCGCCGAGGCCCTGCAGGATGCGCCACAGCGTCAACTCGACCAGGCCGGTGGACAGCGCGCACAGGGCGGACGCGATCGTGAACAGCGCGACGGCACCGGCGAAGACCGTCCGGGAGCCGATCCGGTCGGTGAGCCAACCGGACACCGGGATGAACACCGCGAGGGTCACGAGGTACGCGGTGATCGCGACGCCCACCGCAGCGGAGTCAACCCCGAGGTCCCGTCCCATCGCCGGGGCGGCGGTCGCCAGGATCGTGCCGTCCAGGAGTTCCATGAAGAAGGTCCCGGCCACCAGCACGGCGACCGCCGTGCTGCCCGTCCGCCGTCTGGGTGTCGTCGCCGTCGTCGTCATCGCCCACCGAGACTATGCCCGCCGACGTCAACGCGGTCACCGCCACCACCGTCGCACCGTCACCACCACCACCGCCACCACCGGACCGGACCCCCACCGGACGTGGCACCGGCCGCCCACCGGGGCGTGACGCAGCACGCGCGACGCGGGACGGGCCTCCCGGCGCAGTTCCGTGCGGCCCCCATGCTGTGTCCGACTACCCTGGCCGGGTGCACTCCCGTCGACCCGAACGCCGAGGAATCCGCGCGTGAGCCGTCTCGACAGCGCCGGTGTGGTCACCGGCGCGGTGTCCACCGGTCGTCGACGCGTCCTCGACACCGTCACGTCCCTGCCGGCGTGGGCGGCGGTCCTGCTCGTCTGGACCGGGGGCCGGATCCTTTCGACGCTGTGGCTCGCGCTGGCGTACCCGCTCCTAGGTCGGGCCCTGCCGAGCAATGCGATCTGGGGCAACGAACACGGGTTCGGAGCGTTCCTCGTCGCCTGGGACGGGCAGTACTACGAGCAGATCTCGCTGCACGGGTACCCCGACGCGCTGCCGCTCGACGCAGCCGGCAACGTCGCGCAGAACGCCTGGGCCTTCCTGCCGGCGTTCCCCTTCACCATCCGGGCGCTGACCGCGTCGACCGGGGTGCCGTTCGAGCTCGGCGCACCGCTCGTCGCCATCGTCGCCGGGCTGATCGCCACCTACCTCCTGCACCGGCTCGTGCGGGACCGGGCCGGGCACGCCGCCGCGATGTGGGCGGTCTTCTTCTTCAGCTGTGGTCCGCTGTCCTTCCTGTTGCAGGTCGGGTACGCGGAGAGCATGTTCCTCGCGCTGTCGTTCGGCGCGCTGCTCGCGCTGGAGCGTCGGCAGTACGGGCTCCTGACGGCACTCGGTGTCGCCGCGGCCTTCACCCGGCCGGGTGCCCTGGCGATCCCGCTCGTGCTCGGCGTGGACGCACTCGTGCGGTGGGTCCGGGCTCGCCGTGAGACCGGCCGCGTGTTCGAGGGCTTCCCGCTCCGCGAGCAGGTGCGGGTCGTCGCCGCCGGCCTGACCATGGTCGTCGCCGGGTTGGCATGGCCGGTGATCGCCTCGCACGTGACGGGGACGCCGAACGCCTACCTCGAGACCGAGATGTCCTGGTGGGTGAACTTCATCGGCCGCGTGGACTTCGTGCCGCTGACGCCGTGGTTCCTCATCGCGGGCCGCTGGCTCGGGGTGGGCGGGATCCTCATCGTGGCGTTCCTGCTCGTCACGTACCCGATCTGGCTGCTGCGCCGGTCGACGCTCCGGCTCGGGCCCACGACGGTGCTGTACTCGGCCGCGTACGCGCTGTACATCTTCGCGGTGTCGCTGCCGATGGCCTCGACCCCGCGGCTGCTCATGCCGCTCGCGCCGCTGTTCGGGTCGCCCGAGCTGGTCGCGAAGCCCTGGATGCGGTGGACGTTCGTGTCGGCCGCGCTCGCCGGGCAGCCGGTGCTCGTCGCGGTGCTCTGGTTGCTCGGCCCCCCGTGACCGGCTGACGCGCGGCCGGACCGGCTACGGCACCGCGCACGGCGCACGGCGCACTGCGCACGGCGCACCGGGCATCGCGCACCGCGCACCGCGCACCGACATGGCACGACGCCGTCGTCGGGACGGGACGACGGCGTCGTGCGTCGCGCGTCGCGCTTCAGAGCTCGATCGTGCCGTGGTCGCCGGTGTCCGGCTGGCTCTGCTTGCCGAGCGCCGCCTTGAACATCTGCACGAGGCTGCCGACCGGTCCGGTGTCCTGGGTCCAGTACTCGACCGAGACCCCCTCGACCGTGAGCAGCCGGATCGACGGGTCCTGGCGTCCCTCCGGGAACCATGCCTCGGCGAACGGGGACCACAGTTCGTCGACGACCGAGTCGTCCCGGGTCACGGTCGCTGTCCCGGCGATCGACAGGTACCCGCCCTGCGACTCGATCGAGACGTTGACGTGCGGGTTCCGCGCGATGTCCTCGACCTTCTCGCTGCCGTCCTGCACCAGGAACCGCAGGGTCCCGTGGAACGTCTTGTCCTGCACGGCGAGGGGCCTGGCGTGCAGGTTCCCGTCCGCGCTCACCGTGGTGAGCAGAGCCGTGTGGGCGCCGTGGACGATGTCCGAGATGGCGGCGCGCTGCTCCGTCTGTGTGTCGGTCATGGTGCTCCTTTGCGTCATGCGCCCCGCACCGTGCGACGTGCGACCGTCGGTGCACGGGGCCGTACCGTTCCGACCAGTGTGCCCCTCCGGCGCTGGATGCGTCAGCCCGGCGCGGCGCGTGGCCGGGTCACGGTCGGCCGGGAGGCCCGGCGCACGTCCGGCACTCGGCTCCCGTCCGCCGTGTCCCGGCTCTCGGGCCGTGGATACGTGTGCAGGGACACGACACGAGTCGTTCGACGCGTGGATGGTCGCAAGGTGCGCACGCACAGAACCGGCGCGCGGCACCGTGGTGGGCACCGGCGCGCGGCACCGTGGTGGGGCCAGGCGGGCTCAGGCGGGTTCGCGGATCGTGGTCTCGACGTCGACGACCTGCGGGATCTTCGGCATCGAGGCGAAGCCGAACGCCACGGGCGGGTCGAGCGGCGCCAGGTCCCCGAGGGGCTCCCCCGCCCAGGTCCCACGCACACCGGTGACGTCGTGCGCCCCGGTCACGCCGTAGTACTCGCGGCGGCCGTTGCCCGCCGAACCAGCGGTGCCGGACCCCGGAGCGAGCAACCGTGCCACGGGGTCGATCGCGGCGAGCCAGCGCGGGTCGCGGGCGATCGGCTTCGGGACGATGCGCAGGATCCGGCCGAGCGGTGAGATGCCGCCGACGTCGATCGAGGCCTGCAGCGCCCCGGCCGACAGCTCGAGGCCGTGCGCGGTGCGGCGGGCGCGGACGTCGACGACCGACACGGTGTCGAAGCGGTAGGTGCCGGAGACGTACGCGGCGACGATCTCGTCAGGGGCGAGCAGCACGCTGGTGCCGTCGGGGAGCTCGAGGAACACGTCGGTGAACGCCCCGAAGGGTGACCGGTCCCACATGCCGACGACGATCCGGACGCCCGAGGTGGTGCCGACGCCCATGATCCGACCGCGGAACCGTCGCTCGACGGCGGAGCCGGCGGCGGAGGGGGAACCGGAGGCGTGCTCGGGGCGTGACGACATGCCCTGGACCGTACCCGCGGCCCCCGTGAGCCGATCTCGGTGGGCCGCACCGGGCCTCCCGTCCGCCGCGCGAACACCGCGACCCCGACAGCAAAACGCCGGTGTCCACGCTCCGAACACCCGCGAAGGGTGGTGTGGAGTGCGAACACCGGTGTCTTGCGGACCCGGACCCGGACCCGGATCCGCGCTCGGACCCGGACCCGGACCCGCGACCTAGGCGACGGGGACGGGCTGCGCCAGCAACTCGCGCACGCGGGGTGCGACCTCGGTGCCGTAGAGCTCGATCGAGCGCATCATGTCGGCGTGCGGCAGGCGACCCGTGGCGTACCGCATGTCGAAGCGCGAGGCGCCGAGGATCCGCATGTTGCGCGCGACCTTCCGGGCTACGGTCTCCGGCGAGCCGACGTAGAGCGAACCGCCGGCCGACAGGCTCGCGCGGTACCCGGCGACGTCGAGGGGCGGCCAGCCGCGCTCCCGGCCGAGCTGGTCGGTGACGGCCTTGTGGTAGGGCCAGTAGCGCTCGGCCGCCTCTTCGTCGGTGGCGGCCACGAAGCCCGGCGAGTGCATCGCGATGGGCTGCTGCGGCAGGTCGAGCTGCGCGAGGGCCTGGCGGTACAGGCGCGAGAACGGGGCGAACTGGGCCGGCTGCCCGCCGATGATGGCGAGGAACAGGGGCAGGCCGTACGACGCGGCACGGATGACCGACTGTGGGGAGCCGCCGACGCCGATCCACGTCGGGATGGCACCGTGCTCGAGCTTCGGGAAGACGTCCTGGTCGACCAGGCCCGCGCGCTTCGTGCCGGACCAGGTCACGGCGTCGCCGCCGCGCAGGGCCGCCCAGAGCTGGAGCTTCTCCTCGAACAGGACCTCGTAGTCGCTCAGCTCGTAGCCGAACAGCGGGAACGACTCGGTGAAGGAACCACGACCCAGGATGACCTCGGCGCGACCGTTCGACAGCGCGTCGACGGTGGCGAAGCGCTCGTACACACGGACGGGGTCGTCGGAGGACAGCACGGTCACGGCCGAGCCCATGCGGATGCGCTCGGTGCGGGCGGCGATGGCGGCGAGGACGACCTCGGGGGCGCTCACGACGAAGTCGGCTCGGTGGTGCTCCCCGACGCCGATGAAGTCGACTCCGACCTGGTCGGCGAGGACGGCCTGGTCGACGACGTCGCGGATGCTCTGCGCGTCGGACTGCAGGCTGCCGTCGGCACGTTCGGTGACGTCGCCGAAGGTGTCGAGGCCGAGCTGCAGGGGCCCGACCCGGTCGGGGGCGGGCGGCGGGACGTCCGACGGACGGTCGGTGCCGAATGCGTTGCTCATGGTGTCCTCCTGGTCGCACTTCCATGCGTTTGCATAAACATAGCACGAGGCGCGCTCCCGCGCACGGGGTCGGGCCGGGGGCGGGCCGGGGTCGGCCAGCCCGCACGAGTACGGTCACCCCCATGCCGAACCTCCCCGACCAGACCGGACGCCGCATCGTCGTCACCGGGTCCAACAGCGGCACCGGCCAGGAGGCCGCCCTGCGCCTCGCCGGAGCCGGCGCGAGCGTCGTGCTCGCCGTCCGCAGCACCGAGAAGGGCGAGACCGCAGCCGCCGGCATCCGCGCCGCCCACCCCGGCGCCGAGGTGGAGGTCCGCGAACTCGACCTCGCCGACCTCGCCAGCGTCCGCCGGTTCGCGACCGGGATCGTCGACGAGGAGCGCCCGATCGACGTCCTCGTCAACAACGCCGGCGTGATGGCCCCGCCGGAGCGCTTCGAGACCGTCGACGGCTTCGAGCTGCAGTTCGGCACGAACTTCCTCGGCCCGTTCGCCCTGACGAACCTGCTGCTGCCGTCGCTGCTCCGTGCGCGAACACCCCTCGCCGTCGGCCCCCTGGCCCAGGCTCCACGGGTGGTCACGATGTCGAGCCTCGCCGCGATCCCCGGCCGGATCCGCTTCGCCGACCTGCAGTGGGAGCGCGGCTACAACGGCTGGCGTGCGTACGCGCAGTCGAAGCTCGCCGACCTGCTCCTCGCGCTGCACCTGCACCGCCTGACGGTGGAGGCCGACGTGCCCGTGGTCAGCACCGCCGCCCACCCCGGCTACACCCGGACGAACCTGCAGGCCGCTGGGCGCTCCCTCGGTCGCTCGAAGCCGGTGCGGCCGAGCAACCGCGCCCTGCCCTTCACGCAGGCCGTCGAGCAGGGCACCGAGCCGCTGCTCTACGCCGCGGTCGGGCCGAACGCCGTCGGTGGCGCCTACTACGGCCCCTCCGGGCCGTTCGGCATGACCGGCCCGACCACCACCGTGTCCATCCCCGGCTCCGCGCGGAGCGCCGACCTCGCCCGCTCCCTCTGGGCGGTCGCCGAGGACCTCACCGGGACGCGTCCGCCGCTCTGAGCAAGACGCCGGCGTCTCGCCAGGACGCCTCCAGCTCCACGAGACGCCGCCGAATCCGGAGGCGTCTCGCGGACGTGGCGGCGTCGAACGGGCACGCCGGCGTCTCGCGCGGTCGAGAACGCGGGGACAGGCGGACGGGAGGCCCGTGGTCACCCGACCACGGGCCTCCCGTCCGGTGGTGGGGAGCGCACGCTGCGCGCCGGCGTCACACCGGGACGCCCCGGAACGCACGAGACGCCGCCGGATCCGGAGGCGTCTCGGCGACGTAGCGGCGTCGAACGGGTACGCCGGCGTCTCGCGACAGCCCCGTGCGGGTCCGGCACGTCGCCAGCGTCAGGCGCGGTGCAGCTCCACCGACCGGTCCAGCCGGCCGGGTTCGGTCAGGCGCGCGTGCCGCAGGACGGTGCGGCCCGGTGCTATGGCCGCGGCGACGATCGACAGCGTCGTCATGTGCCCCTCGGCCTCGTGCACGTCGCGGAGGATCGCGTCGGGGTGGTCGCTCGGCAGCGCCGCGGACTCCGCCAGCACGCCGAACCAGCCGCCCCAGCCGTCCCCGGCGTCACCACCGGAGTCCACGGTGCGGAGTTCGTCGAACGGGCCGAGCACCGGTGGGCCGGCCGGGGCGTCGGCCGCACGGAAGGCCTCGAGCCACCGGCCGATGCGCGGCGCCGCGGGGTCGTCGGCCGCGCCGTGCGTGACCATGTGGACGCCGGGGCCGAGGTCGGTGGTGCGGACCTGTTCGCCGTCCCAGGTGAGCACCGATGCACCTTCGGCCGTCGCCCGCACCAGGTTGAAGGCCCGGGTGGTCGGGAGCGTGCCGTCCTGTCCGGGCAGCACGTCGTCGGCGACGGCGTCCACCGGCACGACGCCACGGGTCGTCCAGGTGCCGTCGGTGCTGGCGACGGGTTCGGCGCGGTTGAGCACCACGGCCAGGCCGGCTCGGTCGGACGCGGCGAGCCATGCACCACCGGCCGATCGGTCTCGGACCCCGCGCACATCGGGATCGCGGTCGGGCCACCACGCGGCTGGCGGGTCCCACGGACGCTCGGGTGACTCGTCCCGCAGGGCGAGCACGGTCACGGGCCACTCGGACCCGGGGTCGACGCGGACGACGACGGTGCACATGCCGTCGATCCTCGCACGTGGCCCCGGTAGCGTGAGCCAGGTGAACGCAGCAGCAGAGCGCGCCCTGACCGTCATCGTGGGGATCACCGGGGGCATCGCCGCCTACAAGGCCGTCGGGGTCGTCCGCGACCTCGTCAAGCGAGGCCACGACGTGCACGTCGTCCCGACCGAGGGCGCCCTGCGCTTCGTCGGACTGCCCACGCTCGAGGCCCTGAGCCGCAACCCCGTCACCACGAGCGTCTGGGACGACGTCGCCGAGGTGCGCCACGTCGCGCTCGGACGCCGGGCCGACCTGGTCGTCATCGCCCCGGCCACCGCCGACTCGCTGGCCCGGATGGCGCACGGCCTGGCGAGCGACCTGCTCGGCACCACCCTGCTCGCGACCGAGGCGCCCGTGGTGGTCGCCCCCGCGATGCACCCGCAGATGTGGGAGCACCCCGCCACCCGCGCGAACGTCGCCACGCTGCGTGACCGCGGCGTCCACCTGGTCGGCCCGGTCGTCGGGGCGCTCACGGGCGACGACGCCGGCATCGGTCGGATGGTGGAACCCGAGGACATCGTCGCCGCGGCACTCGCCGTGCTCGACCAGCACCCCGCACCCGCAGGCCGACGTGACGCGGAGACCGGCAGCGGCGCCGGCACCGGAGCGCGTGGCGAGCAGGGGGACCTGGCCGGTGTGCGCGTCGTCGTCAGCGCGGGCGGCACCCGGGAGCCCTTCGACCCGGTGCGGTTCGTCGGAAACCGATCCAGCGGCCGGCAGGGCATCGCGATCGCCGCCGACGCGGTCCGTCGCGGCGCGTCCGTGACCCTCGTCGCGGCGAACGTGGACGGCTCGCTGACCACCGGGCTGGACGCGACCGTGGTGCCCGTCGGGTCCGCGCTCGAGCTCGCCGAGGCCGTGCACGCCGCCGCCGCTGAAGCCGACGTCGTCGTGATGACCGCCGCCGTCGCCGACTACCGGCCGGCCGAGGTGCTCACCGAGAAGCTCAAGAAGGACGCGCAGGGCGAGCGCATGACGCTGGAGCTGGTGCGGAACCCGGACGTGCTGGCCGACCTCGTCGCCGCACGGCGGACCGGGCAGATCATCGTCGGGTTCGCCGCCGAGACCGAGCCCGACCGTGACGCGCGGGTCGAGCTCGGACGCGCCAAGATCAGCCGGAAGCCCGCGGACCTGCTCGTCGTGAACCACGTCGGCTGGTCGGCCGGGTTCGAGCGTGAGGAGAACGCGATCGAGGTCCTGGTGCCCGGCGGGGAGGTCGTCCGCGAGACCTCCGGCACCAAGGCCGAGGTGGCGTCGGCGGTCCTCGACCTCGTCGCGACGGCGCTGACGTGAACAGCACTGACCTGACAGCACACCCGGCCGCTTCCGAGCGCGGGCGAGCACGATGGGCGCATGCGACGACGTGAGCGGATCCGACGTGCCAACCGCACGGCCACCATCCTGGCGGTGGCCCTCGGCGCGGCGGGCACCATGCACTTCCTGCGCCCGACCCACTTCGACCGGATCGTGCCGGAGGCCCTGCCCCCGCGGCTGACCACGCTGGCCTCCGGGGTGGCCGAGCTGGGCATCGCCGCCGGGCTCGCGTTCCCCGCCACCCGCCGTGCCTCGGGCTGGGCGGCGGCGGCGCTGTTCGCGGCGGTGTTCCCGGCGAACCTCAAGATGGCGAACGACCTGCTCGACCATCCCCGCTCGAGCCGGGCGATGCGGCTGATCGGGATCCTGCGGCTCCCCCTGCAGCTGCCGTTGGTCCTCTGGAGCATGCGCGTCGGTCGGCACGCACCGAAGCCGTGACCCAGCCGTCGTGGACCCGCGCGGCGGTGCCGCTCCTGCACCGCCCCGTCACCCAGCACGCCTGGGAGGACATCGTGTTCGCGCACTGGCGCCACGAGCCCGCGTCGCTGCAGCGGCTCGTTCCCCGAGGGACCCGTCCGGACGTCGTCGACGGCAGCGCCTGGGTGGGGCTGTCGGCCTACGTGTTCCGGGAGACCCGGGTACCGCCGTTCCCCTCTGCCGGGCGACTCGGCACCATGACCGAGGTCACGATCGAGGTCCTCACGGTGGACGACCAGGGGCGGCGCGGGGTGACCTACCGCACGGTCGACACCGCGAACGTGCCCGCGATCGTCGCCGCGCACGCCCTGCTCGGCGTGCCGTACACGTTCTCGCACGCACGGTCCCGCCGCCGCGGTGAGGCGATCGCACACCGCTCCGTCCGGCACCCGACCCGCGCACTGCACCCGGTGCGGTGGGCCCGGTCGCTCCGGCAGGAACGACCGACCGGCACGGCTAGCCCGAAGCACGCGGCCTCGGTCCGGGTCACCGCCGGCGAGGTCGTCGACACCCCGCTGGCCGCCGAGCTGACCACACGGGCCGGCATTCACGCGCGGTACCTGGCGCAGACCCTGTTCTGGCAGCGGCAGCACCCGGTGCTCACCACCCGCGCGGCCACCCTCGACCGGCTCGAGGGCGATCTGCCCGACGCCGTCGGCATGCCCGGGCTGTTCGACCGTGCACCGGACTCCCTGCTCGTGGTGGACGGGACCACCGTGCGGTACGGCTGGGGCGGGGTGGTCCGGTGACGGACGCGCAGCCGCCCACCCCGGACGAAGCACGCACCGACGACCCGTTCGACCTCGCGCGCTTCGCCCGGGCACAGCAGGGTGTGCACGACGTCGCGCTCGACGAACTCCGTCGGGGCCGGAAGTCGTCGCACTGGATGTGGTTCGTGTTCCCGCAGCTGGCGGGGCTCGGGCGGAGCGCCACGGCCGCGCGCTACGCGATCACCGGCGCGGACGAGGCCCGCGCCTACCTGGCCCACCGGGTGCTCGGGCCCCGCCTGCTCGCGGCCACCGAGGTCGCAGCAGCAGCCCCCGCCCGCTCCGCCGACGCCCTGCTCGGGGGCATCGACGCGGTGAAGCTCCGGTCGTCGATGACGCTCTTCGGCCGCGTCGCCACCGACCCGCAGCCCTTCGCCGCCGTGCTGGGCCGATGGTACGGCGGCGTCGAGGACCCGGCCACGATCCGGCTGCTCGAAGCGCACCAGCGACCCTCGGGACCGGCACCTGACGAGCCGACACCTGACACGCGCTGAGCCGATCGGAACGCCGTTGTCATATCAGGTACGGTGATGCGAGCACGTGCGATGACGACCGTGCCCGTTCGCCCGGCGCCCCGACGCCACAGCCCCAGAAGGAGAACGCATGCCGGTCCCCCGCAGCGCCCCGACCGAGCACCAGCTGCTCCGTGACACCGTCCGCCACAAGATCCACGACGCGATCATGGACGGCACCCTCCTGCCCGGGGAACGGCTGAACGACGACGAGCTCATCTCCTGGCTCGGTGTCTCGCGCACGCCGATCCGCGAGGCCCTCAGCCAGCTGTCCCGCGCCGGCCTCATCGAGATGGCCCCGAACCG
This sequence comes from Curtobacterium flaccumfaciens, assembly GCF_018598405.1. Taxonomy (NCBI): domain Bacteria; kingdom Bacillati; phylum Actinomycetota; class Actinomycetes; order Micrococcales; family Microbacteriaceae; genus Curtobacterium; species Curtobacterium flaccumfaciens. Next base: position 18,924 of record NZ_JAHEWS010000025.1, on the reverse strand, counting down.
GTACACCCGCGTCACCACCCCCGACCCGACCGAGGTCGTCGAGGCCATGCAGACCCTCGGCGTCCTGTTCGGCGGCGTCGTCCGGCTCGCGGTCCCGCGTCTCGGCTCCGCCGCCCGGAAGAAGATCCTCGCGCAGCTCGACAAGACGATCGCCGAGCTCGAGGCCCACGAAGTCGCCGCCGTCAACCACGACGCCCTCGACGTCTTCGCCCTCTACGTCGCCGAGTGCGGCAACGAGAACCTGCAGCGCGTCTGCCGCGACACGATGGACGGCCTGGCGTTCCGTCTGCGTCTGCCGAACCTCGACGAGCTGGTCGACTGGGACCGGATGACCGAGGACTTCCGACGTCTGCGCGCCGCGACCGAGTCGGGCGACAACGTCGAAGCCGAACTCGCGACCGAAGCGATCCACCAGCTCCCGGGCGAGAAGCAGTAGCGCATCCTGTACCCGCGTACAGGAACCGCCCGTCTCGTGCACGCGAGGCGGGCGGCGGACGTTGCACGGGCCTCCCGTCCGAGCAGCCGAGCACGCGCGCGACGCTCCCAGTCCCAGGGCCGCACGGACCGATAGCATCACTGGCGACCACCTGAACCAGGCACCCGGAGCAGCACATGAACCCCCGCCCGACGGACCGTACCGAGGTCGCCGCACGCCTGGCCGCCGCGGTCGGTCGGATCAACCGACGGGCCCGCACCGACTCGGCCTCGCTCGGGTACGGCATCGTGTCGGCGCTGGCGTCGATCCAGCGACACGGACCCCTGCGCCCCGGCGACCTGTCGCGGATCGAGGTGGTCACGAAGCCCACGATGACCCGCATCCTGACCGAGCTCGAACAGCGCGGGTTCATCCAGCGCGAAGCCGACCCGCGCGACGGCCGGGCGTTCATGGTCACGGCGACGCCGGAGGGCATCGAGGCGGTCGAACAGGCCCGCGCGAACCGCACCGGCATCGTCGCCGAGCTCATCGCCGAACTCGACGAGTCGGACGTCGAGGCGATCGCCGGCGCGCTGACGGCACTCGAGCGGGTCGCCCAGGGTGAGCACGCTCAGGAACCTCACACCTTCTAGCCCGCGATCCGCCGTTACCGAACCGTTACCAAGCGGTGGACGGACCGTTCTGCCAGCGATCCTGGACGCCCTGCCCAGTCTGACCGGTCATGGTGTCGGCTCCGCCTGACCGCGGCCACCCCACGGCCGCTCCCGGCGGACGGACGGGCCCCACACCACCGTCCGGTCCTCACCGGCTCGAGGACTCCTCCGTCGTCGCCGACGGTGTCACCGACACCGCCAGCCTCGGGCACGCCCGCACGACCTCGGTCGCGCGAGCAGGAGTCCCTCCCCACCGAGCCGCCGACCTGCGGAACCGATGCGACACTCCCCTGAGCTCCCCACCACCACCGCCTCGACCCGACGTGAGGCCCTGAATACCCCCACCCGCCGGATGCGCCGGGCCCTGCGGCACCGGGCGACCCTGCTCGCCGGTGGCGCCGCGGTCCTGGCCGTCGCCGGTGGCGCCCTGACCGTCGGCACGCAGCCCGCCATCGGCGAGGCCCTCGGCATGCCGACCAGCTCCGCGAGCGCCTCGGCGACCCCGCAGCCCGCGCTGCACGGCACCGCGCTCGACCGTGCCCAGGCCGCCGCGACCATCACCACGGCGAAGACCGTCATGCAGACCGCGAACGACAAGGTCGACACCTCGGCACTCGAACAGCGGGTGGACGCCCTCAGCGACTACTCGGAGCTGTCCGGAGCCGCGCTGACGAACCGCATCTCGACGACGGTCGCGTCGACCACGCACGTCGCCCAGGCGAGTGCGACCCAGGACAAGCGGGACGTCGACGCGAAGGCCGCAGCCGCAGCGAAGGCCGCTGCCGAGCAGCGGGCAGCAGCCGAGGCCGCGGAGGCAGCGCGGAAGCTCGCCGCCGGCAACACCGTCGCCGGAGCCAAGGCCACCGCGACCTCGCTCGCGTCGTCCGACTACGGCTGGGGCGCCGACCAGTTCCAATGCCTCGACAACCTGTGGACCAAGGAGTCCGGCTGGAACTACCAGGCGGTCAACGCGAACGGTGGCGCGACCGGCATCCCGCAGGCCCTCCCCGGCTCGAAGATGGGGACGGTCGCCGCGGACTGGCGGACCAACGCCACGACCCAGATCACCTGGGGTCTGCAGTACATCAGCTCGGCGTACGGCACCCCGTGCGCCGCGTGGGCACACTCGCAGGCGAACAACTTCTACTGATCGGCGCGGGTCGCGAACGCGACCAACCGACGGACGGGAGGCCCATGGCGGATCCGCCACGGGCCTCCCGTCCGTCCACCGGTCGTGGTCAGCCCACCCGCGCGACGCGCACGTCGACCCGGCTGAGCGCCAAGCCGCGGGCCGCCGCGGTCGCGAGTGCGGCGTCGTGCACGGCTCGGGCGACCTCGGGGGCGGGGCGGAAGCCGTCGGTGCCGATGACGACGCGCAGGGCGCCGTCGTCGTCCACCACGATCCGGAGCGGGCCGGTGTTCGTGGCGATGCTGCGGACCGCCTGGAACGCGCTCGCGACGGTCGGGCGGGAGCGGTACAGGTCGGTGACGCCGGGGACGTCGGTGACGGCGGCCTCGATCGCGGCGAGGGTGTCGTCGGTGGTGTTCATCGGGACCCCTCCGGATCAGTGCCGGTCTCGACGGTGCCGGTCTCAGGGTCCGGCAGCAGGTCGCGGACGACCACGTCGATCGCCTCGACGAGCAGGTCGGTCTGCTCCGTCAGGGCGCCGGCCACCGCCGTGCGGACGAGCTCGGCGGTCGCGGGGATCGACGGACCGGCCGCGATCGCGATCTCGACCACCACCCGGATCGGGGATGCCAGCTCCGTGACGTCGCCGTCCAGCTGGCACCGGGCGACGAGCACGCCGGGGACCTCGTCACCGGTCCGGCGGATGAGGGAGCGGATGGCCCCCTCGGTCATCACCGGGCGCTCCGTCTCGGAGAGCGGGCGGAGCGGCACGTCGCGACCGGAGCGGGACTCGATCGAGATGTTCGCCAGCACCCCGCTGATCCAGGACTCGTCGGCGGGGGCCTCGTCGCGGGCCGCCGCCTCGAGGGACCGGAGCGACGCGTGCCGGACGCGGATGATCGCCGCGAGGGCGTTCTGGCAGGCGGGCGAGTCGTCGATGCTGGGGTCGGCCGGCTGCATGCCGGCGTCGAGGTAGTCGGCGAGCTCGTCGATCGAGTGACCGTCCAGGTCACCGGGCTCGAGGGCGTCGAGCGCTTCCGGGCTGTCGGGCAGGTCCGGTCGGAGGCCGTCGTGGTCGGTCATCGCCATCCCTCCATGAGTCGGATCATGTTCTTCCTCGCTCGGGACAGCAGTCCGCGGACCGTCGACGGCGGCAGGTCGAGTTCGGCGGCGATCTCCTCGTACCGGTACTCGAGCACCTCCTTCATGATCCAGCACCGTCGTTGGGCTTCGGGCAGTTCGGCCAGCGCACGTTCCACCGCGTCCTCACGGGAGCGCGCCTCGGCGACCCGGTCGGGTGCGTCGTCGGCGGGCGCGGCGACCTCGAGCTCGGTGACGTCGTCGTGGACACGGCGGGCTCGGATCCGGTCGAGGCACTTCCGGCTGAGGATGCGCATCAACCACGACTTCACCCGCGCGAGGTCCTCGAGGGAGTCCAAGCGGTCCCAGGCGGTGATGAAGGTCTCCTGCACGACGTCGTCGAGTTCGTCGGTGGAACCGAGGGTCCGACGGGCGTAGGCGCGGAGCAGCGGGGTGTGGCGACGGATCAGGACCTCGAAGGCCCGGACGTCACCGTCGGACGACCGGCCGGCGAGGACCGCGTCGTCGAGCTCGGCGAGGGACTGGTGGTGCACGCGTTCCTTCTACTGGTGGTGCATGGTGAACGCCTGGGTGCGCTCGTGTCCCGGGCTTGGCCGACGGCCCCGGGTGCGCCAGAGTGGCTCCATGTCGCTCGTCACCGCCGTCTGCCGCGTCGACCGCCTGCTGCCGGACTCCGGCATCATCGGCGTCACCGCCATCGACAAACGGCCGGTCGCGGGCAGCGTCCGGGTCCGGCCGCTCGGTCTGCGCGCCGACGTGCAGGCGAACCGGAAGTACCACGGGGGCGAGGACCAGGCCGTGTACGCCTACGCCGACGAGGACGCCGCGTACTTCGCCGAACTGCTCGACCGCGAGGTCACGCCCGGGTTGTTCGGTGAGAACCTCCGCACCAGCGGCATCGACGTCACCGGGGCCGTGACCGGGGAACGCTGGCGGATCGGCGACACCCTGGAGCTCGAGGTCACGGTCCCCCGCACGCCCTGCGGCACCTTCGCCCGGCGGATGGGGATCGACGGGTGGGTGAAGCGGTTCGCCGACGAGGGGCGACCGGGGGCGTACTTCCGCGTGGTCAAGTCCGGATCGGTCACGGCGGGCGATCCCGTCGAGGTGACGTACCGGCCGGAACACGGGGTCACCATCGGCGAGATCTTCGGCGACCTGGCACCCGAGCGGGCACGGGCCGTGCTCGAGTCGGGGGAACGGCTGGCGCCGAAGGTCGTGCGGGACCTGTCGAAGGTCGCTGCGCGCGCCTGAGCCCGGTCAACCCGGCAGCGCGCCGCGCGAGGGGTCCATCGGCCGCTTCGCCACGGGCAGCCCGGCGACCACCAGGTCGTACGCGTTGGCCACGAGGTCCTCGACCAGGGTCTCGTCGAGACCGTCGCCCGGCGCGAGCGTGATCCAGTGCCGCTTGTTCATGTGCCACCCGGGCGTGATCTCGTCGTGGTCGCGCACCAGTGCTGCCCCGTGCGGCGGCGCGCACTTGAGGTTGACGATCGGGGTCCCGCGCACTTCCGTGACCATCACGAACATCTTGCCGACGACCTTGTAGACCACCGAGCCCTCGCCGAACGGCTGGGTCTCGAGGGCCGCCGGCAACCCCAGTGCCGTGCGGCTCGCGATCTCGTGCAACTGCTCGCCGTCCATGCGACCAGGATGCCGCAGGCCGCCGACAGCGCACCCCGTTCGGGGGCAGGTCATGAGCCTCGATCACGTCGTAGGATCACCACGCCGCGCACCCGACGCGGCGGTCGCTCGCGCGATCACCACCAGTTCCAGGGGGAACCCGTGCGCATCATCCGTACCCTCGGCATCGCCGCCGCCACCGCCGTCCTCGCGACCACCGTCGTCGTCGGCGGGGCCTCGACCGCCGAAGCAGCGCCGAAGTCCTACGCCAACTGCACCGCGGTGCACAAGGTGTACTCCGGCGGCATCGCCAAGAAGTCCGTCAAGAAGAACAAGGTCGTCTCCGGTGGCAAGGCCACCTACCGGGCCCTCAAGGGCACGGTGAAGAAGGACGACGCCCTGTACAAGGCGAACGCGAAGCTCGACCGCGACAAGGACGGCATCGCCTGCGAGAAGAGCTGACGCTCGCCCGCTCGCCCGCTTGCCCGCTCGCCCGCTCGCCCGCTCCCCCGCTCGCCCGCTCGCGGTGACCGGCAAGACACCGGTGTTCGCGTCCTGAACACCCGCAAACCGCGGCGCAATGCGCGAACACCGGTGTCTTGCGGGCCTGGCGTGCCGCTCAGAGCGTCGGGACGCCCTCGTGCCCGGACCGCGGACGAGGCGTCCCGGCGATCCCGGTGACGACCGACCCCGCCGACACGTCCTTCGTGACGACGGTGTTCGCCCCGACGACGGAGTCCGGACCGATCGTGATCGCCCCGATCAGCGACGATCCCGCCCCGAGCACCACCCGGTCCCCCACGACCGGGTGCCGTCGGACTCCCGGGCCGTGGTCACCGCCGCGTCCGCCGAGGGTCACCCCGTGGAACACGAGCACGTCGTCGCCGATGACCGCGGTCTCCCCGATGACGACGCCCATGCCGTGGTCGATGAAGAACCGGCGACCGATGCGCGCCCCCGGGTGGATCTCGATGCCGGTGACCGACCGTGCGACCTGCCCGAGCAGGCGGGCCGCGAACCGGGACCCGGGCAGCCCCTGCGCGTTCCAGAGACGGTGGGTCACGCGGTACGTCCAGATGGCGTGCAGCCCCGAGTAGACGATCGCGTTCTCCAGGTCCCCCCGGGCAGCGGGGTCACCGCGGCGTGCTGCGGCCAGGTCCTCGCGGATGGTCCGCAGCACGCCTCGTCGGAGGGGACGACTCACGCAGTGAGCCCCTCGAAGAGCACCGTCGACAGGTAGCGCTCTCCGGTGTCGCACACGATGGCGACGATCCGCTTGCCGGCGTTCTCGGGGCGTGCGGCGATCTCGAGGGCCGCGTGGATGATCGCGCCGGACGAGATGCCCGACAGGATGCCCTCCTGGGTGGCGAGTGCGCGGGCGACCCGGAGCGCGTCGTCGAGCTCGACGTCGAACACCTCGTCGATGACGCTCCGGTCGAGGACCTCGGGGATGAAGTTCGCGCCGATGCCCTGGATCTTGTGCGGCCCGGCCTTGCCCTCGGTGAGCAGGGGCGAGTCCTTCGGCTCGACGGCGACGATCTGCACGCCGGGCACGCGCTCCTTGAGCACCTGCCCGACGCCGGTGATCGTGCCGCCGGTGCCGACACCCGCGACGAACACGTCGACGTGCTCCTCGGTGTCGCGCAGGATCTCCTCGGCCGTGGTCTTCCGGTGGATCTCGGCGTTCGCGGCCGTCTCGAACTGGTGGGCGAGGATCGCACCGGGGGTCTCCGCGACGATCGACTCGGCCTTGGCGACCGCGCCCTTCATGCCCTCGGGTCCGGGGGTCAGGACGATCTCGGCCCCGTACGCACGGATGACCGCACGGCGCTCGACGCTCATCGTCTCGGGCATCGTGATGACGACCCGGTACCCGCGAGCGGCGCCGACCAGCGCGAGGGCGATGCCGGTGTTGCCGGACGAGCCCTCGACGATGGTGCCACCGGGCTGCAGCGCGCCGGAGGCCTCGGCGGCGTCGATGATCGCGACGCCCAGACGGTCCTTGACACTGGCGCCCGGGTTGTAGAACTCGAGCTTCGCGAGCACCTCGGCCCCGCCCGCCTTCGGCAGCCGGTTCAGCTTGACGAGGGGGGTGTTGCCGAACGCCTGGGAGATGTTCTCGTAGATGGTGCCGCTCATCCGGTCCGTCCTTCGCAGCTCAGGTCGCGCATCGCTCTTCCTGGAGGCGCGGTGTGCGCCCGATCCTAGCGACCGGACCCCAGGTGGTCCTGTCCGTGACGGCGCGTGCGCGCCGGACGCGAGTCGCGCCTCCAGGCCGGGGTCCCGGCGTGCGAAAGCGACAGGTGTCCGAGGAAAGTCCGCGGACATCTGTCGCTTTCGCGGGAGTGAGCACGACCAGCGCCGAGGAAAGTCGCTTTCGCAGCGCGAACCCACCGCGTCAGCGCACGAACGCCGTCCGTGCGAACCGCTCGTCGGTTGTCTCGAGCACCCGCAGCACGTTGCCGCCGGCCAGCGCACGAAGGTCCGACTCGCCCCACCCGCGCCGGGCGAGCTCCGCCGCGAGCACCGGGTACCGCGACACGTCCCGCAGGTCCGGCGGCAGCACCGGGGTGCCGTCGTAGTCGCCGCCGAGACCCAGGTGCGCCACGCCCGCGACGTCGCGGGCGTGCTCGACGTGGTCGGCGACGTCCGACACCGTGACCAGGGGCGGTTCGCCGGGCATGCCCGACTCCTCCCAGTCCGCCCACGCCCGCGACACGAACTTCGGCACGAAGGTGATCATCACGACGCCGCCGTTGTCGGCCAGACGTCCGAGCACGTCGTCGGGCACGTTCCGCGGGTGGTCGTCGATCGCGACGGTCGACGAGTGGCTGAACACGACGGGTCGGGTCGCCACGTCGAGGGTGTCCCGCATGGTGGCCGGTGCGGTGTGGGACAGGTCGACGAGCATGCCGATCCGCTCCATCTCCGCGACGACCTGCCGCCCGCGGTCGGTCAGGCCGCCGTGCGCCCGCTCCCCGGTCGCGGAGTCGGCCCAGGCGGTGTCGTCGTTGTGGGTGAGCGTCATGTAGCGGACGCCGAGCCGCGCGAGGGTGCGGAGGACCGCGAGGTCGTCGCCGATCGAGTGCCCACCCTCGGCGCCGAGCAGCGACGCGATCCGGCCGGCGTCGACGGCGGCACGGACCTCGGCGGCGGTGCGGGCGAGCGCGAGGTCGTCGGGGTAGCGCTCGATGATCCGGTGCGCGAGGTCGACCTGCTGCAGGGTCGTCGTCACGGGGTCCGGGTCGTCCGCGGGCACGAACACCGACCAGAACTGCCCGACGACGCCGCCGGCGCGGAGCTTCGGGATGTCGGTGTGCAACGAGCCGTCCTCGGTGTCGATGCCCTCGACGCCGGAGTCGTGGCTGTCACGACGCTCCCAGGGCAGGTCGTTGTGGCCGTCGATGACCGGGAACGGGAGCGCGTCGAACGTCATCCCCCGACGCTACCGCCCGCACCGACGTGGCTAGGCTCGACCCGTGCAGCCCGTCACCCTCCGCACCGAGCGACTGGTGCTCGCGGTCCCCGAGCCCGGCGACGCCGACGACGACCGGTCCGCCCCGACGGGCTGGCCGGCGTCGTGACCGTCTCGTTCCGGGTCGTGACGGACCTGCCGGTGCCGCCGGAGCGCGCCTTCGCGCTGTCGCTCGACATCGGCGCGCACGAGCGCTCGATGGCCGCGACCGACGAACGCGCCGTCGCCGGCACGACGACGGGCACGATCGGCCTGGGCGAGACCGTCACCTGGCGTGCGCGGCACTTCGGGATCGTCTGGCGGATGACGAGCGGGATCACCGCCCTGGAGGCCCCCCACCGGTTCGTCGACGAACAGGTGCGTGGGCCGTTCGCCCGGTTCCACCACGAGCACCGGTTCGAGCCGTCGGCCGGCGGCACACGCATGGTCGACACGATCACGTTCCGCGCCCCGCTCGGCCCGCTGGGGCGGGCGGCCGAGGTGCTCGCGTTGGCCTGGTACATGCCTCGGCTCATCGCCGACCGCAATGCCTCGCTCGCCGCAGAACTGCGCGCCGAGCTGCGTGCCGGGTCGGGCGGCGATCAGGGCGCGGCGAGCTCCCCCAGCGCGTCGTAGGCGTTCGCGACGGCGTCGACCCGCACCCGCCCGCCGGGTCCGGAGGCGTCGTAGACGTCGTTGGCGATCGCGGCGACGACGGCGAACAGCGCCGCCATCGAGTCGAACGCCGACGGTGAATCGACCGGGCAGAGGATCGCGGTGGCCGCGGGGGCGGCGATGACCGCGGCGGTCGGGTCCCCGAGCACGATGACGTCCGCCCCCGAGTCGACGCAGTGCCGGACGATCCGCTCGACCCCGGCGGTGTGCCGGCGCACGGTCACCAGGACGACGAGGTCGTGCCGGTCGAGGTCGGCGACCTCTTCACCGAGCCGCTGCCCGGGCGACGGACCGACCCGGACGTCGGACCGCACCTGCGCCAGCTGCGACCGCAGTTGCAGCGCGATCGGGTAGGCCCCGCGTTCGCCGAGGACGAGCACCCGGCGAGCGCGGACGATCCGACGGGCAAGCCGCGGACGGTCCGCACGGCCGAGGGACGCGAACGCCGCGTCGAGGTTCCGCGCCTCGACCGCACGCTGGTCGACGTGGGCGGCGTCCTCGGCGACCCAGGGCAGGCCGGAGCCCCGTGCGGACATCAGGTTCTGCCGGACCTCGGCGGCGTCCTGGAACCCCAGCGACCGCACGAGTCGCGAGACCGTGGCCTTCGAGGTGCCGGACTCGGCCGCGAGCTCGGCGGAGGTGCCGACGAGCAGGAGTTCCGGGTCGTGCCGGACCATGGCGGCGACCCGTCGTTCGGCGGGCGAGAGCTGTTCCCACACCGAGTCGATGCGGGCGCGGACGTCGGGGCTGGCGGTGCTCATGCGCGTGCCACCTGTTCGACTGCGACGGCCAGGGCATCGAGCCCGAGGGCGATGTCCGGCGTCGAGACGTACTCGTCCGGGTGGTGGCTGATGCCGTCGGGGTTGCGGAGGAACAGCATCGCCACGTCGGTCACGAGCCCGAGCGACATCGCGTCGTGGCCGGCCCGCGAGAACAGCTCCATCGGTGCGGTCTCACCGGTCGACGCGATCCCGGCGCGGACGGCGTCCATCAGCCGGGGCGCACAGAACACGGCGGGAGCACGGTGCACCTCGGTGGGGGTGACGCTCACCCCACGGCGTTCGCCGATGAGCGTGAAGGCCTTCGTGAGTTCGTCCCAGACCTCGTCCCGCTCGTCGTCGAACTCGCCGCGCAGGTCGACGGAGAACCGTGCGAGCCCGGGCACGACGTTGACGGCTCCGGGTTCGACCGTCATCGTGCCGACGGTGCCCACCTGGTGCGAGGCCCGACAGATCCGCTCCACCGCGAGCGCGGCCTCGGCGGCGGCGAGCAGGGCGTCGTGCCGACGCTCGTAGGGGGTGCCTCCGGCGTGCCGGGCTTCCCCGACGGCCTCGACGGAGAACCGTCGGGCGCTCGCGATGCTCGTGACGACCCCGAGGGCCTGCCCGGCCTGTTCGAGGTGCGGCCCCTGCTCGATGTGCGCCTCGAGGTAGCCGACCACCGAGGCCGGGTCGACCGCGGCCTCGCCGACGCGGTCCGGGTCGAGTCCGAAGTCGGTGAAGGCCTGCCGGAGCGTGACACCGTCGCCGTCCTCGAGGTCCCACCACGCGCCGTCCCACACCCCGGCCACGGCGGACGACCCGAGCAGGGCCTTGCCGAAGCGCGTGCCTTCTTCGTCGGAGAACGCGATGACCTCGAGCGCGACGGGCAGCGGACCGTCGGCGGTGAGCCGGGCGGCGGTGCGGATGGCCATGAGCACCCCGACGACGCCGTCGTACCGGCCGGCGTCCACCACGGTGTCCAGGTGCGAGCCGAGCAGCAGCACGGGCGCGTCGGGCGTCGCGCCCGCGGCCCGGCCGTGCAGGTTGCCGGCGGCGTCCTGCCAGGTGGACAGCCCGGCGTCCTGCATCCAGCCCGCGACGAGGGCGTTCGCCCGGGCGTGCTCGGGTGACAGGTAGACGCGGGTGATGCGGCCCGGTTCGGCGCTGAGGGCGGCGAGCTCGTCGCACCAGCGGGCGACGAGTTCGGCGTCGGCGGCGCCCACGGCGGTGGCGTTCAGGACGGGCACGGCGCTCACGCGAGCACCTCGGCCCCGGCGGGAGCGACCGTGGCGGTGTCGTCGCGGAAGACGTCGAGGGCAGCGTCGACACCGCCGCCGTGCGGGACCGCGTGCCCGGCACGGCGCAGGGTCTGCTCGAGCGCGGCCAGGGTCGTCACCACGGTGTCCTTCCGGGCGTTGTAGCCCATGGTGCCGATGCGCCAGACCCGCCCGTGCAGCGGCCCGAACGAGGTACCGATCTCGATCCCGTGGTCGTCGAGCATCGCGCCCCGGACCTGGTCGCCGACGACGTCGGAGGGGATCTCGACGGCGACGACGTTGTGCATCTTGTGGGCGACGTCGCCGAAGACCCGGAGCCCGAGGCCCTGCACCCCGGCGAGCATCGCGCGCCCGGCGGTCTCGTGGCGGGCGACGACGGCGTCGCGGCCTTCCTCGAGCAGGATGCGGGCGCACTCGTGGGCCGCGTAGAGCATCGAAGCGGCCTCGGTGTGGTGGTTGAGGCGGCGGGGGCCCCAGTAGTCGAGGATCATCGCGAGGTCGAGGTAGTTCGAGCGGATCGGTTCGTCGGCGACGTCGTCACCGGGTTCGCGGATGCCGGCCTCGACGCTCCGCCGCTCGTCGAGCACGGCCACGGCCTTCGGCGACAGCGTGACCGGTGCGCTGCCGGACGGGCCGCCGAGGCACTTCTGCAGCCCGGCGCTCACGGCGTCGATGCCCCAGGCGTCGACCTCGAGCGGGTTGCCACCGACCGTCGCGGTCGCGTCCGTGTAGAGGAGGACGCCGTACCGCTCGCAGATCGCACCGAGCTCGTCGAGCGGCTGGTTCATCGTGGTCGAGGTGTCGCCCTGCACGACCGCCAGCACCTTCGGCCGGACGCGCGCGATGGCCGACTCGATCGCGGACGGTGTGAAGACCTGGCCCCACTCGGTCTCGATGGTGTGGACCTCGGCACCCGCACGGCCGGCGATCTCGGCGAGCAGGTGCCCGAACCGGCCGAACACCGGCACGAGCACGCGGTCGCCCGGGGCGAGCAGCGACACCAGCACCGCCTCGATCCCCGCGCGCGAGGTGCCGTCCACGAGCAGCGTCGCGTCGTTGCGGGTACCGAACACGCGGCGGTAGAGCGCCTGCGTCTCGTTCATCGTGGACGTCATCCACGGGTCGTACTGCCCGACGAGCGGGGTCGACAGCGCACGGAGCACACGCGGGTCGGCGTCGATCGGACCCGGGCCCATGAGGAGACGGGCGGGTGGGTTCACTGGGAGCATGGTGGTTCCTTCCGTTCCTGATCCGACGATACCGGAACGATCGTTACAGGGGTGTTTCCGTCACGAGCACGGGACGCCCGACGAGCGAGCCCTCGACGCGCCCCACGCCGCCGTCGGCCGTGGCGATGCGGCGGCCGTTGAGCCAGGTCTCGGTGACGCTGCCGAACACGCGCATGCCGTCGAACGCCGAGACCGCGTTGCGGTGTTCGAGCCCGGCGACGTCGACGACGGACTCGGCGGACGGGTCGAACACGGCGAAGTGCGCCAGGGCACCGGGAGCGATCACCCCGCGGTCGTGCAGCCCGACGAGGTTGGCCGGACCGGTCGTGAACAGCGGCAGCAGTGCCTCGAGCGGGATCCCTCGGCGCTCGGCCTCGGTCCACACCGCCCGGAACCCGACCTGCAGGCCGGCAACCCCGCCCCAGGCGAGCCCCCAGTCGTCGGTCTTCAGGTCGGCGGTGGAGGGCGAGTGGTCCGAGACGACGAGGTCGATCGTGCCGTCGAGCACACCCGCCCACAGCGCGTCCCGGTTGGCGTCGTCGCGGATCGGTGGGCAGCACTTGTAGGCGGTCGCACCGTCCGGGATCGCGCCCGCTTCGAACGCCAGGTAGTGCGGACACGTCTCGACCGTGATCCGCACACCGTCGTCCTTCGCGGCGCGCAGCATCGGCAGAGCACCGGCGTCGGACAGGTGGAGGACGTGCACGCGCGCCCCGGTCACCCGGGCTCCGTCGATGATCTGCGCGATCGCGGACCGCTCCGCGGTGACGGGTCGGGTGGCCAGGAAGTCCGCGTACCGGCCGCCGAGGGCCTGGTGCGGCACCAGGTGCTCCGGGTCCTCGGCGTGCACGATCAGCAGCGCGTCGAGCCGGGCGACCTCGGCGATCGCGGCACGGAGTTGCTCAGGGTCGAGGTGCGGGAACTCGTCGACACCACTCGGTGCGGTGAAGCACTTGAAGCCGAAGACGCCGGCGTCGTGCAGGGCGTCGAGGGCCCCGAGACTCGCCGGCACGGCTCCGCCCCAGAACCCCACGTCGACAGCCACCCTGCCCTCGGCACTCGCGCGTTTGACGGCGAGCGCCTCGACCGTGGTGGTCGCGGGGATCGAGTTGAGCGGCATGTCCACGATCGTGGTGACCCCGCCCATCGCAGCGGCCCGGGTCGCGGACGCGAAGCCCTCCCATTCGGTGCGGCCGGGCTCGTTGACGTGCACGTGCGTGTCGACCAATCCGGGGAGCAGCACCTGCCCGTCCGGCACGGTGTGGTCCTGCACGGCGTCGACGACCGCGTCGACGGGCAGGACGCCGGCGATGCGACCGTCGCGGACGACGACCGCGGCCGGGCGGAACGTGCCGTCGACCCAGGCTCGCTGCGCGCGGACGACCAGGTCTGCCGTGTCGCCCGCCGCAATCCCCGTCACGCGCCCGCCCCGACCGTCGCGACCTGTGCCGGGTGACGTTCGAAGCCCGCCAGCAGCCCCGACATCGCCTTCACCGGCGGCAGGGCGTACTCCCCGCGCTTGCCCGTGGCGAGCCCGAGCCGGACGAGCGACTCCGCGAGGACCGTGGCCGCCGCGACGCCGTCGACGACCGGTGCCCCGATCGCCAGCGAGACCTCGGCGCAGAAGTCGGCCATGCCCGCGCACCCGAGCACCACGGCGTCGGCTCCCCCGTCGACCACCGCGCGGCACTCCTCGATCACGAGCGCCCGTGCACCGGACTCGGGGTCGTCGAGTTCGAGGACGGGGACCTCGCACGCCCGGATCTCCGTGACGAGCGGGGCGAAGCCGTAGCGCTGGGCGAGCTCGTGGGCGCGGCCGGTTGTCCGCGCCAGGGTGGTGACGACACCGAACCGTCGGCCGAGCATCGCCGCGGCGTGGAAGCCGGCCTCCGCGATGCCGATCACCGGCACCGTCGCGAGTTCCCGCGCGGCGTCGAGGCCCGGGTCCCCGAAGCAGGCCACGACGAACGCGTCCACCCCGTCCTGTTCCCCGAGCGCGATCTGCTCGAGCAGCCCGGGAACGGCCAGCGCCTCTTCGTAGTGGCTCTCGATCGAGGCGGGCCCCATCGTGGGCTCGACCGCCTCGATCACCGTGCCGGGGGCGGCGACCGCGCTGGCGGCGATGCCGATCGACCGCGTCATCGACGCGGTGGTGTTGGGGTTGACGACGCGGATGCGCATCGGGGTCCTTCCGGTGGAGCGAGTGGAGCGGTGGAACCGGTGGTGCTGGGTGGTGACCATCGTGGCGGGGGCGGGGCGGGCCTCCCGGCCACTTCTGGGTTCTGTGGACGACCGAGCGTCGCGACCCGTCCTGTGGAGGACAGGCCGCGACGCCGGTGGTCAGGCCCGACCGACGGCCGCGCCGTCGTCGACCGTCGGGTCGTCCGCGTCGAGCGCCGGCATGCCCGGCCGGACGCGCTCGAGCGCCCAGAAGACGACGAGTCCGAGGCCGCAGCCGATGAACCAGCTGTAGTTCGCCAGCCACGGCAGGACGTCGAGTGCCGGCGGCAGGACCGCACTCGCGACCGAGATCGCGCCGGTGACCACGAGGGTCCAGATGGCGTTCGGGTTGAAGCCGCCGCGGTACCAGTAGCGGGCCGTGCGGCTCGTGGAGTACATGTCGTCGACGGCGATGCGCTGCTTGCCGACGATGTAGTAGCCCGCGATGAGGATGCCGAACAGCGGGCCGATCAGCGCGCCGAGCACCCCCAGCGTGTACAGGATCGCCTGGTCGTTGCCGTACCAGTTCCACGGGGTGAGGAGCACCGAACCGACCGCGGCGATCATGCCGCCGGCACGCCACGAGATCTTCCGGGGTGCCACGTTCGAGAAGTCGAATGCGGGGCTGATGAAGTTCGCGACGATGTTGATGCCGACGGTCGCGGTGACGAACGTCAGGCCGCCGAGCAGGATCGCGAAGGGTGCTCCGATGGCCTGCACGGTCTCGATCGGGTCAGTGATGAGCTTGCCGAACACCGGAACCGTCGCGCTGGCGCAGAGCACCGTGAGGACCGAGAAGAACAGGAAGTTGATCGGCAGCCCCCAGAAGTTGCCGCGCTTGACCGCACGGAACGACCGGCCGTAGCGCGAGAAGTCACCGAAGTTCAGCATCGGCCCGGAGAAGTAGCTGACCACCAGGGCGACCGCGGACAGCATCACCGGGATCGACGCTCCGAACGACAGCGGTTCACCGGCCGACAGCGTGAACGAGATGTTGCCGATGCCCGCCTCGCTGACCAGGTAGATCGCGAGCACGATCATCACCACGTACACCGCCGGGCCGGCCCAGTCGATGAACTTCTTGATGGCCTCCATCCCCATCCAGAACAGCGCGCCCTGCGCCACCCAGAGGATCGCGTACGAGATCCACCCGAGTGCCGACAACCCGAGGAACGCGTGGTCGAGCAGCCCAGCGGACGCCGGGATGAACTTGAGGAAGATGATGTTCAGCGACTGCGCGGCGAGGAAGGTCTGCACGCCGTACCAGGCCATCGCGATCAGGCCGCGGATGATGGCGGGGACGTTCGCGCCGAGCACCCCGAAGACCGCTCGGTTGATCACCGGGTACGGCACACCGGTGCGCTGCGACGGCTTGGCGACCAGGTTCGCGAAGACCTGCACGATCAGGATGCCGACCACGAGCGCGATGAGCACCTGCCAGCTCGCGATGCCGAGCGCGAAGAGCGACCCGGCCGTCACGTACCCGCCGACCGAGTGCACGTCGGACATCCAGAAGGCGAAGAAGTTGTAGCTCGTCCAGCGCTGCTCGCGCAGCGGGGCGAGGTCCTCGTTCGTGAGCGCGGGGTCGTACCCGGGCTTGACGACACCGGCACCCGCTGGGGCGGGGGCGGCGGTCGTGGTGGGGGCGTGGGGCGCGGCGACTGGTGTCGCGATGTCGGTAGCCATGGCGTCCTCCGAGGGAGTGGGAAGCGGGGCGGTGCGTGCTTGAGCACGAAGCTACGGAGCGACTTCGCCCCCGCCGTTTCCCTCGTGTAACGGTCGTGTGTCCCACACCCCGTCCTGGAACGACCGTTCCGAAAGCCGTGCTGGAGACCCGTGCCGACCGCGCCCGGAGCCGCGCTGCGGCTTGCCGCATCGATGGGCACGGACCCCGCACGGACCCCGCACGGACCCGAGCGGCGATGACCGCCGGTGGTACGAATCGACCATGAGCAGGGGAATCAGGATCGACCACGTGGGCGTCACGGTGCCGGACATCGACGCAGCCACGCAGTTCTTCGAGGCGGCGTTCGACGCCGTCGTCTTGTACGACATGCGGCGTCGTGACGAGACGCCGAACAGCAGTTCCGAGGCGCACGGCTACCTCGGCATCCCGAGCACCATGGCGCAGGGGGCCATGCGGATGCTCGCGCTGCCGGAGGGTCCGGGGCTCGAGCTGTTCGAGTACCTGGGGCCCGAGCAGCGGAACGCCGCACACCCGTCCGACCTCGGGTGGCAGCACCTGGCGATGTACGCCGACGACCTGGACGAGACGCTCGCCCGGGTCGAGGCGGCCGGCGGAACCCGGAACTCGGACCCGCGCGACCTGCGCGGGGACGAGGCGGGGGCCGGCAACCGGTTCGTCTACACCCGCACGCCGTGGGGGTCGACGCTCGAGCTCGTCAGCTACCCGACGCCGCAGCCGTACCTGGTGTACGCGCCGCGGCCGAAGTGGGCGCCGTGGCCGATGCCGGACGACGTCTACCCGGTGCCGGCACCCGCCGTGCACTGACGACCGACCAAGCGGACCCGGCACCGACCGGCAGCCAGACCGACAGTCCGCCCGCTCAGTGTCGGGGCACCTGCCCCGTCCGCCGCACGGCCCGTTCGAGCAGTTCGACGTCGATCCCGACGTGCTGCCGGGCAATCGTGCCGGCCTCGGGCGCCCGCCCGGAACACACCGCGTCCACCAGCAACTCGTGTTCGTGGAGCGCGCGGGTCTCCATCTCTGCCATGCCCTCGGCCGTGCCCCACAGGTGCGCCGGAGCGGCGATCGAGATCTGCGCCTCCAACCCGGCGAGCGCGGTCCGCAAGGCGTCGTTCCGCGCGGCGTCGATGATCGTGCGGTGCAGCACCGCGTCGGCCTGCTGCTTCTCGAGGCCCGAGGCAGCGTCGCGGAAGACCTCGAGCCGTGCGCGGATCTGCGCGGCGTCGTCCGGGGTGACCCGTTCCGCCGCGGCGGTCGCCAGCGCCCCGTGCAGCAGCGCGATCGCGTCGGCGGTGTCCTGGATCGCCTCCCACCGGGCGAGCAGCACCCGCCCGACCGCGTCCGATGAACTGTCCGGCCACTCGGTGCGGACGAACGTGCCACCGCCACGGCCTCGACGGGTCTCGAGCAGCCCCCGTTCGACGAGCCGGGCGATCGCACCGCGCACGGTGACCCGGGCGACGCCGAGCAGGCCCGCGAGTTCGCGCTCCGGCGGCAGCCCGGCACCGGGCAGGTACTCGCCCACGGCGACGGCGGTCACGAGGCGGTCCTCGACCTCGTCGACGCGCGTCTCGGTCGCACGATCCGACACACGGACCCCCTTCGCGGTGTTACGACCACGTTAAGGCAGCAGAAAAGGTATTGCGTGGGACCTTTTTCCGCTCCATGCTGACCCCCATGTCCAGCATCACCGAATCCACGATGCCGTTCCGCGACGGCGAGACCTGGTACCGGGTCACCACGCCCGACACCCCGGTCGCCGGCGCGCTGCCCCTCGTCGTCCTGCACGGCGGGCCCGGCATGGCCCACGACTACCTCCGGAACCTCGCGGCCCTCGCAGACGAAACCGGGCGCACCGTGGTCCACCACGACCAGTTCGGCTGCGGCCGGAGCAGCCACCGCCCGGACGCACCGGTCGACATGTGGCAGCCGCAGCTGTTCGTCGACGAGTACGCGGCGCTCGTGGAGCACCTCGGCCTCGGCGACCACCACGTGCTCGGGCAGTCGTGGGGCGGCATGCTCGGCGCCGAGATCGCCGTGCGGCAGCCCGCGGGGCTCCGGTCGCTCGCGATCTGCAACTCCCCCGCGTCGATGGAGCTCTGGGTCGAGGGTGCCGCCGAGCTCCGTGCGCAGCTGCCCGCCGACGTGCAGGACGCCCTGACCCGACACGAGGCCGCCGGCACCGTCGAGGACCCCGAGTACCTGGCGGCGACGCAGGTCTTCTACGAGCGGCACGTCTGCCGCGTGGTCCCGAGCCATCCGGACTTCGTCGACTCCGAGGAGCAGATGGAGCGGGAGCCGACGGTCTACCACACGATGAACGGCCCGAACGAGTTCCACGTCATCGGCACCATGCGCGACTGGACCGTCGTCGACCGGCTCGACCGCGTGACCGTGCCGACGCTCGTGGTCGCCGGCGAGCACGACGAGGCCACCCCCGCCACGTGGGCCCCGTTCGTCGAGCGGATCGCCGACGTCCGGCAGCACGTCTTCCCCGGTGCGAGCCACTGCTCGCACCTGGAGCAGCCGGCGGAGTTCCGCCGCGTGGTCGCGGCCTTCCTGGCCGCGCACGACGGGGCCTGACCCGGCCACGACCTTCCCTGGAGGCACGGTGCGGGCCCGCCCCGCGCCTCCCGGCCGCAGTTCCCACCCCCACAG
>NZ_JAHEWS010000024.1:0-62739 GCF_018598405.1 Curtobacterium flaccumfaciens | reverse complement strand
CCCAGACACCGACACCCCAGGAACGCCATGGGGCACTGCCAACGCACCGCAGAGGGGCCGCTGGCGCGGCCCCTCTGCGGTGCGTTGGCAGTGCCCCATGGCGTTCCTGGGGTGTCGGTGTCTGGGTCGAGCGGATCGGTGTCGGGATGCTCGTGGTGGTGTCTCGCTGGCGCGATCCACGGTCGGTGGGGTGGGTGCGTCGGTGGGGTGGGTGACGGTGCAGTGCGGGGCTGTGTGGGTGGCTGTGCCCGGTGGGATAGGTGCGGGTACCGGTGTGGCCCTGTTCGGCGCTCTGGTGGGCGTGTGGGGGCTGTTCAGGGCGGGTGTCGGTGTGGGGGTGTCTGGGTACAGGGCCTGCCAGGACGAACCGGGGTGGCACAGCGGGTAGGTCGGGTCGCGATCGACGGCGGTCCCGGCAGGCGGCGGGAGCCGCCACACACGCCCCAGAGACGGCCGAACAAGCCCCGCACCTCCCCCAGCACCACCCCACCGCGTTGGGGCTGCGGCACCGGCCTGCTGTGCGGCCGTGCGGGGCTGTGATCGAGGACCGAACACACCCCACCAAACCACATCCACCAACCCACAACAAGTCCCCACCTAACGGAACTTCCACACTTCCAGACTTACAGACTTACAGCCTTACGGACTTACAGACTTCCGACCTTTCAATGTTACAGAGTTACAGACACCCGAACCCACGAAGTGCCGGACTCACAGAGTCACGAAGTGCCGAAGTCACGAAGTCCGGGAGCGGCCACACAGCACGCGCGACGACGGGGCAACAGGGACGCCCAGAGCGCAGGAGCACGAGAGCGGCGAGCGGCCACACGTCGGCACAGCAACAGGGCAGGAAAGGGGCGAGGGCACTGTCGGGGGTGATGAGAAGCTGACCGGTGAGGATGAGGTTCGCGGTATCCGCGATGTCCTCGCCCCGGGTGGTGGCGTGTGCCTCGATCAAGAGATAGGCGTCGGCGGGTGCGAGCGCGAGCTGGGCGAGCACGACGCCGGCCGCTTGATGGGTAGCTCGTTGGTGGAACCGGTGTCGGGAGCGGTCGTTGTGGCGGGTAATGACGCGTTGTAGCAGCCATCGGCTGATGGTGCCGGCGAGGACCCTGGCGGCTTCTGCCTGCACCGGGTGCACTTGCAGCGAGCGTTGTGCGTACACGTCGACGGCGCCAAGGAGGAACGGTCCGAACCGGAGGGGCACGGCGAACAATGCTCCGACCCCCGCGTCATTCGCGGCCGGGAGAAACAGGGGCCACCTGTCCGTCGGGTGGTCACGGACGTCCGGCTCGAGAACTGGACGGTTGTTGTGGAGCGCGTCCCAGCAGGGGCCTTCGCCGAGACTGAACTGAAGCTGGTCGATGTGGCATGCGCGGCTGTCGGTGGCCGAGATGGTTTCGTTGCCGGCGAGGTCACCGTACGACGCGACGGAGGCGCCATCACCCGGAACCAGGGTGAGGAACCGGGTTGCAAGCTCCGCCCCGGGCAGGGACGCAGCTGCGGGGACAAGGGTAGATCGTGGTGCATTCATGACGTGCTCTCTGACGCCAACTCACCGGGGCCGGACGGAAACGTCCAGCAACACGCCACGCAACGCGAGCGATGCCCTGACGCTACGTCGCGCACACTCGCCCACGCGCCGTTCATCCCCGATCCGCATACGCGTTACGGCTGGCAGGTTCGCGAACTGTCCCACAGTACAGTCCGACCATGACCAGGTCAGAGGCACATCGAGGTGAGGACCGTTTCGAGCGCCTCTCCAAAGGCCTGAGCAGTGTTCTGAACCCCGACCTCGAGGTCCTCGACGCCATGGACCGCGTGATCACGGCGTGCGTGGAGCTCACCTCAGCAACGGAAGCGGGGATCGTCCTGGCCGATGCGTCCGGGACCCTGCACGTCATCGCTTCGACGAGCGAACGCACGAGCGACGCGGAAGAGGCGCAGCTCGGCACGAACGAGGGCTCCTGCCTGGACTGCTTCCGGACAGGGAAGACGATCGACGTGCCCGACGTCACCACCCACGAGACCGTGTGGCCGACGTTCGCTGAGACGATGCACGAGAGAGGGCTTCGCGGGACATTAGCCGAGCCGATCCGCCTGCGCGATGGGACCATCGGTTCGATGTGTCTGTTCGCCGACCACACCGACGGACACGACGACCGCGACGTGGTTCTGATCCAGCTGCTCGCCGACGCGGCATCCGCCGCGCTCGTGCGGCAACGCGATGCCGGCCGGTTGCGCACCTTCGAGGAACAAATCGACGACGCAATCCAGGCACGAGTACTCGTCGAGCAAGCGAAGGGGGCCTTGGCCTACCGACGCGGCAATGCTCGGCTCCTAGACGCCGCCCTTGGTCAACGCTGACGGCGTTCGTCTTGGAACCGTCCCACTGACTAGTTCTGCTCAGGCACATCCTTGTAGGCAGTGACACGGATCGGTGTTGCAATCAAGCTGCGCACTCGGACGCGGAGATCCAAGACGTGTGACATTGCTTTCAGAACCTCGTACGGATCCACATCGTGAATGAGGAAGCTCGTGACAGGGAGCTCTCCGCCGTGCTGTTCCGCGATGCGCGGGTAGATGATCCCGCCTTCGGGAGCGAGACTTGCGTCGATCGCCAGGACGCGCAGCTCGTGCTCGCCCTCTCCCCCGCCGACGTCAATGCCAACGATCATCCACTCGTCTGCATCAAGTCCAACAAGCTCGTGCAGCGACGCGCCGGTCATGCGTTCGTCGATCTGCACCGAGCCCTGCCAGTCGGGGTATGTGACCTCAGCATCGCCCCAAATGTAATCCGCCATGCAGTGAGGATCGCATAGCTACCCCCGGCCGGCTGCTGTCTCGATAGCCGATCGTCTACCGAGACAGCCTCCTGACCTCTGTACAGCACTTCCGGGGATGACAGTGCGGCCACACCCGCAGAGCGGGTGTGGCCGCACTTGGCACGTTGGAGGTCAGCGGCCGTTGGGCTCGACGTGGTCACGCCAGGTGTGCTCGGGTGCCCAGCCGAGGTCGCGCTTCGCTGCGGCGTTCGAGAGCAACGATCCGAACTCGGCCAGCGTGCCGTTGACGGAGGCGTTCGGGTACCGCTCTGCGATGATCTTGGCGGTGGGGATGGGCATGACGGTGTCGTCGGCGACGATCAGGTACGGGTGGAAGCCGCGCTCGGTCTGGTGCAGGGCCTTCTCGGTGGCGGTTCCGACGTCGCGGCCGTCGATGTAGGACCAGATGTCCCACGCACGGGTGTCGAGGTTGTCGGCGAAGGAGGGGTACTCGTCGTACTCGTCGACGTTCTGCACGTAGGACAGGCGGAGCCCTGTGACACGCAGCTCGGGGTCGTTGTTGGTGTACTCCTCAGCGAGGTGCTCCATGAACAGCTTCGACAGACCGTAGGCGTTGCGGCCATGGCGGGCGGAGTCGTCGTCCAGTGGGAGGTAGTCGAGGTTGGCGGGGAACGGGACGCCGAGGACGGTCTCGCTGGATGCAAGGACGATGTCTTTCAGGCCGTGGCGGTGGGCCGCCTCGAAGACGTTGTAGCCGGCGATGACGTTGTTCTCGAACGTCTTCGCGTTGCTGTAGAGGCGGGGGTGAGGGACGGCTGCGAGGTGGACGACGACGTCGAAGGCGTTGTCGACGGTGTCGCCGAGGACGTCCCAGCCGACAGAGCCGAGAGCATCGAAGGTCTGGCCGTAGTCGGTGAGGTCGGCGACGATCGAGATGATGTCGGTGCGGGTGGCGGGGGTCTGGTCGATCCCGAAGACCTCGTGCCCGTCCTTGAGGAGCTGGTCGACGACGTGTTGGCCGACTTTGCCGTTGATGCCGGTGACGGCGACGCGCTTCTTCGTGGTGCTCATGGATCAGCCCTCCTGGGACTCGAGGGGGCGGGTCAGCTCGGCCTGCTTGGCGGCTTTCTCCGGCTCGGGGATGGTGCGGTTGCTGATGACGATCTGCTTGGTGTCGTCGTCGCCGCCGACGACGTGGTCATCCCCGGCGAGGAGGGCTTCGTAACCCTGCCGGGCGACTTCGGTCTTGTCGTTCTTCTTGAAGTCAGGGCCGAGCTTGGTGTTGTTCATCCCTGCGTGGGCGTGGAAGTCGCTGTCGGTGGCTCCTGGCAGGAGCGCGGTGACGCTGACACCGGTGTCCTTCAGCTCTTCGCGGAGCGACTCGGCGAAGGAGAACCCGAACGCCTTCGAGGGGCCGTACACGGTCTCGAACGGGGTGGGGGTGGTGGCGGAGATCGAGGAGACGATGAGGATGCGGCCGTGACCGTTGGGGACCATGTGCTGCACGACGCGCTTGGCGAGGTGGACGGTGCCCTTAATGTTGATGTCCAAAACGCGGAACTCGTCCTCGAGGGTGTTGTCGACGAACGCGCCGCCGAGGCCGATCCCGACGTTGAGCGCTGCCGCGTCGACGGGGCGGCCGAGGTCTCGGACGAAGGTCCAGAAGCCTTCGACGCCGTCGAAGGTGCTGGCGTCGGCCTGATGCGGATAGGCGTTGACGCCAAGGGCTTCCAAGGTTTCCGCGGCAGTGAAGACGCGGTCGCTGGAACCGGTGAGGGCGACGTCGTAGCCGCCGGTGGCGAACTGCTTCGCGAGCTCGAAGCCGATACCGGATGAGCCGCCCGTGACGAGGGCGAGGGGACGGGTGTCAGTCATGGGATCTGCCTTCCGACGTGATCGTGGTGCGCGTCCGTTCGGTCGTCATTCGGGGGCCGAACGGATGCATGGAACGAGTGGTCCGTGCCGTGAAATGTCGCTCTGGTGTCGGGTAGGTCATCGGTCGGCGCTGCGGCTGACGTGCTCGCGGGCGGCGATGTCGTCACGAACCATGTCGAACTTCTCGAGGATGCCGTCGTAGGCGATGTTCCCGAGAGGCAGACGCTGCGGCGGATTGTCGTCTTGGGCGACGTCCACGATCGCGACGGCGGCCTTCGCGGGGTCGCCGGGCTCCTGGCCGGCACCCCGGCGAGACCCCTGACGATTCGCGCCGGCGGTGCTGGCGTAGTCGGAGATCTCCCGGTCGGGCTTGGTCTCGGCAGCAGAGTTGCCAGCCCAGTCGGTCGCGAAAGGTCCGGGCTCGACCAGCACCACACGGATGCCGAGCGGAGCGACCTCCTGCGCAATGGCTTCCGAGAGGCCCTCGACGGCGAACTTGGACGCGTTGTACCAGGACAGCGCGGGGAACGAGCGAAGGCCTCCGACCGAGGAGACGTTGATGATGGTGCCACTGCGGCGTGCGCGCATGCCGGGCAGGAGCGCCTTCGTGACTGCAGCGAGACCGAACACGTTGATCTCCATCAGGCGACGCTCTTCGGCCTCCTCGCCTTCCTCGAAAGCGGCGAAGTAGCCGATGCCGGCGTTGTTGAACAGGACGTCGATGCCACCGGTGCGCTGCTCCGCTTCCGCCGTGACGGAGCGGATCTGGCCGGCGTCAGCGACGTCGAGCTTCATCGGGATGACGTTGTCTCCGCCCGC
The DNA here is from genome assembly GCF_018598405.1 of Curtobacterium flaccumfaciens. Classification (NCBI taxonomy): domain Bacteria; kingdom Bacillati; phylum Actinomycetota; class Actinomycetes; order Micrococcales; family Microbacteriaceae; genus Curtobacterium; species Curtobacterium flaccumfaciens. The sequence continues at coordinate 57,259 of NZ_JAHEWS010000024.1, read as the reverse complement.
GTCGATGATGTCGGAGAGTGCGTCCGTGTTCCGTGCGGTGGCGACGACGGTGTCGCCCCGCCGCAGGGCCTCGAGTGCGACCTCGCGGCCGAATCCGCGCGAAGCGCCAGTGATGAGCCAGGTAGCCATGAAACAGGTGTCCTCTCGATCGGGGCCGGAAGATCTCCGGCGCCCATCCAGGACACCGGGGGCGGGGAAGGTGTGTCAGGGCCGCGGTGTCGTAGGACATGGAGGCCCACCCACCTCCGTGCCGCCGAGAGTGTGTCTCGGGAACAATGAGCACATGGCGAAGAACGAAGCGCTCAGCGAGTTCCTGACGGGCAAGCGGGCCGCCGTCACCCCGGCACAGGTCGGTCTCTCCGCCACGGGTCCTCGACGCGTTCCCGGGCTGCGCCGCGAGGAAATTGCCTTCCTGGCAGGAGTCAGCGTCGATTGGTACATCCGCCTCGAGCAGGGCAGGCAGGTGACGCCTTCGGAGTCGGTGTTGGCGGCGATCGCGAAGATCCTGCTCCTCGACGACGCCGAACACGACTACCTCGTGAACCTCGCCCGGCCCGCGGCCGGGATCACGGGAGGCCCCGCCGAGGCTCCGGTGCGGCCTGGGATCGTGAAGATGTTGCGTTCCTTCGACCGCCAGGCAGCGTTCGTCGTGGGCCCCCGAACCGAGGTCCTCACCGGAAACGACCTGGCTTGGGCGCTCCTGACGGACTTCCCGAGTAGGGAACCCGACGACCGGAATCTGCTGCGCTGGATCCTTCTCGACCCGGATGCCAGAAAGCTCTACGCCGACTGGGCCGTCGTCGCATCAGAGATGGTCGGAGTGCTCCAGCTCGAGGCAAGCTCCTACCCCAACGACCAAGCCATGGCTGCCTTCCTCGGAGAGCTTGCAACCAAGAGCCCGGAGTTTCGAACGTGGTGGAGCATCCCCAACCCACTTGGGCGCACATCGGGCCGCAAGCTGTTCCTGCACCCGGCCGTCGGGGAGATCCTCATCGACTGGGAAGCCTTCGTGGTTCCCGGCCCCGAAGGACAGACGATGTTCGTCAACAGTCCCGCGGACGCAGCCGCAGAAGAATCACTGCACCTGCTTGCCTCATGGTGGGCAACCAAGACCAAGCCGCGCGCAGAGCCACGACCCACTGAGCCGACGACCTTCACGCGACTGTCTCGGTAGCCGATCGCCTACCGAACGAGTCCACTTGCATCCATTGACAAGATCAGGCGGACAATCCGTACCCCTCGGAGTCGTTCCGGTGTCTATTGGGTCATGACGCCGCGCATCCCGAAACTGCCGCTGACAACCACCGTCAACCGCCATGAGCTCCACATCGACTACGTGCCAAGCACCACAGCGCACCGCAGCTGGACCGTCACCGAGCACTTCAGCTCCGTCACCGTCGGTCACCCCTCGCTGCGCTACGAAAACGGCGTGTTCAGCACTGACACCTCAACCGGAGTCGTGTCCGACCCGGACTGGCACGTCGTGCTCGAACATGCCTTCGCTCGCGCCTGACCGATCAGTGAGGCCCGGGGCGAGCTGCTCCGATCAGGTGGCAGCCCGCCCCGCTGACAGCGGGAACCACCCTGCTGCTCCCTCCAGGATGCTCCACAAACAGCCCGGGTACCGTGCCGACGATGACAGCGGCACGATCCCGTCGTCGGAGCATCCGACGCCGGCAACGGCCACCGCGCGGAGCCCGGCGGACGACCTGGTGGGAATGGGCAGGCCTTGGCACCCTGGGCGCCATCGCCATCGCCATCGCCATCGCACTCGGCCTCGGCCTCGGCCTCGGCCTCGGCCTGACCGTCGCAGCACTCATCCTCCGCTGAACCAGGCGACCTCAACTACGTCGCGATAGCCGATCCTCTACCGGCCCCATCGGCCCCCAATCGGCCACGGGCGTTCGCTTCGATCACTCACTTCTGAACGCATCGCAGTCGGTCAGGAGAAGCCCGGCGATGCCAGCGACGTGTGCACGCCTCTGCGGCGCAGTCCAGGGTCGTGCATGACCTTCTCGACTGGAGGCCCCGCCGTCGGCAGAACCATTCCTGGTGTGGAGCATCATCTCGTCGACGCGAGCGGAGTCCGGTGGCACGTCGTCACGGCTGGCGCCGGCCCCGTGGTGGTGCTCGCTGCCGGATTCCCGCAGAGCTGGTGGGCCTGGCGGCACGTCATCCCCCTGCTCGCCCGGCACCACTCGGTCCTCGCGATCGACCTGCCCGGGCAGGGTGACTCCGGTCCGTCCCCGGTGGGCTACGCACCGTGGGATGTGGCCGGCCCCATCGCCGGGCTTCTCGACGCGCTCGGGCTCGCCGAGGTCACGTTCGTCGGTCTCGACGTCGGCGCCTGGGTCGGCTTCGCGCTCGGCTATCGCAGCCCCGATCGGCTCCGCGCACTCGCACTCGTCGACGGCAACATCGCAGGGATCAACCTCAACCTGGACGACGACGACGGTCACGGCGGCTGGCACTTCCTCTTCCAGCGCGTCCCAGAGCTCCCCGAAGCGATGCTGGTCGGGATGCTCGAGTACTACCGGGCCGCCCCACGAACGAGCGTGTCAACACGGCGCTGACGACGCCGATGCCGGTGCCGGTGCCGGTGCCGGTGCCGGTGCTGACGATCAAGGGCGCACGGTCCGGCTCCTCAAAGCTCGCCGAGGGCCTGAGGGACCGCACCGCTCATGCGACCTCGATCGTCCTCACCGACACCGGGCACTACGTCCCCGAGGAGCGACCTGCGGAGGTCGCCGCCGCCATCACCACCCTCGTGAAGTCCGTGGCGGCCACGCCCTGACGCTTCCTACGTCACGAGGCGTTGTTGCGCGTCTTAGACCGTCTCGATAGGCGATGCGTAGCCACGCACGAAGGCCAACCCCACAAACGCAGAACAGCCGGCCACCATGGAGGTGGCCGGCTGTTCTCGTTCACGCCGATACGGCACCATCTTGTCGCGGCCGAGCTCCGCAACTCATCGGTGGCCCATTCAGACCGCGCCTTAGCATGCTCGCCAGACAACACCCACGTGAGTCGACCGAGTTTGCAACGGAACCTAGAACGTCATGCCGGCGCCTGCGTCCGGACAACCTAGTAGGCTCGTCCTGCACAGGATGCAAATATTGGTTGCTCGGCGCGTTTCACGTACCTCAGAATACCCCACTCCGGGTACACCATGCCCAGAGCGACGTATTAGATAAATCAGCGATCAGGACGAGGAGCCATGCCATTGAACACAGCCCATCGAGTTGCTGTAGAGCTGTTCACATACCCCTGACCACCGGCGTACTGGAAACCGAGATAGCACCCTGGTTCAGCATAACTTGTGACCTCATAGGTAATATTGGCAATCAGCTTCACGCTGACAGCGCGATCTGGAGCGTCAACGGCTACGCAGCGCTCGAAAGAACCACGTACCTGCTTGATTTTGATTGCCTTGATCTCCCTAGGGGAATCACCCACCGGTCGGAAGGTGAGTACGACTGAGGGCTTCGTGATCACGGACGGTGACGGAGCAGCCAGGGCCGCCCCGTTCGCAAAACCGCAAGCTCCAGTGACCGCAGCAGCAGAGACCACGGCCAACGCAACGAGGCGATGTCTGATTGATCGTGTGCCAAGCATAATATCTCCCAATCTATTACTTTCTGCGCCCTACCTTTTTGACGCTTCGCTCTCAAGCGGAAACAATCCAATTCGATGAAGTAGGCCACACTCTGCGCGTCTTCCACCCCGCATCCCCCATTTCTGACTGACGAACGCCAGAACTGCACGGAGATGACAATCTAACCCAATGTGCCGTCACTTCAGAGCATAAGGAGCCGGCGGACGCCCAGCGTAAACTGTCCAATGGCTCGACGTGTTACTATTGATGATGCCCCTCGAACCAATATAGAAATTGCCGTCGGGGCAATTCAACTTTGAGAAGCTGTACACATTATAGTCCGTGTCAGGAAGGATCGAATTGGTCACGGGCACCACCTTCCACTGACCCCCCGTACCGGGAACGGAGAACGCATCGAAGTTGTAGCAACGGCCAACATTGCCACCCGGTTCCCTAATCAGGATGGACTTGACGGGGTGTGGATTGTTCCCCCAATAGGTCTGGAATACCATTGGCACGGCCGTACTCATGCTTCCGCGCAAGTCGTAATCTCGAGTCGCTGCCGAGGCCGACCCAGTTCCAGTGCCGACAGTTGTAAGCAAAACAAGCGCAAGGGCAAGAACCGGCAGAAACAGTTTGAATCGGTTGATTGCCTGATACACAGGTAACTCCTTTTTTTCGGCCCCAATGGCCGGGATGTTTCTCGCGGTTTGAAAGAGATCTGGTCAGCTCAAGAGAGCCGCATTGCTAAGAACGTACATATGGACCGAGGCGTGAGAACATGCTGGCTACTTCTGCTGGTAAAGGTGCACGGAAGTGTGCTGCAATTTGCCCGGCTCGAGCCGAATGCCACGCACGACTGCCCGATGCGCCAGCCGATCTCTCACGACAACAATGAATGGGCCGGTTCCTGCTCCCTGAGGAGCGAGCCAATATCCGTACGCAGTTCTGACCAGGGGTTGCAGGTGCGTGGATCGCACGAGTTGCACACTGCTCAGTTCGTTACCGTTGTTGAGGATTTGGAGTGCCATCCACGATGCAGAGGAGCCCTCTTTAACTCGCACTGTCAGACTCGGAACATCGGGATTTCGCACAACGTGGTAGGAGACCTTCACGAGGCCCGCGTTATAATTATCGATCCGTCGAAAGGCCTTGGAACTGAGATCGATGTGTCCCGGCTCGCAGCCAGGACACTGGTCCACGACGATAACTCGGACCTTCCCTCGTGCACCTCGGACTTCGAGGTACTCACCACAAGCCGCTCCATGCTTGTACTCCGACGGGCTCACAGCGACGTATAGATCGCCTGCAGGAACCTCGGGAAAAGAGCAATTCCCGTTGGCGACATGTTGACCAGGTCGTAATGAGTCGCAATTTTGTGCGCTGGTTGAGGTTGCGTTTGGTTCTCAGCTGATCCATTTGTGATGAGAGACAGGATTATTGCTGCACTCCCCGTGAACGCCGCCCCTGACGAATCGACCACATCACACGCACGTCGATGACCGCTGTTCGACCCAATGATGCACCGTCGCAGAACCGGATCCATTGTCTACTTCGATGCCAAACTCGGTTCCTACCAGGCGCAGCGCGGGGTCCGCGCCTTGGCCAGCGGCCAGCCGCATGAATTGCATCAGATCGAGTTGCCCTCTGAGTGCACTGTTGTCCGATACAAAGGAAACGACTGGCCCGCCGAACGCGCCGTCCCCCTTCCAAACTGACCACACCCGGCCAGCTATGCGCGCTTTTCCCACCGGCGAACCAGCCGGAGTGGTTCCTTCGTGCTCTCCCCAAATCATGACCTCAAGGGTTGGGTGGGTTTGCCAAGAGAGGTTTGGCGACGTTGACGCCCATAGGTCATATGCAACGTCGTAGCTGCCAACAGCCTTAACTTCATAGCCTACTTTGCTGCGCAGAGCGCATGACGACGGGCTACTGACATGAATCGGCAGAAGACCGTTATGCAGCTTCGGGGTGTCCCAATGCCACCCTCGCACAATGGACGGATAGCCTTTTACGTTCTTTGTGGTCCCAGGCCAGTTCCACTCAAAGAGCGCTCGCTCTTGACGTTTTCGGATGGTTTGCCTGCCTGCTCCGTCGCTGCCCCACATGTTGTTATAGATGTAACTACCGTCGTTATAGACGGGAATCTTCGCGCCCGCGTCACTACTAGCTTGTGCAGTGCCTGCTACGAGGTTGAGAGCTGAGGCGGCAGTGATGATCAGTGCAACGGTTTTCGTAATCAGCATGAATATCTCCAGGTGAGTCCGAACGTCGGCCTTGTCGGACCCGCACGACCGAACGGTCGGTTTTCGCTAGACGATCGTCTAGGCTGGAAAGCTAGACGCCCTGGGCCGACCTTGTCTAGGGGGCATGGCGCGAAAGGGCCCGCCTGTATGAATTCGCAGAACCTGCAACCTCACTCCACGGGGCAACGACTCGTTGGCACGGCTCGTCGCTCGTCGGAGCGGGAGCGCACCCCGTGAAGCGGGTACTGTGACCGAACAAACGCAGTACAGAAGAAAGGCAACGCTCACTCATCATTGACCGGCGTCCCTGCCCTGTTAACGACCTAGCTGTAGTTCCCGGTGAGGTTGTGGATGCGTTCTTGTGGGGTTTCGCCGCCGAGGCCGGTGTGTGGTCGGTGGTGATTGCAGTGATGCAGCCAGTCCGCGTAGGTCGCGGTCCTGGCTGCATCCCTGTCGTAGTGGCGGGCGTACGCTCACTCCGCCGCGAGGGTTCGGTTGAACCGCTCAACCTTCCCGTTCGTCTGGGGTCGGTAGGGACGTGTGAAGCGGTGCTTGGTCTGACCGAGCGCGGCCGCGGAGGCGTGGGAGCGGTAGCAGGCGCCGTTGTCCGTCACCATCGCGTCGACCTGGATGCCGGCGGCTGTGAAGAACATCTTCGCTCGGTCCCAGAACCCGACCGCGGTGTCGCCGAGCTCGTCGTCGTGGATCTCTGAATACGCCAACCGGGAGTAGCCATCGACCGCGTGGTGCAGGAACCGGAACCCGCGACAACCGCGCATCCCGCCGAGCTGCGCGGTCCCGATTCACGCCAGCGGCGCAGTCCTGCGCTGATCTGCGGCCATGGGCCCGCCACCCGCCACCGTCCGGGATCCGGCATTGCTTCTTGGTGTCGACGTGGACCAGCTTGCCAGGACGGGTTCTTTCGTATCGGACCGGTGCCCGCCGGCGCCCCGCCAATCCGGTGGCCTGGTCGATGTTGCGCAGTAACGGCATTCGGAACCGGGCCAGGACCCGCCCGACCGTTGATCGGGCCAGATGCAGATGAAACGCGATCCGGTGCGGCCCCCCACCGCTGTGTCAGACGCAGCGCGATGATCTGCCGCTCGGTCCGCGACGGCAGCCGGCTCGGACTGCTAAGGGACGTGATGACCGGTCCCGCATCGACAACCCGGCCCGATACCGGCGAGCCCATTTCGCTGCGGTCGCGGGTGAGCACTGGAACCGTTCCGCCGCTCGACGGATCGGCCAACTATCCTCGACGATCAGCCGGGCAAGACGTTCCCTGCCAGTCGGGATGAACGGGGCATTAGCGTGAGTCATGAAGACCTCCGGTGCGACGTGGTGTGTAGTAACTCACATCGCCCCGGAGGTCTCCTTCTCACGTCACCCGATCACAACGTCCCGAGGAACTACACCTAGCGCTGGGTAGCTCAGAGGCACTGAACACCACGCAACGATCGAGCACCGCATCAAACGGCGCGCAGCCAAGACGACGACCAAGGTTCTCCCGGATCGCCAGCAATGCGGCCGTCTTGAGCGCAATGTACCGTCCCAAACCACGGCAATCACTCGCCCGCCCAGGGCGCCAGGCAACGAGGCCGTCTGCATGGCCCCTTCACCCCGCTGGCCCCCCTCCCCCGTTTGCACGTCCAGCGACGAAGCCACGACACCGACCGCGATGCAACAAGAACACTGAAGCGCCGTTACACAGGGCCCGACTCATGAGTCGACCGACTTGGCGCCTTCAGTTACACCGACGACGCACGACGACACGGTCGGCAGCGCCGGGCACGACCACGACTCGCCGAACCAGACAGAGCCGAGAGCAGCGAACCGTTCAGGGCACGAGATCCCCCGATATGGGTCGAGAAACGGAACCGGAAGGCCAACACGCACCTGAAGCAATCTTCAGAGACGTCGTCCGCAAGTCCGCTATACGATCGTCTGGCGAGCCACGGTAACGACAGCGCTACTTCTTCGTATGCCTCGGAACAGGACGAAAGCGAAAAGGCTTTTGCTTCGCATGTCTCGATGCACGCCTGCGTCTTTGGCGACACCGGGAACATACGTGGACGGCGATACTCACGCGATTGATCGGTTACTGTCAACACTAGACAATTTATGCACCTCCAGCCAAATTAACTGCTCTGAAATACGTCCGGAGCGTTGACAATACCCGCGGGCTCTCCGGCGCCCAGCTCGCCCTTCGGTGACATATCACAATTCATAGGCGGGATTGCGACACGACCAATCCACCATTTCGGCCCGGAACAGATTGAATGCCATGCACAATCCCCTGAAGAGGAACCCGCCGCTTGCACCGAGTATGCGTGGCAAGCGGATAACACTCGCCGTCGCCATTTCACTCGTCGGTGCCATCGTGTTGCCGGTTGCGTGCAGCTCACCCTCCTGGGGTGTTCCCAACGCCCCTCTTCGGGAGACACTGCCGGTGCGTGCCGGCACCGTCCTAACCTTCACGGGGCAGCAGGTCGGTCCGGCATATGTACCTGACAAGTACTGCACGGCTGGGGCAGTCACGCAATGGAACAGTGCACTAGCTCGACTCACCCAGTACGTAGCCGCAATCCGTTATGTGGTCACCGCTGCCCACTGCGCATCACGAGTCGGGCAAACCGTGCAAGTAGCGGGAGAAAGTGTCGGACGCGTCTACTGGATTTCTCATGAATCCGACCTAGCCCTCGTTCGCGTGGAACCGACGCAGATTCGGCGCCTTCAATGCTCCGGGTCCGTGAGCGGTGCTCCACACTGCACAATCGTCTCACACGTCGTGCCCCGGGCAGTCGGACAGATTGTTTTCGGATCAAGCGGTGTTCCAAACTCCGGCGTACTCACCGTAACCGGCTCTAGTATTCCCGCTGATCGCGAGTACTTCTGCATGAGTGGTATCGCCACAGGAACCAACTGCGATCAGATTAACACTACAGTACCCTTCGGCTTGCAGCTACCGCCGCACCAGCAGATAGCGTACTCCACGGGAGTGGTTATCCGAAACGGGGACTCCGGAGCCCCGGTTTTCAGCAGATCGGGAAAGCTGTACGGCATTCTAAGCGCTTCATATAACGACGCCTTCGAACGATACTCGACATACGTTCCCATCGGGCGATTCTTCGACGAGCAACCGGCATACGGCCTGGTACTCGGATGAAGACGGGGCAGCGGCCCGTTCGACACGCAAATTTCTCGGGCAGTTAAAGGACTCGAGGGCCTCGTTACCCGGCCGCAGTCCTCAAACCTATGTGGATGGAACCTTCCATGCTGAAACAAGCTAGAACGAACATTCCCTACAAATCAAAGCGCCGCCCCCGGAGGACAAACAAGGGTCCGAGAAACACTGGTTCAGCTCAGACCAGGCCGGCTGCAATGGTCCGTCTCGGCGCGGCAGCAGTCGTCGGTTCCCTGCTTCTGTTTGGCCTCGAAGTGTCAAACGCTTCTGCCGTCGAACCTACAATCCCACGTAATCCAGATCGTGCCGCCCTACCAATTATCTCCGGAACGAAAGTCGTCGGACCGGAGAGCTATGGGTCTTGCACAGTGGGAGCAGTACTTACACCTTCGAGTTGGTTCTCGAGAATTACACCCTATCAGCAAGCTACTAGATGGATTGTGATTGCGAAGCATTGTGCACCGATGTACGCGAGTATTCACGTAGGAAGCAGAACGGTTGGGAACGTGGTCTGGCAATCCGCAACCTCCGACATCGAGCTCGTCCGAGTTTCGCCACAACCCGAGAATATGCGCGCTGTGTGCGTGGGTTCGAGCCACCCCGAGACCTGCGTGCTGCATCCTCGGTACATGCCACTGGCGAATAATCGAGTCTTCTTTCTTTCTGGTGGACGAGAAAGCCGCATGACCGTAAGCGGCTGGGAAGATGCACCAGATGAACGATTCTGTACCAGCGGGTTTGCAACCGGAGTCAGATGCGAATTCAACAAATTTGAGCTCGGTCCCGGTATGTACGAGGGGCCCTACCAGCACCTGCAGGCAGCAAGTAGCTCCGTCCTCGACAGCGTAGCGCCAGGCGACTCGGGTGGGCCTGTCCTCACCTATAGTCGGAACCTCATTGGGGTCATCTCGAGCGGGTTGAGCGGCCACCTAGCTCGACACTATGGGTTCTACTATACGCCAATGCGGCAAGTTATGACTGAACTTCACTCCTACAGTCTCGGCCCGTCCGAATTTCCGGCGGCTGACGGTGAGTCGAACCCGTTAGTGAAGGCTGACGAATCCGTCGATGCGGGATGGACACTAGCACCGACGGAACCAACGACTCACAATAGTGAGACACGCCCCGTACGGATGCAAACGACCGATAGCTCCATGTATTTCGGTCCTGCAGTTAGTCAGCAACGGACGCGCGCCGAGCGGTAGCAGCAACTATCGCCACGCCGCGAACTATTCAATCAATTGCCGCCACCCGGTCAACTGAACACCGGGAACATCCGTACCCGTTAATGATTACCGATTGGCCCGATCGAAACACTCCCGTGCACCGTCTGATCAAAGACAGACACCCTGACCCCGTCGCTCAATTTAACTTTTTGAAAGGGAAGCTCTAATGAGTGTCACACATTTCTTCACGCAACGCTCGACCCGTGTGATTAACGTCTTCATTTTGCTTACCGCTACAACAGCGATCGCGTCGTCCGCCATGGTTGGCATGACCCCTACAAGCGCAAACGCGGCAACCGTCCATACCTATTCGGCCGAGACACAGCGGAACCAGCCCAACGGATCGAATGCGACAGGTTCGGCGCCCCAGGACACGACCACGGTGACTCCCGGTTCTGCAACTACAAGTGATCCGACGGGGATTGAAGACAGCAAACGATGGGTCGGTGTGAACAGCCACGGCCCGTGGATCAACCTGTCGATTACCGCGCAGAAGGTCATCCTCGCAATGACATCGGCGGCCGTTACATCGGCGGTTTGTCGTCTGCCTGAAGTCGGTTGGGCTTTGTGTGCCCTTTCCGCTGTAGCCTTTACGGGACTGTTCGAGCTGCTGAAGAATCAGCATATTTGCCCGGACGATAAGCCTGTTTTCAAGTGGTACCTCAGCGATCACCCTTCGTACTGTCATTAACTGTATCAATATGGCCAATAGTCGAGTACACCTCGCGTCGTATCGCGAGGAGGGCCCATGATTCCAAGGAGTATTGAGATGGCATTACCGACCAAACGGCGACAGAGCGTTCACCCTATTTCACGATCGCTTATCGCCGCAGTCACCCTACTCGTCCTTTCATCATTAACAGCGTTCATTGCCCCAGCGACTCCGGCACAGGCAGCTGCGCCCAACCGGCAGGGACTTCCTGTGGTCGCGGGAACGCGAATCGATATGCAGTATGGCGGCGAATGCACCGCGGGACTCGTCCTCAGAAAAAGCGGTATACTCGCGTTCCTGTCGATGAAGGAAAGAGCGACCCGCTACATAATCATCGCTGCCCACTGTGTTAACCGCCCTCAAGAAGGGATTCTTGTCGGCGACACTCTGGTCGGCGAGGTCCTGCAGCGTGACCCGGAATACGACATCGCGATTGCACGGGTTGAGCCGGTGGCGCATCAGCAAACATATTGTAGCCGGACTTCATTTGGCGGCGTTTCCTGTACACGTTCGTACACGTACACCCCGAGAGCGGTCGGGCGTGTGATTCTAGCGGACCCCCGGACTCGCGGAGATGGGTCCATCGCGTTGAATGGCACTGGCTCGCCCGCCGGCGACGAAGCCTTTTGCACCAGCGGTTCTTTCAGCGGAGTTAACTGCGAGTTCCGCACAGCAACATACCCACGGGATTCTAGTTGGTTCACTAAAGGTGTTCCAGAGGTCGCAAGGAACGATACGTTCTCACTCATGAGAGGAGATTCCGGCGGACCAGTGGTGTCGCCCTCAGGCAAGTTCTACGGCATCATCACCGATAGTGGGAGCTACTCCTCGGAACCGAGTCTCCTTGGTCTAATGGGGTATGTCGATGCGGCGAAGGTCCTCCGTTTTGCTAACGGCTACTCTATCGCTCCGGCAAGCTAGGAAAGACCCGGCAACGTGAGAAGCAAAAGGACAGTGCATCAGCACTCTATCGGAGCAAAACTATCGAATAAGTCGCATCGTTTTGACCGTCTACCATTGATCAGTATGGCATTGATTGTCGCTGCGGTTTGCCTTGGAACCACAGTTGATATCTCCGCCCCAGCGTCGGCTCAATCGGGCTACCGTGTTTGTGGAGTCTATAATTCTGCACAGACGGAAGGCGCCATTGGAACAGGCCTGGTAGCGAAGATATGGAAGGATGATCGAACGGATACGTGTGCCAAAAAAATCGAATGGATGGCGAACAACTACAAGGCGGCTTGGCCCGGCTCTTACGCTGAGCACCACTACGAGATGATCCCATGTGAAGCTTTTGCCACCCGCTCGGGCATTGCAGGTGACCCATGCGATCTCATGGCCACGAACCAAATCTACCGAAACTATTCAACGTTTGATCTAGTGCACCCCCGGTCGACCGGTTCGGTAATATTCTGGCACCGATAGGTCGAAGGTACCGTCACTCGACTCATACAGACAACCATGAGTCGGAGAGGGACCGGCCGCTTCAAGAAGCCGTCGGTCCCTCTTGGGCCTGGGCATCGGCCGGCGATTCTGCCGAATGCCGATCCACATGGTTCTTTCGGCATCAACTCGGTGTTCGTAGAGACCAGACGACCCCTCTCTTCGATGCCGTCAGGCAGGTTACGAGCACATCGCCTAACCCTGAGTGCTCATTCATCGACACGAGCACTTCGCAGTCATGAAGTCGTCTAGTGACACTTTTACTCGATTTCCGCAGTTAGTTCGATCCGCCCCGATTGCCGTCTCCGACATTCTCACATGACAAACAGTCAGCGAGCATGTTGGGCAGGCGCGTCGCGTGATTACTTAGATGGAGTTAAAAATGCTACTGAGTCGTTCGAAGCTGAGTTGCGGTATTACCTTGGGGGTCCTTCTCGTCGGTGTTTTCGGTGGTCTGGTCTCCCCAAGCGGAGCCTCTGAGGCGCATGCTGGAGAACCCGGTAAAGATGAAGTCATTCATTACCGCCCTTCCAGCGCTGAGATCGCGCAGACTGCATCGTACTGGACTCCGGCTCGCATGCAACAAGCACAGTCTGGAAGCTTCGTCGATCCGGACCCGGACGGAGGTGATCCGCCGCGAGTAGCATCCGCTCTTCCGGCGACTGATGACCGGTTGACCACTCGTCATGAGACGAAGCGAATAGTTCCCCGTACTGACCCGACTAAGCCGACTCCTGGTTTCAAGCCGTCCGACCATCTCGGCGTAGTGTTCTTCCGCTCAAGTGGTCGGGACCAGCGATGCACTGGCAATGTCATTGTGTCCGATTCTGGGAATCTTGTAGCTACAGCTGGACGATGTGTATCGGCCCTCAAGGACCAGTTCGTGGATCGACTTGCCTTTGTTCCGGCCTATAACGGGACAGCTCCGCACGGAGTTTGGCCCGCGGTGATCGTCACCGCACGAACTGGGTGGACCCATCAACGCCTCGTCGACGACGACTCAGCGTTCTTCCAAACCGCGATTGCATTGGGACAGAAGGCTCCTCTTTCGGAAACAGTCGGTGCGTCGGGTGTCAGTTTCAAGGGTCAGGAGGATGACGATGAATTCCGCGCAACGGGCTACTCTCTCGACGCTGGTAGTAATCCCAACGTCCCCATCTCGGTTACGAGTACCGCGGAACCTAACCCGTGGATGAACACGGACTACGCTATTGAAGGGCTAGAATGGGACGCTCGCACGGGAGTGAGCGGCGCTCCGTGGGTGTCAACCGACAGCGATCCAGTTGTCGACGTCCAACGAGGAATGACGACGTTTGCTTACCAGCGATTCGTGCACGCGAGTTTCGGCCCGCAGTGGACGGCTGCCATCGAAGATGAATATCGCGCCGCCGCGATTGCCAAGGGCTAGGCGAGTGGCCTCGTGGAAGTGCCGCACTTCGACGGCGTGGTTATTGATTCGAAGTATTCGCAACACGCGCCTGAGCGCATCCAAAATGGCAACCCTCTCATTCAGCCCGTGGTCCTCAGCAGGCTGGACGCGCCGTTCAACCTATGCCGCGGCCGCCACCGCCGCCTTCCTCTGCACACTTCTCACAGGTAGCGTGCCCGTCATAGCAGCTTCCTCCATCGACGGAACGGCTGGCGCTAATTTCAACGCCCCGGCGGGCTTTCCTAAACCGACGCGCAATCTCCCCCGGGCGGTTCAACCGCTCCGGATTCCTGCCGGGACGACGATCGATTTTCATGACGCCGCCATATCAGGTACAACTTCCGGCTCGAGTGAGTACCAGCTTCCCGTGGTGATCGTCGAGCCTGGTGCCACGGTGAAGAATCTAATCGTCGAAGCGCCAGCTGCGGACGGCGTGCATTGCCAGGCGACCTGCACCCTCGACAGCGTTTGGTTTCCAAACGTAGGAGAAGATGCCGGTACGCTAGAAGACGGCTCATCTGCCAATTCCGTGATGACAATTGACGGTGGCGGCGCAAGACATGCTCACGACAAAGTCTTTCAGATTGACGGCGCGGGCAGCGTTATCGTGCGCAACTTTTCCGCCGATGACGTTGGAACACTTATTCGAAGCTGCGGAAATTGTCTGCACCAGTATCGTCGCCACATTGAGGTGATCAATTCGTTAATTAGGGACGGACATTATCATGTTGGCGGGATAAATATCAATTACGGAGACACGGCGAAGTTTGCGAACATCACCGTCATCGGTAATCGACTTCCGCTCTGCCAAGAGTCGCTGGGCAGCAAGGGCGGGAAGGCAACTTTTCTCCCCTACAAAGGTCCGGATAAATATTGTCAGTACGATCCGGCGACAATAATCAATGCGTACTAGGCCCACGTCGCAACGAAGAACGTTCCGTTTGCGCCTTCAAACTGGTTTGCCGCGGTGAATCTATGGCCGCCATTCGCGGCAAGATCCGCTCCACGAACCATAATTGCCCGCGCCCGGGCTCACGCCGTCGACGGACGACACCGCGTACGACGTCGAGCAGATAAGCATGCCCAGCTCGACCCGCGGCCGAGAAAATCACCGTCCGCGCTGTCACCGGTCAACCGTGACTCAAGCGCTCTGTCCGACCGCAGAGGGTCGGCTGGCCGACGGACGTGAGCTCCACCTCGGCACGCTCCAGCGCTTGCGCTCCACCTCTCGAACTCGAAGTTCGTCGGCGACTACTTCCCCACCGCGGGGCAAGTAGGTACAGCCGACCAAGGCTTCGTCATCGAGAACACCGACACCCCGCACCGTTCGCTGAGCAACCGCGATCACATCGAATCCGGCACAGCGGAACAAGCCCTGACACCAGCGCGAACACCTAACAAGCCTCGCCGGGTCCTGCCACGCGTGTGCTGCAGAGCTCGCCCCAGGCCATCGGCCGCTCAAGTCCGCTATGCGTCGCGCCGAGCGTCGGCGGTTGGATTTTCGCGAGGGCGCCAGCGGTTGCGACCGCCGCATCACAGGCGATGGTCATGTCAGCCGTGGGCGCGCGGAACTTCATCCGGCCACGCACCACTGCCTCGTTCGCCGTGTACAGCACGGCTATCGAACCCGGCGACGAGCTACGCCACGGCGTCCTGCAGACCTCCGAGACGAGTCGACGTCGTGCGCGTCGACGCTAGTGGTGAGCTTGCTCGCGGCGCCGGCAATCCGCCCAGGGCGCGGCATGTCCCGCTCCCTTGTTATCAGTTGCGATCTCATGGTTCCGTGTGCTGGGGGTTGAGTTCGAAGGCAGCGTCGAGCGCTCGAGCGTCGCGCCAGAGGGCGGTGATCCGAGAGAGGATGTCGTCAGCGGTGGCGTCCGCGGCGCCGAGCTCGTCGTAGGTCTCCTGCAAGGTGAGTTGCGCGAACCGGGACGGTTGGCGAACTATCGGTCCGACAGCCTCTCGATCCGTCTCGTGTGCGGTGGCGGCGCGTCTGGTGGGGATGATGCTCGTCATCGACCTGCCGGACAAGGTGACCCCGGTGCGGGCCCAGCCGTGCACGTCTAACGGCAACAGCAGCTGCTCTGCCCTGCGCCACTGCCCCGGCAGGGGCTGTTCGCAGTCATGCTGGTCGAGGTTGCCCTTGGTGGGATCGAGCAGGCCGATGACGTCGCCTCTGAATCCGGCCCAGACCAGGCCCACGATCCGCAACCACCGGGTCACAGCACACGCCGGACACGCTGCCGGGTCATCGGCGGAGGGGACGACCGTGCCGCGGATCCGCACGATGCTCGTCACTGCGACATCGTCCGCCATGATGGCTTGCGCCTGTTGGCGGGTGAGGTGCAGCACGCCGAGGAGGACGATGAGGAACGCGTCGCGGCGGCCGCGGAGACCGATCGGGTACCGGTACTTCGGGATCACCGCCAGCACTTCTCCGACGGCCGTGTGGTCGGGGGCGTCTGGTCGCGGCCATACCCGCGCCGGCACTGTGGGTATCGGGTCCGCCAGGCCCGCGGCGAGGTGGTGCGCACGGATCGCACGCCGGCGCAGCCGCTGCGTCGACGCACCCCCAGGGAACCGAGTCAGGAACTGCGCAACCGTGGCCGGCGCCGCAGGCAACGGCTCCTGCCCTGTGACGCTGCACCACGCGACGAACCGGTCCCAGTGCGCCTCGAGCAGGATCTCCATGTCGGGCTGCGGTTCGGGTGGGGTGTGCGGGGTCATAGCCGCATCCGGGTGACGGCGTTGCGGACCAGCGGCGCGTACTCGCGGTCGTAGATCTGCAAGGTCGCGGCGTTGGTGTGGTGAGTCCGGTTCATGATCTCCACGTCCGTAGCTCCCGCGTTGCGCGCCTCGGTGACAAACCCAGCACGGAGGGAATGCCCGGACCACCCCTCCTCCCCCAGCCCGGCACCCTTTGCGCGGCGGGCGACCGCTTTCCCAACGGTGGTGGGGCTGATGCCGACGCCGCGGAACAGACCCCATATCGACACGGCGCGGAAGAACGGCGCCGCCGACGGCAACCGGTCTGGACCGAGCCCATCCGCACAGACATGCACTGCGAGGCTCGCGCCGGTGAGCGCGGCGAACAGGCCCGCTTCGCCGCGGGCGTCCTGCGCGGCCATGAGCCGGGAGAGCCGGATGAACGCGCACGGGGCGCAGGTGACCGGGTTCGCGCCCCGCTGCAGCACCTTGATGCGGCCGAGGCCGTCCTGGTCCGTCTTCGACCTCCGCACTCGCGCGTAGACACCCTCCCCGTCGACGAGGCGGAGATCTCCGACGGTCAGTGCGGTGAGTTCGGACTCGCGGAACGCGCCGACGAACCCGAACAGCAGCAGCGCCTGATCGCGTGTGCCGAGGGCGCCGGTCCGCAGGTCGGCGATGTCGATCTGCAGCAGGGTCATCTGCAGCGCCTTCAACGTCATCGGTTTCGCCCGCCGCACTGGCACGGACCGGGTCCGACGGATCCCCTTGAGGACGTCGCGGACGATCGGGGTGGTGCCGGGTGGTATGTGGCCGCGGCGGGCGTGTTCCCAGTCGATCGCGGCGACGTAACGACTGATCGTGCCGGGTGCGTACCGCTGCCGACCATCGGGCAGGAGGGCGTTGGCCTTGTCGGCGAGGAACGCCGCCACCTCCGCCGGGTCGACCGGTGCCGTCCTGATCTGCTCGAGCTCGTGGGGCTCGGCGACCTCGTAGTCGAGGAACCCGGCACGCCACCGGGCGAACTGCCGCAGATCCGACCGGTACGCCCGGATCGTGTTCGGCGACAGGGACGCTTCCGCGAACGCTCGCGGCGACGAACAAGAGACATCCCAGAAACGGTCGTATTTGCACATCCACCAAACGCTCCGTCGAAAGCAATTGCTTCTCACATGTCAGTTGGTCGCTCTATTCTGAGAGGGCCGCTGAGTTGCGGTCGGAAGGAGCCGGTCGCAGATGATCGAGGTCGAGTACATACCGGTAGGCGAGAAGACCGACACCGGAGATGCGATCCTGTGCCACTTCACCGAGCCAGGGACGAGCACGAATCGTGTCGTACTGATCGACGGCGGGTTCGCGGCCACTGCCGCGGCGATCGTCGCCCACGTACAGAAGTACTACGGGACCGATCGAATCGACTTGATGATCTGCACACACCCCGACGAGGACCACATCAACGGGCTCTTTGGAGTCCTGGAACAGCTGCACGTGACGCAGCTCGTGATCCACCGCCCATCCGATTACGGATACGCCTCGGATGACGTGGCCTCCGACAAGGTCGATGACCTCATCCGGCTCGCCAAGGCTGAGGGGACCGCGGTCTCAACCAACTACTTCGCAGGAACCTCGTTCTTCTCCGACGCGATCAGGATCGCAGGCCCCTCCGCGTCCTACTACGAGTCGCTGCTCAGCGAGCAAAAGACGGGGACGTCGGCCGCCAGCAAGGCAAGCGGGCTGTTCCGCTCGGTGTACGAAACCATCAGGAACGCTCTCTCGCCGCGTAGCACTGATCCTGGCGAAGGGACCCTCACGGACAACGGCGGCACCACCGCCCGCAACAACACAAGCATCATCCTTGACCTGCAGGTGGACGCATACCGTGTCCTACTCACTGGCGACGCCGGCGCTCCCGCCCTGACCCGAGCCGCAGACTACCTCGACAGTTCCCTCCGAAACGCCATCGGCCTGCCAACCCTCTTCGACGTTCCCCACCACGGTTCCCGACACAACCTGACAACGGACGTCATGAACCGTCTTGCGGGCCCCGTCGAAGGTGCCACACAGTCGAGAAGCGCCTTCGTCAGCGTCGGCAAGCTGGCCGACGAGTTCCCCCGCCCTGAGGTGGCAAACGCCTTCACGCGTCGCGGCTATTCAGTCTGCGCGACGCGCGGTCAGACCATTCGATGGAGCAGGAACGCCGGATCCCGTCAGGGCTGGACCAGCTTGACACCGCTCACGTGGCTCGAACCAGACGAGTGACGTGGCCGATACGTCCTACGAACGCTCTACCCAGCTCATTCCCGCCACAGCTGTTCTTGCACCGCTGAGCATCCTTGCTGTCGTGGTCTTCCGAACGGACGACGTTGTAAGCGTTACCCGCTCGATCCTTGGAATACTGGTCGCAGCTGGCTTCCATGTCGTCGCGATGCGTCTCGTACGCGACCGCGGCAATCGCATCCAAGGGCGCCTCTGGGATAGTTGGGGCGGAAGCACCACCGTGCAGCGCCTCCGATGGGCCGAGCAGCCCCGGCAACGTGTGGAGCGTCTTCACCGCCGTGTCGCACACATGACTGGCGTCCAGCTTCCCGACGCAAGCGCAGAGGCCGCTAGCACAGTGGATGCCGACGACATCTACAAGGATGCTGTCGCACGTCTTCGCGAAATGACCCGTGATCATGAACGCTTCCCGCGAGTTTGGTCCGAGCTCAAGCAGTACGGCGCCGCCCGCAACATGTACGGAGCGAAGCCCGCAGCGCTCGGCGTTGCTGGCCTAACCGTCCTGCTAAGCGCCGGCATGACCGCTGCGAGTTGGCTGTCGCTCTGGAACGTCAGCTGGGTTATGCCCGTCATCGCCGGCGTGCTCGGCATCATGATCGGCCTCGGGTGGCTGTTCATCGTGACGCCGCAATACGTACGCGTTGCATCGGATCGCTACAGCGACGCGCTCCTCGAAGTGCCCAACGAGCAGGGCGCCGCGCCTCAGTAGCCGTCCAGTAACCACTCGACCGCCCGCGGGACGCAGTGACTCGTGGGAACCTAATGGCGTGCTGATCGCCTACGTCGACGAGTCCTACGACCGGGACTACTACTACATCGGCGCCGCTGTCGCGACGATCACGCAATGGGAAGACCTCAGCCGGCGTCTGCAAGAGATCCGCGATCGCACGGCGATGGAGCACGGCGTTCCAGCCTCGATCGAGTTCCACGCACATGAGCTCATGGGTGGATCCGGCGCCTGGAAATTGTTCCGTGGTCGCCACCGCGAAGCTGCCGGCATCTACATCGCAGCACTCCGTGCCGCTCGCGAAGCTGGTGTCCGGTACATCTTTCGAGGCGTGGACGTTGGCCGACTCAATGCTCGTTACAGCTACCCTCGACCACCACACGCAGTGGTCCTGGGTCACCTCCTTGAACGCATCGACGAGTACACCGTCAAGACCGGTCAGCAGGAACAGACGATCGTCGTCGCTGACGAGATCGGCACTCAGGACGACCATCAGCGGGCGTTCGCTGGCTATCAGGCGTACGGCACCGATGGCTACCGTTCCTCGAAGCTCGAGCACATCTCCGCGCCAATCAACTTCGCGTCCTCTGCTGGATCAGACGGCCTACAGGCCGTGGACCTCGCCGTGTACGTCCATTACCGCCGCGAACGTGTCCTGAACGCTCACCCCGCGGCGAAGCGCACGCTTGCGCGGCAGTGGAAGGAGATCGGTCCTGCTGTCGAACACAGCTGGGAGTGGTGGCCGTGAGAAAGAACGAAGGCCCCGCAAGCGGGGCCTTCGGCTGGCAACGTTCCGGTAACCGGCCCGTCGTGAGACAAGCATATCCCTGTGCGCCTGAAGAGCGCCTCCCCCGCCGCGTTTCGCGGGACGTGTCTCGGAACGAGCCGGTCTGATGCGTGCTCACTACGCACTCCACCAACACAGCGTCTTCGCCGGATGAGTTCTGCTGGCCAAGCGGTCGGAGTCACAGAACCCTGTCTCAGTAGCCGATCGGCTACCGCACACGTGGCGGCGATTCGGGAGCCCGCGAAGATCCGGGGATCTCGGTGTCTCAACAGACCCGCCCGGCGATGTGCCCGGTGACGGTTCCCTCCGTGAGACACGGCGGAGCTTCTGGTGGCACGTGCTCCAGGTCAGGGTTCGAGGGTGTCGGTCTCCGTCGTCAGTGCGGCTGCGAGGTCGGCTTCCGAGGGCAGGGCAGCGCGGACCGTTGGCGGGAGGAGGTCGTAGCTGGCGACACCGATGGGGGTCTGCTGCCCCGCGAGGGAGTACCGGACGACGGCGTCGTTCTTGTCCGCAACCAGCAGCAGCCCGACGGTATCGGCGTGCTGAGGCCGGCGGAGCTTGTCGTCGACGAGCGCGACGTAGAAGCCGAGCTGGCCGAGGTACTCCGGCTTGAACTTCCCCGTCTTGAGCTCGATCACGACGTAGCGGAGCTGCTCGACGTGGAAGAACAGCAGATCGACGTAGAAGTCATCCCCGTCGACGTCGAAGTGCACCTGCCGGCCGACGAACGCGAACCCTTCGCCGAGCTCGCGGAGGGTGTCGATGATCCGGTCAACGAGTGCCTGCTCGAGGTGGCGTTCCTTCGCGTCCCCGTCGAGAGCGAGGAAGTCCAGCACGTACGGGTCCTTCGTGATCTGCTGCGCCAGATCCGACTCCCCCGGCGGCAGCACCTCAGCGAAGTTCGTCGGCGCCGCCTGCAACCGCGTATACGCCTCTGACCGGATCTGGTGCTCGAGCACGTTCCGCGACCACCCGTGCGCTGCCGCCTGGCCGGCGTACCAGTTGCGGAGCTCATGGTCATCGAGCCGGTCGAGGAGCACCGTAATGTGCCCCCACGGCAATTGTCCAACAGCCTGTTGGACAACTGCTTCTGCCGACCACTCCCCCGCGAACCGGCGCATGTAGAACAGGTTCGCCCGGGAGAACCCCTTCATCTCGGGGAACTCCGAACGTAGATCCGTCGCGAGCCGGCCGATGACGTTACTGCCCCACCCTTCATCGCCCTGGCGCTGCAGGATGGTCGCGCCGATCCCCCAGTAGAGGCGAATCAGTTCGGTGTTCACGCGGCGCTGCGCGGTAAAGCGGGCCGCGCGGACCTGCTGCTTCAGCTCGGCAAGAGCAGCGGCATACCCGGATGCGGCTGGCGACGAATCAGACATCACCGCTCAGTCTGCCCGACCGTGCACGGCAATAAGAACGAACAAAGCGTTCTCCGGGATCAGTTATGCCAGGGTGGAGACGATCCCCGAGCGAAAGGCGACCTCCACCATGGCGCAGAAAGTCACCACGCACCTCGTCGACGACCTCACCGGCGACACCATCGAAGACGGCCACGGCCGCACCGTGTCCTTCTCTTTCGACGGCGGCCACTACGAAATCGACCTCACCGACGACAACGCCGACACGCTCCGCGAAGCGTTCTCCGACTACATCGCCGCAGCCCGCAAGGTCAACGGCCGCTCCGGGCGCGCTACTGCCGGCAGCGCGCCGAAGCGTGGGAACTCGGAAGAGCTCGCGAAGATCCGCGAATGGGCCAACGCGAACGGCCATGAGGTCTCCTCCCGCGGCCGCATCAGCCAGACCGTCCGCGACGCATACGACACCGCACACTGACGCCACTCCCCGACACAAACAGCCGGCCACCCCTCAGGTGGCCGGCTGTTCTCTCGTTGACAACGACACGGAAGCTGCGGCCGCGACGAGACTGACCCATGCGACTCCTGCCGCTCCGTCGGGCAAGAGGGGCGGCTCGTCCCTCAGGACGCTGGCTCGACTCCGAAAGCTGAGGGGCTCCGGCGGATGGCGTACAGCAGCCCACGGGCCTTCCACGTCCCCGCTCCGACCTCGATCGCGTACTCCCCCTGGGCATCGATCCGGCTGGCGATCGCCCGGTAGTTCCTCTCCGTCACGCCTTCCCAGAGGATGAGTTTCCCGCAGTCATCGGTGGTTACGACAACCCGCGGATTCGGGCCACCGATCCCGCGGTACGACGAGCCGCGCGTGGTCCCCTCGACCAAAGTGACGTGGCAGCGAAGCGTGAGCCGGTGATCGAGGTCGTACGAGCGCAGGACGGCCGGAGCGACGAAGATGACCACGATTAGGAAGACGAGAACACCCATCCCGCCGACGAAGCGGACAACGCCGCGAACCTGCCTACGGTCCGCGGCCGTCATCGGTGCGTTACGCGAGCGGTCGGCTCGATGGCGGCTCACGCGCGTCCTCTCCTCGGGTGACCCATCCATACTGGCCGACCAGCGGCATCATCGGCTGCCCCTCTCGTCCCCTAAGTGCACGCAGCAGCCAAATCGGGCGACGCCAGCACTCGGACTGCTGGCCGCGTTGAATCCTCCGGGCGTGCGGCGTCAGCGATCAAAAGCGCGGGAACTCGAACGCTAACGCCGCTCCTTCGCGCAGAACAGCCGGCCACTCTCGAATTGGCCGGCTGTTCTCGTTCGCGCCGATACGGCGGTTTTATGTCAAGTCGCGATGCTCGAGCGGGCGTGGCACCGCGGAGCTCGTTAGGACGCTGACTTGCCCAGACCGTAGGTGTACTCGCCCGAGTCCCAATTGACGGTGGAGTTGAAGAAGTAGCCCGACTGGGTTCCATCCGCGTTGTCCGTGTTCGCAGCGAAACAGTCAAAGGAGGTGGTGGTATCGGTCAAGTCATCCGTGGAACCGCTGACTGGATTACAGGACACGGAGATGATCGGACCATCGAGCAGACCCTTCGTCACGTTCTCCTCTGCCATGGTCTTTACCGACCCCTCGACCTCCTTCACCGTCTCAGCGCGGGCAGAGCGCTCCGCGTCGTCGGCGTCTTCTTGCGCTGCTCGTTGCGCCTCCCGCTGCTCAGCGCGCGTCCGGGCGGCCGCTTCCTTCTTCTGCTCCGCCTTCTCCTCAGCGGCTGCAACCTGTTGCGCGTGAACCACGGCTACCGCTGTGCCGCCGCCCCCGACGAAGATCACTACGGCAGCGATGACAAGCGCCAGCACCCAGGGGCGCCGTCGCGACCGAGGCTTGCGGCGTCCTCGAGACGGTTCCCGGGCTTCCGCCGCGCCTGCGTCATCATCGACTCCCCGAACCGGGCTGTCCGTCCGGCGGGGGCGAGTGAGGCCAGTCCACTGCTCACCGTCCCAGAGCACCTCGCGCTCTGGGTCCGAGGGATCGGGAAACCAGCCCACAGGCAAACTCATGTGAACAGACTCCCATCTCTTGCGGGCCGCTCGGTAGCACCAAGACAGGGGGCCTCAGCACTGCCCTGAGGCGGCTCTCAGTCGGATACGCTCCTTGTCGCGCTGCCACCCGAGCAACGCTCAGAACCTCAGCCTTCAGGAGAACCCGTGTCCGACACCCCTTACTCGGCAGCAACTCAACAGCCCTCGGCTCCCATGCCGCCGCAACGCGCCGCGGGCAATGGTTTCGGCATCGCTTCCCTAGTCCTTGGGATCCTGACAATGGCGGGGTTCGCCGTCCCGGTCCTCAACTACGTCACGATCGCCACGGGTGTGGTGGGCGTCATCCTGGGGATCGTCGGCCTCGTCATCAAGTTCCGCCCGCGTAAGGCAGCGGTGGCCGGCGTAATCCTGTCGGGCCTCGGGTTGGTCTTGTCGATCATTCTCGTGGTGGTGTACGCCGCTGTCTTTACGGGAGCAGCGGAAGCGATCAGCAAGGAGACGGTTCCTCCGGCCGGCAAGCCTTCGGCATCCGCGCCAGCAGACGCAGCGACCGCCTCGTTCAAGGACGGCGTGCTGCTCACGTCGAAGATGAAGATCGAAATCACGAGCCACCGAGTCATCCCTGTCGGCCAGCCTGGCAACGAGTACGGCGAGAAGCCTGTCATCGCGTTCGTGTACAACACGACGAACCTGACCAACGAATCGCTCGATCCTTCCTTGGCATGGATTGGCACATTCGAGGCCTACCAGGACACGAACCCGAACGCGGTCAACAAGCTCAACGTCGGGTCCACCCCGGGCGACCAGTACCTCGACTCCCAGTCGGAAGCAATCAAGGAAGGTGGCACCGTCGAGAACGCGGTCGCGTACGAGCTCGACGACGAGACGACACCAGTCAAGCTCACCGCGAAGGAAACCCTCATCAGCGATGAACTCGGCTCTGAGATGTACAACCTGAAGTAGCCCCGTCTAGAGCCGCCGGCTCGAGTAGAGGGCATCGCTTCCCCGGGAACGCTCCCCTGAGCCTTCCCGCAGAGCTTCGGCCGGACCGTCACACGCTGACGGCCCGGCCGTTCCTCTTGCCGGGTGCCGATGTCGCGCTCTTATGTCAGCCTGAGAAGATAGCCGACGAGGCATCCTGCACAGCTTGCCGTAGCGCAGATTTCCGATCGTCAGTTAATACACCCAGCAGATGTCGTTCAAGAAGCGCCAAGGACACCGCTTCCACGGCACCAAGTTGCACGCTCGAAACTGCATCCTGCTTACCGTGAACAAGCCTGCTCCGAAGGCCGTGCAAACGCCCTATTGCTGCTGCAACGGGAACAGAATCGTCACCGGTTAAAGACTGGACCACCTGCTTCACAGGAGCAATGTTCGGACCGTCCATCTCCAGCGCCTCAATCACAAGCCAGAAAGCAATAAACTTCTGGACTGGATCCGTTTCGGCGTCAGCCCGCCAGTACCACTGTGAAGCAATGCGGAGTCGCGACCGATGCTCGAGTGATCGACCTGCGTTCGCCTCGAAGATGGCACGAATCTGACCCAGGCCTGCTTGAGCCTCAATGAAAGCCAGGTCGGCTTGCGCTTCTAGGGCGACTGTTGGCCCATCGAGGCGCCGGTTCCAATGCCAGTCATCGAAGACCTCACCTATCTCCTCGGTAATCCGCACCCCTAAGAGACGGGCACCAAACGTCAAGTCTAGGGAGGCCAAAAGCGGCGCAACAGCCGCTTGCGCTGCGCTTAGTTTGCCGTAGTGATCCTTACTCGCCACGTCATCGTTCAGGACGTAAAGGATCTCCACGTAATTCATCGGAGCGCTCGTTTCTTGGTGAGCCTCCATATGGACCGTGTTGTCCTCACTCCTCACGTATCGGAGGGGATTGTAGTAGACCCGCCCCCAGTCGGGTATCAGGTACCTATTCGGACGACGCCAAGGAAGCGCACGGCCAAATCTAGGTTCTCCCCAGCTCACAGTCCCATTCATCAAGGACACGCGACAATTTGGTGATTCCACAGCAACGGGGCCAGTAGGTACTGTGCGGAGGGTCTTGTAGATCACCCTATACCCCGGTCTCCCATTGCCAACGGGGTGTTCGTCATCGCTTTCCTGCCACCCCTGAAAGCGGACTTCAGGTGGAAGCTCGAAGCGCGACTGCATGGCTTCAAGAAATTCGTCGGCGCCGGTCATGTCCTCCCGAGGTATGAGCCTACGTTCTCCGGTCAATCTATTTGTTATGTAAGCACGCGGGTCGAATTGGTCGCCGTTCATTGCCTACCTTCCGTCCGGGGGCAACAGACTAGCGGCGGCTGCGTGGCTCTGGGGTATACCCCAGCGCTACATGCCCTCACCCGGTCGAAACGCGTGGTTCTAGGGTGCTGTTTCGTACTTCTGCGACAGGAATGTGCGAGGGTCTAGGGGTGGTGCAGCATAAGACGCAGATCGTCGCCTACGTCCGGGTGAGCTCGATCGATCAGAATCTCGACCGGCAGCTCGAAACCATCGGCGAGGTCGACCGTGTGTTCGAGGAGAAGATCTCCGGCGGCGCACGCACCGACCGGTTGGCCCTGGCCGACTGCATCGGATACGTCCGTGACGGCGACGTCGTCCGAGTCGCATCCATGGACCGGCTCGCCCGCTCCCTCGGTGATCTACGCGATATCGTCGACGAGATCACCACTAAGGGCGCCTCGGTCGAGTTCGTGAAGGAACAGCAGACCTACAGCCGGGACACCGACGACGCTATCGGTCGGCTCATGCTCAACCTCCTCGGCGCGTTCGCCGAGTTCGAACGCACACTCATCCGCGAACGGCAACGCGAGGGCATCCGTATCGCTAAGGCTGCCGGCAAGTACAAGGGCCGCAACCGCAAGCTCACCGACGACCAGATTGCCGAAGCACGCCGACTCCTTAGCACCGGGGTGCCGAAGACCACTGTCGCTCGAGGGCTCGGCATCGATCGCAGCACCCTGTATCGGATGCTCGCGACACCCCTCTCCCCTGTCAGCCCGGACACACCCGTCGGCGGCGTCGCTGGTGTGTAGCGCTTAGCGCCGCTTTACCGGGCTTTTTTAGGCGATCACGACGACGGCTGCGCTAAGGGCCCACATGACCCGGTGATTGATACCGCGGAAGCGGCCGGCTCGCCGCCGGACACCCGCGAAGCGCTTCTCGGCGGCAGTAGCGATACCCACACCCCCAACCTCGGACTCCTTGCTGTCGGACACCTTGTGTCCGTGCGCGGTGCGGTCGGCGGCGTCGGGATCGGCGTTGCTGAGGGCGGCAAGAGCGCTTCGCGCGCGGGCCGCGTCGGCAGGCGTCGATGCGGACCCCCAGGCGACGGGCAGCTGCTCACTTCGGTGAGTGGTTCATACGCTCCGTAGCCCCTCGCGGGCACGTCGGTAGATGCCGTCGCATCAGCTGGGTTGGGGCTCGAGTGGTGGTCGGCGGTGCTGCCGATTCCCGAACCTGGCAGCACCGCCGCGGACTCACACTGATGGTGACCCCTGGCCCAGGAGCATGCTCGAACCGGGTTGCGGGAACGCTAACCCCGAACGTGATCAAAAATCGAGGACTTCCGGCAGAGTGCGGTAGCGGGACATGTCAGTGGGGAACGCGAAGCGTTCGGGTCGCTCCGCGTCCCCCCTGAGCGGCCCCAGGCGCATGGAGGCGTGCCGCCCCCTTAGGCATCCGGCACGCAGCCGGGGCTGGCCCCATAGTTGCAACCGACCATTCGGTCAGCGCACATGGTCAGCCGAGCAACACCGTACCGAGACTCCACATCCACGTCGAAGATCGGTCATAAATTGATCCACATAGCAGCAGACAGGTCGGCGAGGCCGTCGCGGAAATGCGGGGTGCCGGCTCTGATCCAGAGCCGGCACCCCGGTTTGCGTGATCAGACCCGAACTGATCACGCAACTCTTACCTTGCCGGAGTGGCTGAACTCGCGCAAGACGGCTGAAGTGAGGACATCGACAGGGGCGGAACAGCCGCATACTGGTTGTGCTCCGGCTGGTTACCGGGGAAGAGCCGCGCCGTGCTCTCTGATCGCACGGAGGGGTTCGGGCGGTACCCGTGGTCCGCCGATCCGGATCCGGGTGCTGCTTCCCTATCGAGGGTCAGCGACGGGGATGTCCCAGAAGGACGGCTGCTCGTACTGCTCGGACCAGCCGCGGCGCATCCGGGTTGCTGCGCGGTCGAACGCGTCCACGAGGTCAGTGTCCGCCGTCAGCAGCGACTGCAGGCGGAGCCCGTCGTAGAGGGCGAGAAGCTGCTGCGCGCCCCGGATCGGATCCATCGTCGCCGGCTCCCGTCCCTCCCGAACATCCGAAGTGAGTCCGTCACGGATCATCTGCCGGAATCGGCGGTAGGTGGAGCGGTAGTAGTCCGCTCCGTCGACGGTCGCGTCGGCGGCGGTCGCGAGGCTGGCTGCGAGGAGTTCCATCAGCGCCGGCTCCTCCGCGTGCGCTGTCAGGAGTGCGTGCATGAACGCGACGGTGCCCTTCTCCGCGATCAACGGCGCCAACGGCTCGGAGATCGCCTGGGTCCACCGCTCGACCGTCGCAGCCAGCAACGCGCGATCCGTCGGGAACACCTCGAGCACTTCAGCCACGCTCATCCCCGCGTGCGTCGCGGCGACCTCGAGGCTGAACCGAGTCACTCCCCCGTCGTGCAGGGCGATGATCGCCCCATTGATCGCACGCGTGCGGGGCGCTTCATCCTCGTCCGCGGTCTTGCTGGTCAACGGCGCCAGCGGGTGCCGCCGGAACCAGTCCAGCAGCCCCCGAGCACGCGTCATGCCGAAATCCGGATCCGATGGCTGGCCGGGGGCGAACAAGTCGCTGAACCCAGGAACCTGCTGCATCAGCGGGTCCAGGGGCTGGAACGCCATCGACCAGTCCGGGAACGCCCGCTGCCCGATGGGCTCGTCCAGCAGGACACGCACGTTGGTGTGGCGAGGATCACGGCGAACCTGGTCGAAACGGGCACCCACGACCTCGTCATCGCCCTCGAGGATCCCCAAGCAGTTGTCACCCTTGTGCGCGAGGACCCCGGTCACCCCCAGGGCGGTGTTCTTCTCCCGCCCCACCGCGAGGATCTGTGCGAGTTCGGTGTCCGTGATCGGACGGGTCTGCGTGCTGGTGTAGACGATCGAACGCATCAGTGCTGGTCTCCCTTACCGCCGGAACTCGGTGCACCTTCGAGTGAACCGCCCCATCGAGATGCTCACAACCCCCGACCGACTGGAGACAGACGCATCGCGCTCACGAAGATCGCGCGGACCAGTGTCGATGAAGCAGGTTCGAAGCGATACCGAACAGCCACGGCAGCGGCTCCTGCCGGTCCGGGTCGAACGATCCCCACCGGACGAGTGCGGTGACGAACGTCTCGCCCAGGATGTCCTCGGCGCTCTGCAGGTCAGTTCGGCGCGCGAGGTAGAGCAGGATGCGGCGGCCGTGCTGGTCGAACTGACGACCGAGCTAAGCAGCGGCTTCAGGCGGGGGGTGATGACTAGGCACAGTAGGTATTGCCCGATCCTGCCGGAAGAGTTCCGTTTTCGTCGGTGGCTGCCGCGATAGCTACGGCTCGCATGCCCACTCAAGGCGACGAAGATGTCCCGTTGGCCGATCGGCTACCGGTCGATCCGCGCGAGCCAGTCGCGGACCAGAGCGGCGGTGATCCCGGGTCGCTCGAGGTGCACGTTGTGTCCAGCACCGTCGAGGACGACGAAGCTGCCACGCGGGTAGTGGTCCCGGAGCGCGAGCCCGTCCTCGTACCCGACGACGTCGTCCTGCCGACCAAACAGGTGCAGGGCCGGAGCGGTGAACGGTTCCGAGTGGAGCTCCTCCGGCACCGCGTCCAGTGCGTAGTCGGCGGCGATGCGGTCCATCACAGCAGGGTCGGCGCCACGGAGACCGGGCAGCACGTACCGCTCGAACGCCGTGAACGCGGCGGCGTCCTGGATAACGCTGACCTCCTCGAATGCTT
Source organism: Curtobacterium flaccumfaciens (assembly GCF_018598405.1). NCBI lineage: Bacteria > Bacillati > Actinomycetota > Actinomycetes > Micrococcales > Microbacteriaceae > Curtobacterium > Curtobacterium flaccumfaciens. The sequence goes on along the minus strand of NZ_JAHEWS010000024.1, from coordinate 27,543 downwards.
CTCGCGCGTCGCCAGCGGCTTCGAGGACGGACGGTTCGGTGTACAGCACGGTGCGCTTGGGGACGTCACGGTCTGCGTGGGCAGGATGCACGACACCCGCCAAGGTCGCGACGCCGAGCACCTGGTCTCGGCGTTCGTGCGCGACGTGTCGGGCGATCATGCCGCCGAAAGAGTTCCCGATGACGGCGAAGGGCTCGTCCCCGAGGTGGGCGTCGATGTCGACGAGTACCTCGTCGGCCACGTCGACCGCGCTCTTCGCGGTCGCGGTCGCCGCGGCGGCTCCGGCCCACGGCAGGTCGAGGAACACCAGCCGCCAAGGCAGGTCCTGCACCGCGTCCGCCAGCGGCAGCATGATCCGGTGGTCGACACCAAACCCGTGAAGGGCGACGAGCGGGCGACCAGAACCAAGAACTTGCGCGATCACCCAGCAAGCCTATGAGCTGCCCGTACCGATCGGCTATCGAGACGCAGAAGAGCCTCGGCGCAGGTGCTGCGCCGGGCGGACGACGTTCTGCGCCGCCCACAGGATGCGGAACTCATCGCTCCGGGTAGACAGTTCCCCGACGAGGCCGCTCACGGCCCGGTCGTAGGGGTTCCGGCCGGCCTCGTCGCGGAGCATGGCGACCATGTCGGCTGCGGTGTTGTCCCACTCGGGGTAGAAGCGGTGCGACCGGTGGTCGAGGAAGATGAACCGGGCGTGGTTCACCGGCCGTGCCGGCTGCACGTACATCTCGGAGAACAGGGCCCGGCCGAGCTCGTTCGTGGCGAGGATGTCACCGCGTCCGTTGCGGATCACCGCGGGAACGTTGGTGACGTTGTCCAGCCCTGCCGCGATGAGCGCGCCGAGCACGATCTGCGCGCAATACGGCGATGCTGTGGCGGGAGACACAACCGACACCAGCTCGGCTTCGAATCTACGGTGCAAGCCGGATCTGATCGGCCCGGCCCGCTGCTCTTCGAGTGAGTGCTGGCCGGATTCCGGGCACCAACGCAACCCGTCGCTTGCCAGAAGCTCCCGCAACCCCTCTCCTCCGGTAAGCAACATCCTGGCGTTGCGGGGGTATGAGCGTGGGCCGCTCCGCATGGAATCGGAACGGCCCACTGTCCGGGTCGGTCACCACTTCGGTATTGACAAGCAGCAGCTCATCCGTGATTCGCCCGTTCAGGGAAGGGCGAACATCACGCTCGGTGGTTAGTTCGAGCGGCCGTTGAGGTCGCGTCGGTCGTCGTCGTTCCAGTCGGGCTTGCGCACACCGGACTTCGCGATGCCACGGCTGACGACGTAGGCGGCCGTCACGATCGCGACGTACAGCCAGGCCTGGTCCGCGCCGAAGCCGGTGTGGCCCTCGTCCGCGTTGTCCACGACGGCCGACGCGACAAGGATCGCGATGGACACGACCAGCCAGGCGTAGAACTCCGTGGTCTTGAGCGCGGACTTGGTCTCGTTCCAGGTGGCACGCACGACCGAGTCGTGGCGTGCGGTGTTTCCTGCCGTGTTCGACATGGGGCTCCTTCTGATCTCCGCCACCGAGCATCGGTGACGTCATGACTCGAAGCGTTGTCTCGCTCGGCTGGTTACTCGCCCAGTTTGAGTTCTCAGGTGCGCCGGGAAGGATGGCATTATCCACGGAACGATGGACGGAGCGCGGCGGACATGAGCAACGAGAGTCACCCAGGTAGCACGCCTGCCTTCTTCCCTGAGCCGCCTCGGACTACCGAGGGCGCTGCTGCGATCGCGAGCCTGCAGGCGTTGCGCGACAGCGTCCACGATGCCGACGGTGAGGCCCTTCGCGAGCTTGGGATGTTGCCGATCGATGCCCTTGCCCTGCGGCACCTCATCGTTGAGCGGCGGGAGGGTCGGCTCGTGAACGCGACGCAGCTGGCGCGAGCATTGCGTCTCTCTACGGCCGGGATTACGAAGCTCATCGATCGGCTCGTGCGCGACGGGCGGGCGGAACGACAGCCGAACCCGAAGGATCGCCGCGGCATCATCATCGCCACCACTGGTGCTGCTGAAGATGAACTCGCGCGTGCCTACGGGCATATTCACGCGCCGCTGCTTGCCGCCATCAACGCGCTCAGCGCCGAGGAAGCAGTTGCAGTGCAACGCTTCGCATCCCGTCTCGCTGAAGCGTTGCGCGCTGAGCTGTCAACGATCGGCACCCGGACCGTCGTCTAACAGGTGTGACGTTGGGCTCTTGAGCCGCGTCTGCCAGCTCCGTAGGTGCTGGCCCGTCCCCGCCGTGACGCGAGCTACCCGCGCTATGCGGTGCGACTCGTGACTTGCGTTCGGACGGGGACAGTGCCAGATATCGTCCACCGTATTGCCGCCACCAACGCGGTGCCGCGGTTCCGAGGGACGGATTGCGCGGATCCCGAAACCACACACAGTCGCTGAGTAGCGTGGAATCACCGGCCGAGTTGGCAGTCCGTCGCCTTGATAGCTTCCGCGTTCTGCGGGACCCTCGGCACACAGCGGACCGGTCGGCAGCCAGAGGCATCCATCGCCTCATGGAAGTAGGTCTTCGTGACCACCGAAACACGCACCTGCATCGCGGCAGCGCCGCACATTCTCGAAACGAACTGCGCGACGCGGCGTCGACCGTCGTTCGTCCTTCGCGACAAGCTGGTCTTCCGGGCCAGAGGTCTCGACACGATCGCGGGGCAGCTGTGACTGAGGACTGCACCTCGTCTGCACTTCTGCAGCCGCTGGTCGCAGTGTCCGGCCGTGACACCGACACCGCGATTGCCTCTTTGGCGGGCATGTATGCCGGCAAGACGTGGTACTCCCGTCCCGTCGACCAGGACTACTGGTACAAGTACGTCGCCGTGGGCGATGAGCAGCTCAGCATCCGCCGCTCACAGATGCACGGCTACCTCCGCGGCGACGTCGCGGTCGAAGGCGAGATCGTTGTGCAGTGGTTAGAGCAGGGCAGTGCCCGCGTTGACATCGGCCGGGACGAGATCCAGATGCGGCCAGGGGTGCCCACCATGTTCCCCGTTGAGCGTCGCTTCGAGATGGAATATGAGGACTGGGACCAACGGCTGGTCCACCTCAGTCGCGATCTTGTGCTCGACGTTGCGTCGGAGGGTTACGTCGTTGACGGCTCGCTCGCGTTCCAGTCTGCCGCTGCCCAGGACGATGCCAGCGCGATAGCGCGGTGGCGCGGCGCGGTGACGGATGCAATGCGCGTCCTGCGGGGAAGCGGCGTGAGCTCGCTGCCCTGGCACGAGGCGCAACGTGACGTCGCTCGGGCTCTCCTGCAGCTGTATCCGCTGCAGGCCAACAGGTTCCCGATCGGGTCTACGCGCACCAGCAGCCGGCGCCTCCGGACCGCGATCGAATACATCCAGACGCACGCTCAGGAACCGCTGACCGTCGTCGACATCGCTCGGGCTTGCGATCTCAGCGTCCGCGGCGTGCAGGAAACGTTCCAACGCTCCCTCGGGACAACCCCGATGGGGTATCTCCGCGACACGCGCCTCCGCCGCACGCACGAGGAGCTGCAGGCCGCGGTACAACACGACGGCGTTTTCGTCGCAGCTGTCGCAGAGCGGTGGGGCTTCCACCACATGGGACGCTTCTCTGCCTCCTACATCGCTGAGTTCGGCGAGTATCCCAGGCAGACGCTCCGCGCTGCACGCGCACGCGTTCGCTGACCGCTGCATCCGTACGACGGGGGCTCATCTCGCGAGTGCAGCTCGCATCCGATCCGTGAGGTTCGCCATGAAGCCGCGTCTCCTCCTCAAGCTCGTCATCCGGCACACGCATCGCGAGCATCCGTACACCGGGCCTCCGGAAGGAGCGACGCGCACCTGGGGCCGCCCTCGTTTTCGTCCGTTGGGACATCCACGACCTTGCCGGCTCGCCCCACCGCAAGCGCTGCGACGTGACGCATCAGGGCGTCCGCGGACGGCAGCGGAACGCACCCGGTATGGAGTCACGGCGCTGGGAAAGCACGAACGTGGCGCCGCTAGCCGCTCTCCGCAGCACGCCGGACGATCGCCGTGGTGCGGAATATGATCACCTCTGCTGCACCACGGTCCCTAGCCTGTGGTCACTCGGCCGGGCCGAGTGGGTCATCGTCTTCACCTTCAGCGTTGAACCCGACGACGCCGTAGCTGCGGGCGTCTGTCCCCGACCCGAACCAGCGACAGGCGCCCGCTTACTTTGACTCAACGCCTGATCCGTATGGACCGCGTATTGCTGCGCCGGGCGGACAAAGCGGTCTACTGCCCAGCGGTCAACTTTCGCTGTGGCCCAAGATGGGCATCCGCTGGCTCGGCGACTCAGCCTGCGTGCGGGTGCATCGGTTACCGTCGTCGCAGGAAGCGCCGTCGTGTCAATTCGGGTTTGACGCGGGGGCGCTTCTGCACTCTGCCAGCGCAGGCGTTTGGCTACACCCGCGGGGCCTGTCGTCTTTGGCGGGATCGGTCGGACTCGTCCTCGTACTGGTGGTAGGAGCGCTCAGCGACGGCTCTCTTCGTGAGGTGACCGCATCCAGCAGCGCACCGGCGGCCGGTGCGCTCGATCGTGCACCATGGCGGGGCGCGGCAGCAGCGTTGGTCGTCGTCGGAATTGGCCTCGTCCGCCCTGCATTCGGAGTGAGTTTGCTTGACGCCCTCGTGTGACGTTCTACACACGGCCTAGCGGGCCGGCGGCTCACCACGGATGACTAGGAAGGCAACGCCGGACGCGGGCGCACGTGCAACATCGCTTCCTCGCGGCCGGGAGACGTCGCCGCGTCGAGCTGCAGACTGATCAGTCGTGCTCGCGCACGTCATCAGTAGGCTGAGGACGTCGACGGAGTTGCGGCGACTGCGGCGCTGATCAGCACCAGGGAGAGGACAGTGATGATCTCACCCGATCGATGGAACTCTCGGATGGACTCTGGACGCCAGATCTCGGATGAGGATTTCGTGTGGGTCTGTGAAGGAATCGTGGACTCTGACCGGAAGGACCTTTCGCCTTCACGTGAAGATGGCTACCTTCGAGGTGCGGATTCGGTTTGAGCGAGCTCCTGGGTTCGAACTTGCCATCGTTGATGGTGGGGACTGCGGTGGCGATGTTGGCGCCTAAGGGGGGCTTGCATCGCCATCGCGGCCCGCTGTTCCGGGCCCATCAGCGCTGACTGCATTCCTCTGGCTAAGTTCACTCGGGGCTGGTGACAGTTCTCAAGGCGCTCGCGTCGAGGCGTGAGGGGTGTGGCCGCGGTCAGGGGTTCGGGTCCGCAGTGGCGTACGGTGCGGGTGATGACAGCGAAACGTTCGGGCCAACGGTCGCGCCGACGGCGGCGGTCTCCGAGCGGGGCGCGGCGTCTCATGTCCTGGGAATGGGCAGGTCTGGTCGTGTTGGCCGCTGTTGCGCTCGGTCTCACCGGTGCCGCGTTGATCTTCCGCTGAGCCGACGTTCTGCGCTCAGTTGCGTGCTGACCCTTCGGCCTTGATGTGGATCGGAGACCAGGCACGGGCGTGGTTTCGTGGCTAAGTTGCGGCTGCGCGAGGGGGAGGAAGTCGCCCCCTGGAGGCGGGCTGCGAGCGACGCAAAACGGCGTGCGTATCTTCGGGTCACGCGCAGGTGGTGTGCGGACGACGGAGGAGATGAGTATGGGACTCGACGACAAGATCAAGAATGCCGCGCAGGATGTCGCTGGCAAGGCGAAGGAAGCCGTTGGCGATCACAAGGGCGATGACAGCCTGAAGGCTGAGGGGCAGAAGGACCAGGCGGCTGCGTCGACGAAGAAGGTCGGCGAAGACGTCAAGGACGTGTTCAAGTAGCACCGCGCACCAACTGATGGCCCGTCCTCGAACAGGAGGCGGGCCATCAGCGTTTCGCTCTTTGACGTCCACTGCCGCAGCCGGCTCTCTCGGTGGTGTTGAGCCGGTCGAAACGGACTCGCCTCGCAAGCCACGTGTAGAGGACGCGAGCGCCCGCGGGCCCTCGAGACAGCGTGTGTGCGTCGCTCCCCAGTCGTGCAAATCGTTGGAATCGGGTCGCGGGCCAGGGGCAACACTGCCGCTCAGACGCGCACCCTGCACGCTTCCTGAATCGTGCAGGGGTCGGGACGGTCGAGATGCCCCGGCGTGCGGTCACGCTGTCGAGGTTGGGTGCATACTGATCATTTCGTCAGACCCGGCAGTGGGGCTTGCCGGACCCAACCTCGACACTCGTCGACAACAGTCCCTATCTCAGCTGGTCGCGCTTCTGCGCGCCTGAGGTAGGGAGACGACATGGAACAAGCAGCATCAGCTGGCGCGGTCGTTGTCGGTGTGCAGGCAGGGCGAGTGCGCGACATTGTGACGGTCGCAGCGGAAATCGCAGAACGCTTCAAGGTTCCCCTCGTTTGCGTGATGGTCGACCCCGCGCTGCTGTCTGCCGGGAGTCGGGCGGACGGGTCCGAGATCATCGAACCGATCGATCCGGACACGCCGGACGCCCGGCCGGTGGACCTCCCTGACGCTGATCGGGCCGTCATCGATGAGATCGCCTCGGCCCGGTCAGTCCAGGCCTCGGTACTGACGAAGGCGGGCGATCCCGCGCGCGCGCTGGCCTCAGTTGCAGAGGAGCGCGGCGCGGTGCCGGTCGCGGTCCTCGGCACCGGGGTGATGGGCGGCTACACCACGTTCAGCACCGCCAGCTTCGAAACCGTCCGCCTCGCCCGCAGCGGCCGGATCACCGCCGCAGCCGCCAACGGTCTCGGGATGCTCATCGTCTCCGTCGCCGCAGCGACCGCCGGCGTTCTCCTCGGCGGCACCCTATGACCACCACACCAGCTCCCCACCCGGAGGCTCCCATGCAGTTCGACGTCACGATCGAGATCCCGCGCGGCAGCGGCAACAAGTACGAAGTCGACCACACCACCGGTCGCATCCGCCTCGACCGGGCCGTGTTCACCAGCATGGTGTTCCCCCAGGACTACGGCTCCATCGACAACACCCTCGACGACGACGGCGACCCCCTCGTGCTCCTGCCCTGCCCGACGTTCCCCGGCGTCGTGATCGACGTCCGTCCGGTGGGGATGCTGCGCATGGTCGACGAGAACGGCGGCGACGACAAGATCCTCACGGTCCCCGCCAACGATGACCGGTTCGCTGCCGTGCAGGACATCGGCGACGTGCCCAAGCACACTCTCGCGGAGATCGAGCACTTCTTCGCCCACTACAAGGAACTCGAGCACGGCAAGCACGTCACCACCAACGGGTGGGCCGACCGGACCGCCGCCGAAGCCGCCATCCGGAGCGCGCAAGAAGCCCACACACCACACCCCTAGGCCACGCGCCAGGGTGTCCCATAGACCGCCGCGGGGAGGCACTGGCGCTGAGTGATCGCCAGCAGGTCGTCCCCTCCGCCTCCCCGCGGCTCTTCCCCTCCCAACCACGGAGCCCATCAGGGCGAATACATTGCCCACTACGACCACCCCGTCGTCACCGACGCCGTGCACGGTGCCCGCATCCTCGATTCCCGCGGCTCCCCCGGCTGTCCAAGTCACTATCGAGCTCGCCTTCGAACGCAGCTCATTGCCCATGCGCGCCGCATCGCAGTCGTACCGCACGGACGATGGCAGCGACACGGTCCCGTCGTCGACGCGCCCGCCTCCGGCGGATCACTTCTACAAGTTGTAGAGTGCCTTCTGTCGTGCACCGTGCGCGATCTTGAACCAGCGCGAGGACTCGATGACCGCCGTAGACGATCGTCCCGTCAACCCGTCGACTGCGACACCGATTCGACCCGGACGGGAGGCGTCCCGGGGTTGGTTCATGCAGCTCCTGCTGCGGCTGCACTTCACCGCAGGGCTGTTCATCGGACCGTTCATCCTGATCGCCGCGCTCTCCGGTGCCGCGTACGCCCTCGGCCCCTCGATCGAGCAGATCGTCGACAAGCATGAGCTGACGGCACCCTCGAGCGCCGCACCGCTCCCGCTCGCAGACCAGATCGATGCCGCGCAGGCGTACATCAACCGCCACCACCCGGAAGACTCGCTGTCCGCTGTTCGACCGGCACCGGCACCGGGAGCAACGACGCGTGTGATGTACGCCGAGGACGGGCTCCTCGAATCGCAGTCGCGTGCGATCTTCATCGATTCCGGCACGGCCGAGGTGCGTGGTGACCTCCTCGTCTACGGGACCTCTGGTGCGCTGCCGTTCCGAACATGGGTGGACACGTTCCACCGGTCGCTGTTCTTGGGCGATGCCGGTCGCCTCTACAGCGAGACCGCAGCATCGTGGTTGGGCGTCGTCGCCCTGGCCGGGCTCGGGCTGTGGATCGCCCGGATCCGGCGAGCACGCGCGAAGCGAGATCTCGTCCGTCCCGCCCGCGGTGTCCGCGGGTACCGCCGGCTCTTCTCTTGGCATGCGTCGACCGGAATCTGGCTGCTGCTCGGCGCCCTGTTCCTGTCCGCAACGGGGATCACCTGGTCACAGTTCGGCGGGGCGAACGTCGATTCGCTCCGAGCGGCGTGGGGTTGGGGCACCCCGTCGTTGACGACGACCCTGTCTGAACATCCCACCACGCCTGGAGGCGAGCACAGCGCCCACCACGGCGGCGCGGAGGTCGCGGGCAACACCGGTCCTGCGACGGTCACTGCGTCGCTTTTCGACGAGGTCCTCGCCAAGGCCAGGACGGTCAACATCCATGCCGGGGAGGTCCAGATCACCGCGCCCGCAACCGCGGACCAGGCCTGGACTGTCGCCGAGATCAAACGGTCATACCCCACCGCGGTGTCCTCCGTCGCGATCGATCCGAACGACATGTCCGTGGTGTCCCGCACCGACTTCAGCTCCTACTCGATCCCCGCAAAGCTTGCTCGGTGGGGCATCGACACCCACATGGGCACCATGTGGGGACTGCCGAACCAGATCCTGCTCTTCGGCACCGCGCTCGGGATCGCGGCCATGGTCGTCTTCGGCTACGCCATGTGGTGGAAGCGTCTACCGGCAGGTAGCCGCTTCGGCCGCGCCCCGGCTGCCGGCGCCCTCGCACGGGCACCATGGTGGGGAACGGCTGCAGTGATCGTCGTCGCCGTCGAGATCAGCCTCGTCCTCCCAACGTTCGGCGTGAGCCTGCTCGCATTCGTGGTCGTCGACGCCCTCATGGTGACGTACCACGCCCGACGCAGCTGAGGCCACTGAAGGATCCGGCGACTGCCACCTCGAGGCCCTCAACTCATGAGGACGGAGCCTTCCGCGTGCGTCTTCAGACGGTCGAGGCGACTGTCCAGAACTCCGGCCCAGGCTTGCTGATCAGCCGCTGGTCCGTGAACGAGCCGTCAGCAAAGGTGAACCGCGCAACGGGAACACCACCCTGCGCCGTCTTGCCGGTATCGACGATCGAGGCCACTTGTGACCGCGGAACAGTCACGAGGTGCTCGGCCGGCAGCTGGTTCCCCGTCATCCCAAGATCCCACATCGACAGGTTCTGCTCGCTGATGACCAAGAGGTACGGCCCGGCCTCGTTCGGCAGACTCCGTGCCGTCGAGCCGTCTTCGCCGCCGATGTGCTGCGACCGCGACACGGCCGTCTCGACCGCCGACGTCACCAGATTCATCAGCCGGCCGTCGACGCCGACGCCACCCCGCCGCGCTTGAAACCACTCGGGATCACCTGGCAGTAGACCAGCACACGGTCCCCGTCAGGGAGCAACCTGCCGATTTCGGACGCGACGTCAATCGCTGGCCCCGTGAAGAGCGCCTTGTACTTGTCCATCAGCCCCATGGGTCCTACCCTCGCCGTGTCGGGGAGCACGCTCCCCGCGCTCCATCGCGACGAGGGTAACGGCTCGCCCTTTGTGAATGGAAGCGCTTACAAAATGCGGCGGCGGCTGCCGAGATCGAATTTTGAGACGGTTCACGCAATAAATAGATATGAGATACGGTCCTGGCCGTGACTTTTCAGCAGCCCACCACCCAGCACCCCTCAGCCGCCCCGTACTCCGCTGCGCCGCGGACGAACACGCTCGCGATCGTGTCGCTCGTCCTGGCCTTCGTCGCCCCACTCATCGGCTTCGTCTTGGGCTTCATCGCACTGTCGCAGGTGAAGTCTCGTGGCGAGAACGGCCGGGGGCTCGCGTTGGGAGCGGTGATCGTCGGTGGAATCATCACGGCGCTGTACGTGATCCTGATCATCGCCCTCGCCGTGGCCGGATCGTCGACGCCGACCACGTACTGATCGCCGCCAATGAGCACCACTGATCCGTCCGCCGCGAAACGGGACCGCGCTGCTCGCCTTCGCGGCAGCACCACTGCTCTGATGATGACGCTGGTCGGCGCGGTCCTCGTCCTCGGAGCAGGTTCCGTCTCCGGCTACGCGATCGGATCGTTCACCGGAGTGTTCCGGGAGATGCACCTCAACAGTGTCTTCTCGCACTCCCCTGACCCGGACCATCCCTGGTGGGCAGCACCGACAGCCATCTTCGGATCCATGATCGCTACAGCGATCTACTCGAGATGGAACCACCGCTTCACCGGCAGGTCAGCTGACTTCGCCGGCATCGGTCCGGGAAGCCTCTGGCTGATCGGTGCCGCGGCTGGACTGTGGTGGACAACCACCGCGCTCTGGCCCGCACCCGACCGCGTCGGTACCGCCGTCGACCCGGAGTTCGGCCAAGACACGGCATGGGGATTCGGCGCATGGGTCTGGTACGCGTCGGCCTGGTGGCTCCCCGCCTTGTTCACCATGCTGGCAATCGCTGCACTGCTACTCGGCGCCACCGGCCGCCGCGGGCAACGCGACCGACGTGGCCGCGTTACCGAACTCCTCTCCGCTGGACGCCGAACCCCGGGCACCGTGACCGCTGTGAGCGGTACAACAACCCCGGATGCAGCGCTCACACTCATCCGGTGGACCTTCACCTTCACCGACAGCGCCGGCCAGACGCGATGGGTCGAGCGCACCAACGGATTCCCACACGGGTCGGCCCCGACGATCGGTGCGACCATCACCGTCCTCTACGACCCCACGCACCCAGCGGATAAGAAGTCGATCTTCGCGGCCGTGACCGGTGGCGACAACCCGGACGATTACCTCCGGCCCGGGATGTGACGACATGCAGCACACACCTCATCCGCCGCTCCCGACCTACTGCAGAGTTCGTGCCGATCACTCGGTTCCGGAGCGAGCCCCGCACCGGTTCGAGGTCGGGGACACCATCACGGTCGGGACCCGAGACACCGAATGGCCAGCGTTCGTGTTCGTCACCGCCGACCGGGGACGTGGGTGGGTTCCCGCCCGCCACGTCGATACGACCAGCTCACCGCCCACGATGCGGACGGCGTACGACACCCAGGAGCTCCCCGCTTCCGAAGGGGAAACGGTCCAACTCGTTGTGGACGATCCGGAGAGCGGCTGGGCGTGGTGTCGCAACGCCGACGGGCGCGAGGGGTGGCTCCCCCACCGGGCACTCACCCTCGACTGACGCATGCGACGTCACCAACGCCTCCCGCCAACAGTGCCGTTCGCACAGTTGCCAGGAATGCGGACAGCACGCGCCGGCTCGTGCGAGGCTGCAGACATGAACAGTCCCGACACCGTCGTCGCGCCGGAAGTCCGTGGCACGTTCTACCGGGCAATCGACCCGCGCTTTCGCCAGTTCGCACTCGCCGGGTCACGCACCGCCGGCCGTTACTCACGAGCGGATGAACCCACCCTGTACCTGAGTTCCTCGGTCGAAGGCGTCGACGCAGCGCTGATCGCCCACAGGAACGCCAGGGCAAGCGCACTCGAGATCGTCGAGATCGATGTCAAAGCAGTCGGCATCGTCGACCTTCGAGACCCGACCGCCCTCGCGAAGCTCGGCATCGACCTCGCCGACGCGATGGCGCCCTGGCAGCACGTCGCTGCAGCCGGTGGGACGCCGTCGTCATGGTCGGTGCGCGACCGTCTCGTCCAGGCCGGCGCGAACGGTCTGATCGATCCCTCGCGGAGACGACCCGACCTCTGGCACCTCGTCCTCTTCCGCTGGAACGCACCGGACTCCCCCACCGCGCACCTTCGAGACCGCAGTCAGTAACTGACGGCACCGAGCACGTCCCGCCGGGAGCAATGACGGGACGGCACCGAGCGCGGCGCCGGAAATCCGCCCTGGGTCGGCGGTCAGACAGCCGAGGAGTTCATCATCCTCAGCATTGCCGGTGAGCACGCGCACATCGCGCTTTGATCTCTAGTAGCACACCGATCGCGGATCGGGTGCACCGCTGGTGGTCAGTGACTCGTTACGAGACCGCGGTGGTCCTGCCGCGCCGGATGATCGCGCAGATGACGAGAGCGATGACCGCTCCCAGGACCGCTCCGACGGAGTTCATGAACCAATCGTTCGTGTCGCACCGGCGACCGAGAACGGGCGCGAGGGCCTGAACGAGTTCGATGACTGCGGAGAGGGCGACCGCACCGGCGAGGACGGTAAGCGGCCGGTTCGTCGCCGTCCCGAGGAAGAGCACGAGCGGCAGCAGCATCGCAACGTTGGCGAGCGTGTCGATGCCCTGGAACGGGACGCTGAACTGCGCGGTGCAGGTGGCACCGCCGGGCCGAGCCCCATCGGGCAGCAGGGTCAGGACGAGCACCGCAACGAGTGCGACAGCCGAGAGGCAGAGGAGGACACGCCGAAGCCGGAACCAGTGCAGGACCCAGGCGAGCACGGTAGCGGCCGCGACGGCGACCCAGAAGCCGATGCGGACGAGGGTCGCGTGTTCGACGAGGAACGTGGAGATCACCGGAGGCCGTCACTTTCTCGGTCGAGGCGCATGGGCCAGACATTCATCAGTGCGGACTCCGCGGGGAGGAGCAAGTTGTGTGCGCGAGGACAGCGGCGCCAGCACTGCGCGCGGCTGCCGTGTCGGTTCCGATAATAATCATTCTCGGAACATCTCGGCAGGGGTGGAAGTAGCGGCGATCCGAAGTGTCGCCGGCCGAATAACTTGTCTCTGTCGTCCGCCAGCTAACTTGTCCGACTGCCACGCAACGTGTCCGAAATACCGATAAGGACAGGTGGTTTGGCAGCGACGACGTGTCCGGTCGCACTCGCGGGCCGTGCCGAGTGTCCGGGCTGCACGACCGGTCGGCTTCCGTCGCCCGCGGCCAATCCGCCATCGACCCGCGGGACCACGAGAGACGACTTCGACCTGTAGCACTTAGGGCACCTTCACCGGGCATTTTTGCGGGACAGGTATACGGGAATCCCCAGGTCAAGCAGCACACGGGCAAGTTGTCGTGGTTGTCGGCGCAAGCCGCGTATCGGTGGACGACCGGCTAATGGGACAGCCCTCGCCCCCTGTATAGGGGTGCCGTGCGGCGGGAGATAGGACGGTTCCTCAACTAGCCTGAGACCGATCTAGGAGGACCAGTGGAGTTCGAAGAACGCCTCGCTGCGCTGGCGACCAAGGTGCAGAACCAGCGCGAGGCCATCCAGACCGAAGAAGCAACGAAGAACGCGTTCGTCATGCCGTTCATCTCGACGATCCTCGGCTACGACGTCTTCAACCCGCTGGAGGTCGTCCCCGAGTTCACCGCCGACGTCGGCGTGAAGCGCGGCGAGAAGGTCGACTACGCGATCATGCGCGACGGCGAGGTGCAGATCCTCATCGAGTGCAAGAAGTCGACCGAGCCGCTGAAGATCGAGCACGCGTCGCAGCTGTTCCGCTACTTCTCCGTCACGAACGCCCGGATCGCTGTCCTGACGAACGGCGAGGTCTACAACTTCTACACGGACCTCGACGCACCGAACAAGATGGACGATCGTCCGTTCCTCGTGCTGGACCTCGCCGACATCGACGAGACCCTGCTCCCCGAACTGAGCAAGCTCACGAAGGACGTCTTCGACCTCGACTCAGTCATCAGCGCCGCTGAGGAACTGAAGTACGTCGGCTCGATCAAGCGAGCGATCGCCGCGCAGTTCCGCGAGCCGGAAGAGGACTTCGTGCGGCTCTTCACGTCACGTGTCTACGACGGCCGGTTCACGCAGGAGGCGCGGACCCAGTTCACGGCGCTCGTTGCGAAGGCCTCGAAGCAGTTCCTCAACGAGCAGGTCAACGACCGGTTGAAGACTGCCCTCGGTGCTTCGTACAGCGCGCCCATCGGTGCTGAGGCGCCGGCAGAGACGGTCCCGAGCGCGGCTGTGGCCGAGGAGGACCTCGACCGCGACACCGAGATCGAGACAACACTCGAGGAGCTCGAGGGCTACCAGATCGTCAAGGCCATCGCCTGCAGTGAGGTCAAGCCGGATCGGATCGCGCATCGCGACCAGAAGTCGTACTTCGCCGTGCTGCTCGACGACAACAACCGCAAGCCGATCGCCCGCCTGTGGTTCAACGGCAAGAAGCAGAAGTACCTCGGCCTGTTCAACGAAAACAAGGTCGAGACGAAACACCCCATCGATGGCATGGACAGCATCTACGAACACGCGGAAGCAATCCGTGCCACGGTGCGCCAACACGCCGGGTAACTCCAGTGCCTACCGACCTGCCGAAACCGCCAGACCTCAGCGGCCCCACCCAAGGTAAAGGCTCGCCCGGATGCGGCGTGATCGCCGGGCTCGGCTGCGGCGGGATCGTGCTGCTCGCCGCTCTAATCGGAGTGCTCTCTTCCTTCGGCAGCAGTCCCGATGACGATGCTGCTGACACCAGCGTGTCCAAGTACACACAGACCTGGAGCAAGCAGTACTCAGATACGAGCTGTGCCGAGTGGAACACCAAACTGACCGCGCAACAACAGTTCGCTGCGGCAGCGGACATGCTCACTTCAGCGCGCAACAAGATTGACGACGGCACCGGGCTCCCCGCCGACTCGCTCATCCACGAGTTCGAACGCGGGATCACCAATGTCTGCGTGGAACCCACCATGACTCTGGCCGACGCAGCGGTCGGCCTCTACGCAACGGAGCCTCGCTTCCACCCCTAATCGAGTCCGTTCTCCCCGTAGCCGATTGGCTACTGCGTCAGCTGCGCGGCCGCGCGGTACTGCGGTCTGCAGGGCCGTGGGACGCAACGCGCGGTGTCACTGGCAGCTGTGCTTCCTGTCCTGGTCACACCGCCTGGGTCTGCTGCACGGATAGGTGACATCTGATCTGGCTTGCCCGGTGGGGTGGGCCTGGAAGGATGCACTCGTGCCCGAGCCCTATCCGCAGGAGTTCCGCGACGACGTCGTCCGCGTCGCTCGGAACCGTGAAGCGGGCGTGACGATCGAGCAGATCGCCGCCGACTTCGGTGTCCACCCGATGACGTTGACGAAGTGGATGCGTCGCGCCGCCGTCGACGACGGGGAACGTCCCGGAACCGCCCGTCCTGAGTCGGAGGAGGTCCGTGAGTTGCGGCGGCGGAACCGGCTCCTCGAGCAGGAAGTCGAGGTGCTCCGGCGTGCTGCTGCGTATCTGTCGCAGGCGAACCTGCCGGGAAAAGGCTCTACCCGCTCGTGAGCGAGCTCGCCGCCGACGGGATCCCCGTCGCGGTGACGTGCCGGGTTCTCAAGCTCGCCCGCCAGCCGTACTACCGGTGGCTGGCAGATCCCGTTTCGCAGAGCGAGGTGGTGCGGGCGTATCGGGCGAACGCGCTGTTCGACGCGCACACGGAGGATCCCGAGTTCGGATATCGACTCCTCGTCGACGAGGCCCGCGACGCCGGCGAACCGATGGCCGATCGGACCGCGTGGACGATCACGTCGCAGAACGGCTGGTGGAGCGCGTTCGGCAAGAAGCGCGGCAAGAACGGGAAGAAGCCCGGCCCCGCGGTCCACGACGACCTCTGCACCGTCACCGACGAGCACGGCCGGACCCGGCACATGTTCACTGCCGAGGCGCCGAACCGGCTGTGGTTGACCGACATCACCGAGCACACCACCGGCGAGGGCAAGCTCTACCTCTGCGCGATCAAGGACGTCTACTCCGGCCGGATCGTGGGCTACTCGATCGACTCCCGCATGACATCCAAGCTCGCCGTGACCGCGTTGGAGAACGCGGTCCGGATTCTGGCGACGTAGCCGGCTGCATCCTGCACTCGGATCGGGGCTCGCAATTTCGAAGCCGGAAACTGCGGCAGGCACTGACCCGTCACAACATGGTCGGCTCGATGGGCAGGGTCGCGTCCTGTGGCGACAACGCGGCGATGGAGAGCTTCTTCGCGCTCCTGCAGAAGAACGTCCTCAACCGGCGCTCGTTGGCCACGCGAGAAGACCTGCGCATCGCGATCGTGACCTGGATCGAGCGGACCTACCACCGGCGACGCCGCCAAGCCCGCCTCGGCCGATTGACGCCAATCGAGTTCGAAACCATCATGAGGACCAACGTCGCTCTCGCGGCGTGACTTCAACTGTCACCTATCCGTGCAGCAGACCCCACAAACTCGGATACCCAACCCCGGTCAACCAGCGAAAATTGCGTACATGAGTACATGTACGCAGGTAGCAACCACAGGCCACAGGGACTGACAACTAAACATCACCCAGGGGTGACTCAACCGCCACCCTCAAGTCGGCATACCCTCCAAGTCCGTCGCTACTAGGGGCGCTCGCCGCATCCTGCCGTAGAATCACTCCACAGGACGCCCGGCCAAGGTTCGATCTGACAGTTGTTCCTTTCAGGCCGGGCGTTCCTTGCGTCTACGGACTTGTAGGTTCCGCGGGAACTCGTCACTTGCGACAAGTTCCGCGGACGGAGACCGGATCATAATCGGGTCGACCGAGGACGTATACGGCCGATGCCTGCTCGTCCCCAGCGCTATCATCTGCGGGGCCGTTAACATCACGCTCCGCGACGCGGGAGTCGCTGAGCGAAGTGAGGATCTGGTGGAGCTGCTTCTTCCGACGCCGCTTGCGCTTCTGGAGTTCCTCCCACACTGCTCCGGGGATCTCCCGGTCTCGCCGATGACCTCGACGCTGACACCGGCGGTGTTCTTCGTCAGGTTACGGATGCCGGTGACGAGCTGCTTCGTGTTGTCGTCAATCGGTCAGCCGGCGGGGATCACGGTCAGGAGTGCGGCGTCGCATGCCTTGTCGAGCTAGCCGGGGATGACCGCCTCGACGTGGTCGAGGTTCTCGATGGTGTCTTCAACGCCGCCGAGGTTCGCCTGCAGCTTTCGGCCCCGAGAGAGAGTTGTACCGCTCGGAGGCGGCGACGCCGAGGTTGTGGAGCATGCGGCCGCCGAGGGAACGCCACTTCCCGTCGACGCCCTGCACCTTCGTCTCGACGGCGACGCGGGTGTGTAGGTCAGGATCCCCGGTACGGGAGTCACGGTGCTCGAACGCGGCCAGCAGCAGGCCGTTGGTCTTCATCTGCGCGACGCCGCCGGCACCGGCACGGGTGTACGCGGCCTCCTGCTCGAACCACGTCATCGCACCCTCCCAGGCAGCCTCGTGTGCGGCGTGGACCTCGCGGGCGATGTGCGCCTCGCGGGGGTCGTTTCGGTCGGCCAGCGCCCACAGAACGAACGCGGACTTCACCGGGCTGAACACCCGTCGTAGCCCGAGACGAACCGCCGTGCGGGCGCGCCACGCTCGGTGAGGAAACCCTGCGATCTCGCCAGGTGGTGGTGTCACGGCCGAGCAATGCGCGGAGGTGTACTCAGCCCCGCTGTAGGGCGAAGCCGGGGAACTGGGCTAGCGCTTCGTGCATCGAGACGTAATACATGGCGCGTGGTTCTTGCCTGCCTCTGGCCGACACGATTCCGTACAGGGTTCCGTTTCGGGTCACCACCGGACCTCCGGAGTCCCCCTGCTGGAGCATCCAGCTATAACTCATAGCCTTTTGGTCGTATCCGTTGGTGCGCAGAGTCGCCTCGATCGGTCGCGTGTGGAATCCGCAGAACCAGCCTGAGAAAGAGCCGCTCGCGCAGAAATCCTCATCAGGGGTCGGGGCTCCGGCGCCGAGAACGTTGATGGGGATTGCAAACGGAACGGCGGTTCCTCCGACCAGCACCATCCCGCGTGCACGAGGGGCGTAGTCAGTAACGGTCGTGCAGAAGGGTCCACCGCTGTGGGTCACCGAGCACTGCTGCCGCAAGAAGGGGGCCGGCGGAACGGCGATGAGCGAGACGTCGAAATCGTCAGAAGTCCTAACGACGTGTCCGACAACCGCCCCATTAACGTAGACGGTGCTGCCGACGTCTCCGCAGTGCTTCGCGGTGATGATATAGCGGGTCGCCCGTTGCGCCTGCGTGATGCGTCCGAACAGACTCGATCGGTAGAGAACCGCCCCTGCAGTGCAGGAAGTATTGTCGACGAGCAGCCTCGTTCCGGCAACGATTGGGAGCTGCAGTCGCTCGGAAATCCGGGGCTTCTGGTCGGCAATCGACCCTGAGGCGGGTGGCGTCGCCTGGATAACGGGAAGCTGCTGCGAAGTCGTCGCTGCCAGATCCGATGGGGCGGCGCTCGCGCTATCGGCTGGCGCGAACGCCCCGGCGAACGCAACCCCGATGACAGCGCAGAGAGCGCCTACCTGCAACGAACGATGGGTCATCCTACGGCCTTTGTGAGGAAAGGTCATTACAGACCTCAGTTTCTGTCTTGGAGTTGTCTAGACGATCGTCTAATTGCGGCGATTTTACGGGCGCGGGGAGCATAGGCGCACCAACAGCGGAACAAATTGTTCCTGAAGGTACCCCAACGTCCTGGGGAGGGGTAATTGTATGGAACAAGTGACTCCGTAAGAGATTGCCATTCGAACGAACGGGAAAAGCGCTATGTCACAGATAATCGCTGAGGAAGGTCGAAGCTCTGTCTGCTCAAGAAGTCACCTTGCCACCAAGTTCGCGTACAATCTGTCGCCGGAATTCGGCAATGAGCGGCCGTCGCTCTCCGCCAGACGCGCCACATAGCAATATCATTGCACAGTAGGTCGCCGCGCTGAGATTGAGCCTGGCGTATAGCCACAAAGTATTACAAAGTCATAGCCCCTGTGGGAGGCACGCGAACGATCGCCGAATTTCCGACGAGCGTTCACACGCCTCAGCATTTCTTTCCCGGGAAAGGATTATCGTGCCGCTATTGATTTAGCGGTAGGTCACCATACGGCAAGCGCGTCAACGTCGATTCTGTCGTGGAAGTGCATTGCATCGCCACCCCTGAGAACGACGGGGAATTCCTGACGATAGCTACCGGGCCTTGCTTCGGCCAAAAATGCTAAAGCGCCAGAAAGCAGCGGTCGTCGGGCGAAGTTCCGCGGTCGTCGATCTTCGCTTCCGGACGTCGGTCGCGACGAACTCCCTCCCGTGCAGAACACGCCAACGAAGCTGGACAGGATGAGGTCGTCCGGGGCGGTGATGGGCCTCGCGCTGGAACTGCGTGATGTCGATCGCGCGCGGTGTGCGCTGCTGAAGCTTCAGCGATGCAGTACGCAGGACCGGCGGTGGGGTCTCACGACGGTCACTCTGCATCGTGTCGCGGACCCGCGAGTGCTTCCCGGGCGGATCGAAGTGACAGCGCTCGTGGTCTCAGTTGGCCGAGGGGAAGTACTGCGCAATCGTCTACGGGGCGCATTGACGCTCCGGTGCTACCTCGGAAGTAGCCTCCGGCGCGAGGAAGCCCGCGATCTCCCCCGGCGTCCTCGGCGCCGTATGCCTGGGCTGTCGGCGGGGTCGTGAATCTCGTCGTCCGTTGATTCCCGTCGCCATCGAGCGCGGGAAGTCCAACATGTGTGGACCCTTAGGGATCTGCTGCAACAGATCCGACTCCCCCGACGCGACGACCGCTACGAAGGTCGTCGGCCCCGCCCGCAGCCGCGTGTGGGGCTCGGAGCGGATCTGTGCTCAAGCATGCTTCGCGCCCACCAATGCCCAGCGGCCCGGCTGGCGTATCAGTCTCGAAGCTCGTGGTCGCCAAGCCGGTCGAGGAGAACGGTGGGGAGCTCATCCGTTGTGCCTGAGTGGGATCGATGTGCCTGCGTGGACCACCGGTACCGGTGTCGGTGGTCCACGCAGGCACCGGTGGAAGCGGAGACCACGGAGATCCCGCCGCCGCGAGATCTCTGCGTCAACCCTTGACGGCCGAACCGGCGATACTCTGGATGAAGAACCGCTGGAACACGAGGAAGACGATCAAGACCGGGAGCACCAGCAGGGTCCCGAAGGCGAACGTCTGTCCCCAGTCGACCGGCGTCTGGCCGGAGAACACGCTCATCTCGAGTGGGAGCGGGCGGGCGGTCGGGTCGGACGTCACGATCGACGGCCAAAGGTACGACCCCCAGGAGCTGAGGAACGTGAGGATGGCCACGGTCGCGAAGACCGGTCTGGCGTTCGGGACGACGACCCGGGCGAACGTGCCAAAGGCCCCGAGACCGTCCAGGCGCGCGGCCTCCTCGATGCTCTTCGGCAGGTTGAGGAAGAACGTGTAGAACAAGAAGATCGAGAACGCGTTCGCCACGAACGGGATCATCTGTACGAACAGGGTGTCGCGCTGGCCGTTCAGCAGGAACAGCAGCGGGACCGCGACGGACTCGAACGGCACGATGATCAGCAGGACGACGATGACGAACACCGCGTTCTTACCGCGCCACTGCAGGCGCGCGAAGGAGTAGCCCGCCATCGAGTTTACGACGAGCCCGCCGAGCACGATGACCAGCGAGATGGCGACGGAGTTGCCCATGAACCGCCAGAAGTACCCCGTCGCGTCCGAGTCGAGGGCCTTGAAGACCCCGAGGTAGTTCTGGAGCGACAGGTGGATGGGGAGGAAGCCGGTGAAGCCGTCGAGGACCTCGGAGCTCGGCTTGAAGCTGCCGATCAGCAGGTAGTAGATCGGCGAGAACATGACCGCCGACATCACGATGAGGATGGTGTAGGAGCCGGCCTTCGAGAGTCGCTTGCGGGTGGGTCGGATGGTGCTCAACTTTCGCTCCTCTGGCGCAGGACGGCTCGCTGGACGAGGGTGATGATGACGATGATCAGGAAGAGGACCACCGAGATGGCGGCGGCCTGACCGACGCTGTTCTCGGCGAGGATCGCGTTCGTCGCCTGGTACAGGACAGTGCGCAGGGCGTTCTCGTTCCCCCCGGCGGTGATGATCAGGATGTACACCTGGTCGTAGACCCGGAAGGCGAAGATCGTCGTGAGCAGCACGACGAAGATCAGGGTGTTCCGGACGCCGGGCACGGTGATGTAGCGGAACTGCTGGAAGACGTTCGCTCGGTCGAGTCGTGCGGCCTCGTAGCGCTCCTCGGGGATCTCCTGCAACGCCGCGAGGATGATCACCATCTGGAAGCCGACGCCCTGCCAGACCGACAGGACGATGACGGAGAGCATCGCCGTGTTGCCGGAGCCGAGCCAGTTGTGCGCGCCGACGGTCCCGCCGGTCACGGTCTCGACCGCGCTGTTCAGCAGACCGTCCCCGCTGCGGTCGAGGATGACGCGCCAGATGACGGCGACGAGCGCCATGGGGAAGACGACGGGCATGAAGAAGAACGTGCGGAAGAACTTGATGCCCTTGAGCTGCTGGTTGAGCAGGACGGCGAACACGAGCGCCAGCCCGGTCTGCACCGGGATGACGACCGCGGCGAAGAAGAGGTTGTTGCCGAGAGCGCGGAAGAACTGCGGCGCCTCGACGGGGTCGGTGAAGAGGCGCACGTACTGCGTGAACCCGAGGAACGTCGGCGGACGCGGCGACCCGATCTGGACGTTGAAGAACGACAGCCCGATCGCAGCGACGAAGGGTACTGCGATGAACAGGACGATGCCGCTCATCGCGGGGAGGGCCATCAGCGGACCGGCGAAGGTGCCGCTCCGCTGCTTGCGCAGTTGTCGGGGATCGCGGCGCTCCCGCGCCCTGGATGGCATCGGCGGGGCATCCGACTGGGGACTGGTCGTGCTGGTCACTGGTGCTCCTGGTCGTCCTGTTCGGGGGCGGTGCCGGTGGAGACGTCGGGCAGGCCGACGTCTCCACCGCCGATCACTTGTAGTCGTTGCTGTCGGAGAAGGCCTGGTCGATGGACTGGGCCGCGGTGGTCAGCTGCTCCTTCGCGTCGGCGCCGCCCCAGACCGCGGAGAGCGCACTGGCGAACTTCGAGGTGATGACCGGGTAGCCCGGGGTCACCGGTCGGTAGACCGCGATACAGGAGTCCGTGATCGCCGTGGCGGGGCAGGACTGCTCGAGCTGTTGCCCCCAGAGGGCGAGGGCACCACCGGGCTGGTAGTCGGCCTGCTTGTCGAACACGGACTTCGTCGCTGCCGGAGCACCGTTCGCGTCCGTGATCGCCTTGACGCTGGTGTCGTTGAGCAGGTAGTCCATGAAGGCACCTGCGGCCTTGCCGTTCTTGGTGGCCGAGCTCATGCCCCAGGTCCAGGACCCGGCGCCGACCTTCTCGCCATTACCGAAGTTCGGCAGCGGCAGGGCCACGAGGTTGCTGCCGACCGCCTTCGAGTAGGCCGGGTAGTTCCAGTGTCCGCTGAGGCTCAGCGCGACGCGGCCGTTCTGGAAGGCGTTGCCGTCCGTGTTCGCGTCGACGTAGGGCTTCCAGGACGCGATGTCCTCGAGGGCCTTGACCGAGGCGGCGGAGTTCAGCACACCGGTGGCCTTGTCACCCTGGACGAGGTTGCCCCCGGCAGACTGGACCATCGGCGAGAAGCCGTACGTGCCCCACTCGGCGTTCAGCGACGCTTCGGTGAGGTCGAGCGCTTTCCCTGAGGAGTTCGCCGCGGCGAGCTTCTTCAGCGCCGCCGAGAACTGTTCCGGCGTCCACGCAGTGGACGGCGAAGTCGGGAGCTGAACACCGGCGGCCTTGAGGAGCTTCTTGTTGCCGTAGAGGCCCATCGCCGAGCTGTACTGCGCGAGGCCGTAGAGCTTGCCGTTGTCGGTACCCTCGGCGATCGAGCCGCTCGTGGCGTTGCTGACGGTGGACTTCGACACGTAGTCGCTGAGCGGAGTGAGCTTGCCGTTGTAGACGTAGCTCGCGAGCGTCGGGCCGTCGATCTCGAGCACATCCGGCAACTTGTTCGTCGGGGTGTTCGTCACGGTGCTGGTGTAGGTGTCGCCGGAGATGAGCTTCAGGGTCGCCTTCACCTTCTTCTGCGACGCGTTGAAGCCCTTGACGGCGTTCTGGATGGCCGCGACCTCGGAGTCCTGGCCTTGGTGGCCCCAGACGACGATGCTGCCGGTCCCGCTGCCAGCAGCACTGCTGGAAGCGGAGCCGGAGGAGCAGCCGGTGAGGGCAGCAGCGGCGACCGCGGCGAGGGCGATGACCGTTCCTGTCCGGCGGACGAGGGACGTGGTGTGCATGGTTCTCCTTGAGTGGGATCGGGTGTCGGTCGGTGGGACGGCGCTCAGGGAGCGGCCGTACCGCTGCCGGCGGGGCAGGGTTGGGTCTGGGTCTGGGTCTGGGTCTGGGCCGTGGGCGTCGCTGGACGGAGGGCCAGCCGACCGTCGATGACGTGCACGTCGACCGGGTCGTGCAGGAAGCCGGGCAGGGGTTCTCCGGCGCGGCCGTTCGCGAAGGTCATCAGGACGGGTGAGCCGTCGCGACGACGGACGATCCGGCCCGAGTAGCACGTCACGTCGGTCAGCGGCTCGGCATCCGTCACGTCGAACGGACCGAAGGGCCCGTCGATCGGGACCGACCAGGTGCCCGGTGTCTCGTCGGCGCGTGGATTGGCCGTGCTGAGGGCGTCAGCGGGGCAGGAGAACACCAGGAACCAGGCGCCGTCGACCTGCACGACCTGCGGTACCTCGAGGTGGACGAAGCCCGATCCGGGTGAGGTCAGCGGCGGCTGTACCTCCCAGCGCTCGAGGTCGGTGGACGTCGCGTGTCCGATGACTCCGCGGTCGTCGAGCGCTCCCTCGGTGGAGCGGGCGGTGACGAGCATGTGCCAGAGGCCGCCAGAGGGGTCCTCGTGGACCCACGGGTCGCGCCAGGCCTCTTCCGGGAAGAGTGCGCCGTCGACGTCGGGGTCGTTGCCGAGGGTCTCGTACCAGCGGGGGTCGGAGCGCGTCACAGGGCCGGGCAGCTTCTGCCAGGTGACGAGGTCGTCGGACACGGCGACCCCGACCGTCTCGATGTTGGTGTGGACGGGCTCGTCCTCGAGGAACCGTGTGCCGGTGTAGAACATCCGCCAGCGGTCGTCCTGGCCGCGCACGACGCTCCCGGTCCAGGTCGTCGTCCCGTCGAACGCGTCGTCGGGACCGGGCCCGAACGGTCCGTCCAGGATCGCCCAGTCGACGAGGTCGTCGGAGACGGCATGACCGATGCGGGCTGCACGGTGTCGACGGTGCTCGTCGCCGAGTGACCGCGGTGCGTGGAGGAAGAACACGTGGTGGCGGTCGCCGTCGTCGGCGAACCAGAAGTCCCACACCCAGTGGTCGGGGAGCCTCAGCACGGGAGCACCGTTGCCCGGAAGCGGCGTTGGCCGTCGGTCGAGGGAAGGTCGTGCACGGGGTTCCACCACTCATCATCGAGGGGTCCACCGCCATGGTGAACCGGTTAATCACGTATGGTGTACCGGTTCACCACGGTCTGTCAAGCCCGTATGCTGGAGAGGTGCGAACAATGACGACGAGGTCGAGATGAGCGCCCGTCGAGTGACGCTCTCCGACGTCGCCGCTCGCGTCGGGCTGTCCAAGGCAGCCGTCTCGCAGGTGCTCAACTCCCACCCGGCATCGCGCGTCTCCGTCGACGCCGCAGCCCGCATCCGTGCCGCAGCGGGTGAACTCGGTTACCGACCGAACCTCACTGCACGGTCACTCACCACTCGCCGGTCCGGTGTCATCGGACTCGTCTCCGAGGCCATCACGACTGACCGGTTCGGGTCGGGCATGATCCGCGGCGCCCTCGCCGAGGCGAAGCGCCAGGGATACGTCCTCTTCATCACCGAGACCGAGGACCAGCAGGCCGGGATCGTCTCGTCGTTCGGTGTGCTCGTCGACCACCAGGTGGACGGGCTCATCTACGCTTCGATCCGACCGCACGCCGTCGAACTCCCTGAGATCAACGCGGACATCCCCGTCGTCATGCTCAACGCAGTCGCATCCCGTCCGACCGCCACCGTCCTCGCCGATGAGCACGCCGGCGGCGAGTCGATCGTGCGGCTCCTGCTCGACGCCGGCCACACCGAGGACGTCGTCATCATCGGCCGCGATCGGTCCGTCCGCCCGGCTTGGACCACCCGCGCGATCGAACGGCGCCTCGCCGGGATATCGGCGGCCCTCGCGGCCCACGACGTCGTGCCGATCAGTGAGATCGACATGCCCGAGTGGGATCCCGACCACGGCTACGAAGCCATGCGGGGCCTGCTCGCCAGCGGCCGTCGCCCTGGAGCGGTGATCGCCCTGAACGACCGGCTCGCCTTCGGTGTCTACCGTGCGCTGACCGAAGCGGGACTCCGGGTCTCCGAGGACGTCTCAGTCGTTTCCTTCGATGACGACGACATCGCGTTGTACCTCGAACCGACCCTGACCACCGCGGCGCTGCCGTACGAGGAGATGGGGGCCCTGGCGGTCCGCACCCTCCTTGACCCGGACTTGACCGTCGGTGAACAGCTCGTCCCGATGCCGATCCGGGTACGCGGTTCGGTGTCCGCAGTCCCGCAGGCTCTGCAGTCGTTCGACCGGCCACACTGATGCCATTCCGACCGAGGTCCTGAGCGCCGCGCCGCCGCGGCCGCCCGGTCGAACACCCGGGTCCCGGACCGGATCAGCGTCTCCCGATCGGCCTCACGGACCCGACACGTCGGCGTCCCGGTGCCAAATGATCCCGGCCAGGTCATCCACTCCGGACTAGTCGCCGCAGCCGCATACCTGCTACCCACGAGCATCGGTGGCTGGACCACCGCGGCGAGGCGGACCCAGGTGTTCGGAAAGGGACTGGTGAACCTCCACACGACCGTCGTCCCGATGCTCTGCACCGCGCTCGACGTCCCCAGCGCCGATCAGCTCCACATCCACCACAACCTGCGCCTCGACGGAGCCGACCCTCGGTCGGCCGCGAGCCGGGCCGGCCGACTCTCCGCGCTCCTCCAGGCACACGGCGTCTCGGCAGTCCGTTGGTGGCTCGCACGGCTCGGACTCACCCGGCGCGACGCGGATCTCGCCCTGCGGGACCTGCCGCTGCTACGCCGGCGCGAACTCGGGACGCCGCCGCGGGCGCGCCGCGCCAGCGGCTCGGAGGGCTTCGGGCACTTCCTCGAGGCCGACCTGGACGCAGTCGACCTGGCGCGGATCACCCGGTCCGTCCTGGTCGCACGGGCCGACCCTGCGCTACTCGACGCCCTCGCTCCGGAGACTCGGCGGCGTTTCGACGCCGTCGCGACCTGGCTCAGCGGCACGGAGGGCTACGAGTGAGCCTCCGCTACATGGTGGCGCTCGTCCTGCTGGTCGTCGTCCGCGCGGGTGGCTTCAGCTCGATCATCGCCGTGGTCTGGTTCCGCGACGTCTACGAGGCCACCGGTGCCGCGTTGGTGCTCGCCGCGTTCGGCATTGGCACGGTGGTGTTCCCCGCACTGGCGGGTGCGCTCGTCCATGCTCGGACCCTAACTAGGGTGCTGGGGGTGGTGATGACCACGAACGGGCTAGTCATGTTCATCCTCCCGCTCGTCGTGGGCGCGCCCGTCGCAGCCCCGGTGGCTTTAATGTTCCTCGTCGGGGCGACGTCCGGCGCTGCCCGGTCACTGCTCGGGACCGCGATCACGTTCGCGGCGCCCAACGGACAGCGGGCCAGGACGCAGTCCACGATCGCCTGGGCCGCGAACCTCGGCGCCGCGGCCGCAGCGGGCGTCGCCGGGCTGGTCACCGCCACGACCCAGCAATACGGCGTGCTGTTCGCGATCGAGGGCGTCGTCCTGCTTGCAGCGGCCCCAATCGCACTCATCCTCGGACCAATCGCGGTCCCGGCGCTCGGGTCGTTGCGAGATCTTCGCCTCGAAGACGCCCGACGCCTCGGAGCTGCGCTGACCGTCGGGATCGGCGCCACCGCGCTGATGCAGGGCCTGGGGACCGCGTTCGCCCTCGGGACCCGCCACCCGGAGTCCTACGTGTCAGCCGCTCTACTAAACGGGGCACTCGTCCTCGTCCTGCAGCCCCTTGCCGTACGGCTCCTCCGCGACTCCGCAGCGACGCACTACCTCATGGCGGGGTCGGCAGTCGGTGCCGTAACAGCGATCACGATGGCCGTCACCGACAGCTGGGCCGTCCTCGGCGTGGGTTGGACAATCACCGAGCTGCTGCTCGCTGCGGGCATGATGCCGACGATCCTCAACCGGACCCCGGCCCGCCTCCACACCGCGGCTTTCGGGGTTGTCGGGTCAGCGTGGGGCATCACGGCCGCCGGGGTAACGGCGTTACTCGTCCCGGCAGCCAGCATCGCGGGCTCTGCCGGCGGGTGGGCACTCATCGCTGCAGTTGGGGTCGCCCTCGCACTCGGTGCAGCACCGCGGCCCCGCATCACGGCTTCATTCATCGAAAGGAAACCATGACCATTACCGACCGCGGTCCGGCGACGACCGGCCGTCGCATCGCCAGCAAGCTGCGCCTCTTCACGTCCGAGTCGGTGACCGAGGGGCACCCCGACAAGATCTGCGACCAGATCTCGGACAGCATCCTCGACGCACTGCTGACGGTCGACCCGAACGCGCGCGTCGCCGTCGAGACGATGGT